>NC_007626.1:1267500-1567500 GCF_000009985.1 Paramagnetospirillum magneticum AMB-1
GGGGCCGTTCCGGGTCGAGCCAATGGCCGATGCGCCCACCATGGTGCGTCTCGCCGAGCCGCTGACCGTCACGCCTTATACCGGCGGCTCGGAGGAGCGGACCTACTTCTCCTTCGGCTCAGGCCAGGCTTGGGCGCAGACCGCCCGCATCCTCGCCATCCGTCCCCGTGCCGAGCAGGTGGAGATCACCGCCGTCGCCGAGGATTTCCGAGTGCATGTGAACTGATTGCGGGGCGCTGCCCCGTTCCCCGCCAAAGGCCGTGAGGCCCTTGGAACCCACTCCCCACAGCCGCCTCCGGGCGGCTTTTTCATTGGAGGTTCCCCATGACCAAGGACGCTGTCATGCCGCGTGGCATTCGCCTCAACAATCCCGGTAATATCAAGGAATCCCCCGGCGACAAGACTCAGTGGCAAGGCGAGCGCGCCACCGATGACGATCCGGTGTTCGAGGAGTTCGTCAGCCCTGAAGCTGGCATTCGGGCGCTGGCCCGCATCCTGCTCGGCTATCAACGCCGCCATGGCCTCAACACCGTGACGGGGATCATCACCCGTTGGGCGCCGGGTTGCGAGAACGACACCGGCTCCTATATCGCCCATGTCGCCGCCCGCCTGGGCGTAACCCCCGATCAGGCCATCGACCTGACCAAGGCCGACACTATGGTCGGATTGGTCGAAGCCATCATCCGCCATGAGAACGGCCAGCAGCCCTACACCAGAGAGGTGATTCTGGCCGGGGTCGGCATGGGGCTGGGGAGCGCCTGACCATGAATCTGCTCGATCTCCTCGGCGATGCCGCCGCCATCGCCGCCAATCCCATCGCGGGGCTGGCCAAGGTGGCGCTGGACGTGGCGCCGGACATCGCCAGCCTGTTCGGCGACGATGCCGAGAAGGCGGTCGGGAAACTGGCCGACACCGTCCGCGCCATCACCGGCACCGACGATCCCGACAAGGCCCGCGAGATGCTGGCCGACCCCAATCTGGTGTTCCAGCTTCGCTCCCAGGCGCAAGAATTCGCCCATGCTGAACGCATGCAGCAGATGACCGGGGCAATCACCACGCTGACCGCTACCCTGGTCGACCGCCAGAACGCCCGTGCCAGGGACAGCGAGTTCATCAAAGCAGGCAGGAGCAACACTCGCGCCAACGTCCTGCTGGTGACCGCCGGACTCGGCATTGTCGGCGGGATCGGCTTCATGGTGTTCGGCCATGTGGACGGCAACACCGCCGTCGGCGGCTGCATCATCTCGGTGGTGACACTGCTGGCGGGCAAGTTCGCCACCGCGTTTGATTTTGAGTTCGGCGGCTCGGCGGATTCCGAGCAGACCCGCACTCTGCTGGCGCAAGCACCACCCATTGGCAAGTAGCACAATCCATACTTCGCACGACGCGGCCGACCTGGGGAGAGCCCCCGGTCGGCCGCTTTTTGTGTTTGTGGGCTCCGAACGGGACCGCCGCCATCCCCACCCTGTGCTTGATCCATCCCCCACGACGGCGTCTCCCACAGTCCCCGCGCTTTGCCATTCGGGCCGGGTCCGGGTACCCTTGTCGCCGGAGGTCAGCCAGCACTTTTCTGGCTGTCGGTCACGCGCTGGAATTCAGCCTGCAATTCGGGATAGTTCAGGGTGAGGTAGCGGACGATGCGGTTATTGCCCAGAAGCCTGTCCAGAAACCCGTTGATCACCACAAGATCAAGGTGGTCCGAGCCATAAGACCGTTCGATTTGACGGAATTCCCGGTCCAGCTTGGCCGATTCTTCCTCCATCAGGGCAATCTGTTCATCGGTGAGGCCGTTGATCCGTTTCGCGCCCTTCTGGTTGATCAGTTGGGAGGCGGGCGTGGCGCTGACCAGAGATTTGGCGTAGTTGATCGAATATTTATTCATGGCGATCATCAGTTGCGCCGCTTCGATCTGGCGGATGGGCAGCATTTTCTTCAGCTGGTCGAAGGTGTTGATGGGGACGTGTTTGTCCTGCAGCAACTCGACCACCTCCGGGCAGATTCCATTCAGAATCGCGGTCTTGCGGCGGAGATAGGCGACATCGACATTCAGGGAACTGGCGATCCGTTCCTCGGGCACGCCGTCTTCGATAGCCTTCAGGATCATCCTGTGTTCCTGAACGATGGCGATGCGATTGATCCGCTTGTTGTAGGTGAAGCCCTCGTCATCGGTGGCGATCAGGCAATCGGTGGACGTCTCGCCCATTTCCTTCAGAATCTCGATGCGCAGATGCCCGTCGAGCAGCAGATATTTTCCCTCCTCCGAGCGATCTTTGGCCACGACGGGTGGTTCGACGATTCCCACATCTCGGATGGACGCCGCGATCTGGGCATATTTCGGGGTTTTCTTTACTGCTGGACCGACCAGGCGGAGGGGCTGAATATCGGCAAAGGCGATGCGCTGGCTGCGGCGTTCAAAGGCCATTTGTACGGGGCCGGGTGGGGGCTTGCGTGCCATGGTCAAGCCACCTCCGCCCGCTGAATGCGGCGGGCAAGATTCTGGGGGACGGACTCAAGCCCCTCGGCCCGCAGCAGGGTGACGAAATTCTCGTCATCCAGCAGCCGCCGGAACGCCTCGGTCATGAACAGCAGGCGGGTGCGTGCGGCATTGGCCCGACGGACCAGGAGCCGCTTCTTCTCGGTGTCGTCCCGATAGGCTCGAACCAACGCATCGGATGATGGAGCGTCTTTCCGGGTTGGTCCCGTCGGCCTCAATCCCTTGCCCCGGCGGGACCGATTCTCGACTAGCCGCTTGGCGATCAACAGCTTGCGACCACGCAGCAGATTCTGCTCGTATGCCTGCTGAAGCGCGGACTGAACCCCAAGGTCATCCGCCTCGGCGATATCCACGGCGACACTGACCGGAATCTGCCCCGATTCCACGGCGCGCAACAATCGGGTTTCGCCTTTCTCCAGCAGGCGAACCACCCCTCGGACATATTCCAGCGTCAGGCCGGTTTTCTTGGTGATTTCCGGTTCGCTGTAGCCGCGGCGTTTCATTCCGCCAATATCGTGGAGCAGATCGATGGCCTGATGGAGACGGCGGGCACAGTTCTCGACCAGGCTCTTGACCATGAGTTCCTGGGAATCCGCCTCGACCACGAAGGCCGGAATTTCGGACTGACCAAGCACCTGGAACGCCTCCAGCCGCCCTTGTCCGCAGATCAGGTCGTAGCGGGGGCCATTCTGATCCTCGCGGCGAGTGACGGTGATGGGCTTCTTGAGGCCCACCTCGGCAATGCTGTCGACGATATCCCGGAAGACCTTCTGATTGCGCAGCCGGGGATTGATCACCCTGATCCGATCCATCGGAATCAGTTCGATGGCCTGACCGGAACTTTCCACCATCATGCAACCTCCAGCAATCCGATCCGCGCGGCCATGCCGAACAACGGTTCAAGGGTGTCGAAACGAAAGGAGTCCAGCGCGATTCCGTTGTGTTCACCCAGGCGGAGCCTCGGCCCGGTCATGTCCCGGTTGGGAAGGAGATAATAGTCGCGCGCTTGAGCGTTCGCCGGGTCCATCCGCACGGCGATGGTGATGTCCGGACAGAGACCCGTATCAAGGCGGATATGCCAGCGGAGCGATCCTGCCGGTGTTTCCTGGCAGCGGACGATCACCAGCGAGGCGGTGAATTCCCGGTTGATGGTCAAAAGGTCGGTGACCGGGTCTTGCTCCACGCGGCCGCCAGTCTGCTCGATCCCGGCAACGGTGTCGGCCAGGACTTGCGGATGCATCCGCCGCAGGAGCCGGTTGATCTCGATATAGCGATAATCCCGGTCGGGAGTGAAGCCGACCAGTTCATAGGCTCTGAGCAGGCTGCCGAAGCGGCTTTGATAGGCGCTGCTGGATGGGCAATGGTCCGCCTCGTCGATCATGATGCCGGACAGAAAGCCCCGCCGCTCCAGCAACTCCCGCAATAACTCCAGCATCTCTTCGCTCGACAGCCGTTGTGAGCGCCCCCGGATGATGGTTTGGGCCGCGTCAAATAGGGCATGGTCGATGATCGGGGAAAAAACGGCATCGGCCCGCACCCAATCGTCCGGGGCATTTTCGACACGCTTTTTCTTCAGCTTGAAGGAGCGGCGGTTCCAGACATTGTTGCCGATGTATTTCTCATTGATCAGCACCTGGTGGACGGTGCCGCGTGTCCACGGTCGGCCGAGATCCGTGGCGATCCCGCGTCCATTGAGCGCCAGGGCGATCTCGCGCTCCGACTTCCCGTCCACGACGAAGGCGCGGTAGATGGACCGGACGACTTCAATTTCCTCGGGCGGGCCGGGAATCAGGATGACGCGGTCGGTCTGAATGCTCTTCTGCTCGCCCCTATCCAGGACGTTCTTCTGGGTTCCGGTATGGTCGATCAACTGGCGGCGCAGACCGAAACCGGCCGGGCCGCCTTGCCGATAGCCCAGCGTGATCAATCGGCGCTGGCCGGTGAAGACCTTGACCGATAATTCCCGGCAATATTCACCGGCCATGGTCCGCTTCAGGGCCTTGATGATGTGGGAAAACGGGCTGCCGTCGTTGTCGAATTGCTCGGCGCAATAATGGACGGCGATACCGGCCAGATCGCAGCACAGTTCGTAATAGGCGCCCTCGTCGGGATTTTGGAACCGGCCCCAGCGGCTGACGTCGTAAACCAGCACAATGGAAAAGTCGGCCCGACCGCTCTGAACGTCATCTAGTAAATTCTGCAGCGCCTTGCGGCCATCCAGACGCAGGCCGCTTTTGCCATCGTCACGATAGGTCCGCACGATTTCAAAGCCGTGGTCATCCGCGTACTGCCGGATGGCATCGGCCTGATTTTCGGTCGAGTACTGTTGATGCTCGGTGGACATCCGCACGTATTGTGCGACCCGAATACGTGGAGGTCCGGCGGAAGAACCGCTGCTTAACTCCTGTCGGTTCTCATCCGTCACCGTAACTGCATCCTTCCTTTCCTTGATTTGCTGAATATTACAAGGAAGGAGAGGGAAAAATGTTGCCGAAAAAGGGCAAAGTTTTTCCGGCAAACACCGGAGCGAACGGCACATACGCAGAACAGATCGCAGCCGCCTTGCGGAATGATCTCGGTTCCAGTCATCAGGGGGTGAAGACGGCCATGCGCTGGACTGGCGCCAGCGAGCGGACGGTCAAGAACTGGTTCGCCGGAACCAACGGTCCCAGCGGAGAACATCTGGTCGATCTGGCCCGGCATTCAAAGGCCGTCATGGGGATGTTTCTGGTCCTGGCGGGACACTCAGAAATGATTGCGGGCTTGGCGTTGGGGGAGATTCGCACGGCGCTTGTCGATGCCCTGGCGGTCGTTGACATGCATATGGCCGATGCATAGAGGACAGTGATTCTGATGCCGGGATAAGCGGTTCAGACTCACGGCGAAACCCCATCCGCTACCGAATCATCCGCCCCTGGATTGCTATGGCGTGCCGGGGGTGGCTAGCTTCCGAAACACAATCAGCCTGCCAGTTTCGGAATGCGAACCACCCCATGAGCATCGCCCTGCATCCCCGCCATATGAGCGCTTCCGAGCGCCTGAACGAAGTCGCGGAAATCCTGTCCACCGGCGCCATGCGTCTGATCGACCGGAAGTCCAGGTCTTTATCTGCCAACAGCGGAGACAGTTCCCTCGACTTCACCGCCCACCAGAGCGTCCATGCACCGGAGAACAAACAGAGGATTTTCCGCAAATGACCAGCGCGCTCCTGACACAAATCGCCGGGCTGCCCGTCTTGCCGACGCCCAGGCTCAGGGAAATGTGGCGAGACCTGACCGGCACCGAGCCGCCGCCCTACAATCGCACCTTCCTGGTCCGGCGGCTGGCCTATCGCCTGCAGGAACTGGCCTTCGGCGGCTTGTCGGCGAAGGCTGAACGCCGCATCGACGATCTGATTTACGAATTGGAGAATCCGAAGAAGGCCAAGCCCAGGGATCTGGACACCCCGATCCCCGGCACCAAGCTGATCCGCGAATGGCAAGGCGTGATGCACGAGGTGACGACGGAGGCCGATGGCTATGAATATCAGGGCCGCCGGTTCAAGAGCCTGTCGGCGGTGGCTCGCGCCATCACCGGCACCCGCTGGAATGGGCCGCTGTTCTTTGGGCTTCGGCGCTCCGGTGCCCTGGGAGGTGGCAAATGAGCGCTCCAAATAAGCCGATTCGAAAAGTCCGCTGCGCCGTCTATACCCGCAAGTCCTCGGAAGAGGGGCTGGAGATGGAATTCAACAGCCTGGATGCCCAGCGGGAATCCTGCGAAGCCTATATCGCCAGCCAACGGGCCGAGGGTTGGGTGCCGGTGCCCAACCGCTATGATGATGGTGGGTTTTCCGGCGGCAATCTCGAACGGCCCGCCCTGAAGCGCCTGCTGAACGACATCGAGGCCGGGCTGGTCGATGTGGTGGTGGTCTACAAGATCGACCGCCTCAGCCGCTCCTTGATGGATTTCTCCAAGCTGGTCGAGGCGTTCGACCGCAACGACGTCACCTTCGTCTCGGTCACCCAGTCCTTCAACACCACCACCTCCATGGGGCGGCTGACGCTGAACATCCTGCTGTCCTTTGCCCAATTCGAGCGAGAGGTGATCGGTGAACGCATCCGCGACAAATTCGCCGCCTCACGCAGGAAAGGGATGTGGATGGGGGGCGTGCCGCCGCTCGGCTATGACGTGGTGGCCCGCAAGCTGGTGGTCAACGAGGCCGAGGCCGATCTGGTGCGCCACATCTTCCGCCGCTTCCTGCAGGTTGGTTCCGCCACCCTGCTGATCAAGGAACTGAACGCCGCTGGCCATCGCACCAAGTCCTGGGTCACCCAGGACGGCAAGGAGCGCCAGGGCGTGCCCTTCACCAAGAACTTCCTCTACAAGATGCTCGGCAACCGGGTCTATCTGGGTGAGGCCGTCCACAAGGGTGAATCCCATGCGGGCGAACATGCGGCCATCATCGACCTGACCACCTGGGAACGGATCGAGGCGGTGAAGGCCGACAACGCCCCCATGAAACGCGCGGCGGCGGCCCGTGCCACCACCCCGGCCCCATTGAAGGGGTTGGTAATCTGCGCCCATTGCGGCCGGGCCATGACGCCCAGCCACACCCGCAAGAAAGGGCGGCTGTACCGCTATTATACCTGCATGAAGGCCATCACCGCTGGCCATGAGTCCTGCCCGGTGCGTAGCGTCGCCGCGGGCGAGATCGAGACGGCGGTGATCGGGCAGGTCCGCGCCCTGCTGCGTGCCCCGGAAATCCGGGCACGGGCGGAACGGATGGCCCCGCATGTGGCGGCGACGGATCTGCATGCCGCTCTCGACCGGTTCGATGAGGTCTGGGATGAACTCTTCCCTGCCGAGCAGGCCCGCATCCTCCATTTGATGGTCGAACAGGTGGCCATCTCGACCGACGGGGCGGACTTGCGCCTGCGAGCCGAAGGGCTGTCCAGCGTCGTGGCCGACATCACCGCCCTCCAGAACGCTCGGAGCGCCGCATGACCGACAAGATCAGTATCGACACCTTCACCGTTCGGGTGCCCCTGAATATCCGCCGGCATGGCGGGCGCAAGCTGGTGATCGTGCCCGAAGACAACACAGTACCCGTCCGCCCCAATTCCAGCCCCGACGACACGTTGCTGAAGGGCTTGGCCCGTGCATATCGGTGGAAGCGGATGCTGGAAAACGGCAGCGTCCGTTCCCTGACCGAACTGGCCGAGGAGGAAAAAATCACTCCCTCCTATCTCACCCGCATTTACCGCCTGACCCTTCTGGCCCCCGATATCGTCGAAATGATCCTTGATGGCCGCCAGCCGCGCACCTTGCAACTGGCCGATCTGATGGACAACATTCCGATGGAGTGGGAGCGGCAGCGGGAAGTGTTGGGGCATTGAGTTATTGCCCCCTCAACCTGTGTTCGCCAGAACGATACCGACGTCCTGCTGGTGGGGTTTCGGGTCAGGCGCCATCCTGGGTGTATTCATAGCCGTGCAGCATCGCCGCTTCGGCACGCGCCAACTCCTTGCCGAGATAGGCGGCGTGGCTGAGTTGGCTCACCCAGCCGTTCTCGATGATCGTCCAGTAGATGGTGCGGGAATCTGCCCCTTCGATTCGCCGCAGCAAGGCGTTGTCGTAGCCGTAATGCTCGACGAGAAGCCGTCTCTCCGGGCGTTGCGGCAGGACCACGAAGTAGCCCGCCTTGTCCATCTCGATGGATCTCGGCTCCCCGGCCTGGACCATCGGCGGTTCACTGGTCGCCGGGGACGTGGTGGGACAGGACGAGCAGCCGCAGGACGGCTTCTGCGGGGCCGGGGTGTTGTGCTGTTCGATAGCAGCGATGATACGCCCTGGGTCGATTTCCCCGATCAGGTCGATGATCTGGACACGTTGCCTGAAGGTCGCCACCTCGTCCGGGGTCACGTTCCGCAAAATCGGGCGCTTGCCGGGTGAGCCGATCACCCGCATGGCCTCATCGACGCCGTTTTCGGCCAGGGCCAGCAGCGTGCGGCCCGGCTGGTGCCCCGGCGGGTCTTGGCCGACAAGAATGAGCGTGGTGATGTCAGGATTGGCGGCGACGTTGCGCACCACCTTGTCGATGCCGATGTTCTCGGTTTCGGTCTTGCCGACCATGCACAGGGCCGGTGGCTTGAGATCGGCGATCCGTGCTGCCAGGGCGACATCGCCCAGGGTGGAGACGGCCACGGTGCAATCAGCCCCATGGCACAGCACGAAGTAATCGCCGGGAACCGGCGGCCACCCCTCCCGGATCTCGAAACCGCAGGCCGCATGGAGATCAAGCTGGGGGAACGCTTGAGCCAGAGCATTGGAGGCCACCGCCGGATAGCAGTGGGAGCAGCCGAGGCACGGGTATTCGACGGCCTCCATCCGCTGCCGCCCTGCCCGAGCCTCCTCGACCAGGGCCATCGCTTCGGTGGGCAGGTCCACTGCCAACACCAGACCGTCAAGGAATTCGCCAAGACAGCCGCACTTCCGGCATTTGGCGAGACCGATGGCCGTCCCCAACTCGTGATGGATGGTCTCCACGGCAGCCAGCATCGAACACTCCTGTTTGCTGTCGCAAACCATAGCACGACGGGCACCACAATTCATTAGAATGACGGAATATTCCGTTGCGCCATCATCATCGATCTCCCCGCCAGAACAGCAGGGCCACGACGGCGATGGCGGTGAAGGCTGCTCCCGCCTGGAAGGTTGCCGATGGACCGATGACGGTCCATAGCCAGCCCGCGATCACGCTGGCGAACAACAGGGCGATGCCGGACGCCAGATTGAACACGCCGAAGGCGGTGCCGCGCAAGCTGGCCGGGGCGGTGTCGGCAACCAGGGTGGCGAGCAGCCCCTGGGTCATGCCCATGTGCAGCCCCCATAGCGCCACGCCCACCATGACCTGGGCAATGCCGCTGGCCTGGGCCAGCACCAGATCGGCGACGATCAGGACAGAGAAACCGCCCAGCAGCAGCCCACGCCGCCCCAGCCGGTCGGACAGATGGCCGACCGGATAGGAGCTTGCGGCATAGACGATGTTCATGGCGACGAAGACCAGCGGCACCAAAGCGGCTTGCAGCCCGACCGACTGCGCCCGCAGCAGCAGGAAGCCCTCGCTGAATCGGGCCAGAGTCATCAGCATGGCAATGGCGACTACCACCCAATAGGCCAGGGGAAATCGCTTGACCTCGGCCCAGGACAGGCGGGCCTTGGCCGCCCCCTTGTGGGTGGTAGGTTCCCGAATGCCGAAGACGATCAACAGCACCGCCAGCAGCGCCGGGATGGTGGCGATCCAGAATAACAGCCGGTAGTCGTCACTGGTCAGCCCCATCACCAGGATGGCGATGATCGGCCCGGCGAAGGCTCCTACCGTATCGAGCGACTGACGCAACCCGAAAGCGGCTCCCATCAGATGCGGCGGCGTCAGGTCGGCCACCAGGGCGTCACGGGGCGCCCCCCGGATGCCCTTGCCCAAACGGTCGGCAAAACGGGCGGTGATCACCCAGCCCAATGAGGGAGCCAGGGCGAACACCGGCTTGGTCAGGGCGGCGAGGCCATAGCCGAACAGCACCAGCGGCTTGCGCTTGCCCGCCCAATCGCTGATCGCGCCGGAGAACACCTTGGTGATGGCCGCAATCGCCTCGGCGATACCTTCGATGATGCCGATCGACAGGGCGCTGACGCCCAGCACCGAGGTCAGGAACACCGGCAGCAGGCTGTGGATCATCTCCGACGAGGTGTCCATCAGCAGGCTGACGAAGCCTAGTGCCCAGACGCCCTTGGGAATGGCTTGCGCAGGCAGGCCAGAACCGGCCTGATCTCCGGGAACAACGGATGGTTCGTTCATTGCCTTGATTATCCAGTGGCAGGGGTGGTGCGGCGTATTTCACGCGAAGCCTGCGCCATGACGCCCACCGCACCGGTAAGATTAAGTCCGCCGATCAGCGCGGCAACGATGATGTCCGGCCAATGGGTGCCGGTGGCGAAGACACCGGTCGCGGCCAGCATCACAGCCACATTGGCAATGGCGTCGTTGCGGGAACAGACCCATACCGAGCGCATGTTGGCGTCACCGTTCCGGTAGGTGAACAGCAGTGCGGCCACCGTGCCGTTCGCCGCCAGCGCCAGGAAACCTACAGCCCCCATGATCTCCGCCTTGGGCAATGATCCGAACCATGCGTGCCATGCCGTGCTTCCCAACACCCAAAGACCAAATGCGGCCATGCTGCTCCCTTTAACCATGGCTGCGATGGCACGGTGTCGGAGCGCCTTTCCAAGGACAAAAAGGCTGATTCCATAATTGGCGGCATCACTGAGAAAATCGAGAGCATCCGCCTGCAAGGCAGCGGACCCGGCGAATAAGCCCGCGACGACCTCGACCAGAAACATGGTCGTATTGACCGCGAAGGCGACCTGGAGGATGCGCAAGTAGCGCGGATCGTCCTTCGCCCCCTCGCACTGCCCTTCACAACAACCCGACATGCCGTTTCTCCTGCCTTCAGGATGAAGGTGGTGGCAAAATGGACCCCGTAGCAGATACTGGGTCAAAAGGTCATGACAGAAAAATCGACCATCATCCTCGGGTAACTGGCGTTGAGCCTGGAGATTTGATGAAAAAGCCGATTGGCTGAAGCTCCGTATTTATGGTGTGGGCTTCGACCATCGGGACGCAGGGTAATGGTGGCGAGGCTTGCTCTCCACGACTTCTTCCGGTTCAACCGTCTTTTTCCGTTTCCGCCCCAAGCCGATCTTGATGGCCATTGCCGACCGATGCTCGGCATAGCTAGGGGCGACAACCGGGTAATCGGCAGGCAGGGACCACTTGGTGCGATAGTCGGTCACCGACAGGCCGTGGCTGGTCGCCAGATGGCGCTTCAGCATTTTCTGAGG
The DNA here is from genome assembly GCF_000009985.1 of Paramagnetospirillum magneticum AMB-1. Taxonomy (GTDB): domain Bacteria; phylum Pseudomonadota; class Alphaproteobacteria; order Rhodospirillales; family Magnetospirillaceae; genus Phaeospirillum; species Phaeospirillum magneticum. The sequence goes on from NC_007626.1 coordinate 1,278,872, forward strand.
CTTCCCGCATTCCAGGCAAATGACCGCATCGGGCTGGACCGATTTCTTGATCGGCACGGCCGGGCGAGGCTGATCAGTCAACGGCACCTGCATTGGCATTGCCGTGGTGACCAGCGCGGCATAGGTGGTGCGGATCAGATCGGAAAGATCTTCCACCGCCACGGCGTTGCCGCGAACGAAAGCACTGACGATACGGGCGGTCACGCCAATCATAGTGGACCTGCGCTAGCTTAATGAGGAAGCCAACATTCTCCCGACTCATACAAGCTGGCAAGCTCGCATTCGCCGCGTTCGAGCGATGTATGGCGCAGAGGATCGAAAAACGTAGATTGAGGCCGCAGTGGGTAGTGTGTCGCAGAATCAAGCAGTAAGGAATATATTGTCTTTATCTGGAAGAATATGGCGGCACACAATAAATTATGCAGAACAAATAGTTATTGATTTGTGCGAACCCGTTGCAGGTCAATGCCTTTTTTCCATTTACCTTGAAGCGGCTCGGTCAACGGCTTTTGGAGAAATACGAGGAGAGAGAAGGCAAATTCGGCCTGAACGCCGCAGCCCCACGGGACGGCGGTCAACGGCTATAGGCCGAAAATGGCGCAGAACCTCGGGCTTTTGCCCAAGGCTCACTGCGTCAGAGAATATGTTCTTTGAAGTAATTGGCGGAGGGGGCGGGATTCGAACCCGCGCAGGGATTTAGGTCCCTGGACGATTTAGCAAACCGTTGGTTTCAGCCACTCACCCACCCCTCCGCAGAGGCGGTTGTTTACCGCATTGGCCGGAGCGACGTTTCTAACCAAAGCCAAAGCGGGCGTCAACGCTTCCTTTTTCATGATCGGCAAAGGAATCGTGGGCGGCTTCCGCAGTGGCACAGCCCCCGGGTTGCGGCGAAGGCAAGGCCGTCGTAAGGTGACAAGTGTTCGGGGAGCCGGCCGCTCCTATGGGGAGGAGGAATGCGCAGTACGTGGCCGTTTGTCGCGGGAGCGATCGTTGCCGGTCTGGTGACGCTGTTCACCATGCCGATTCTGGTTGCGACCGGATTCATCATGATGGCCGTGGGGGCTGTCGGTCATGACGAGGCCGTCCTGGCGGGCGGCTCGGCCTTTTCCATGCGCGACGAGCGCGGGCGCATCACCTCCAAACTGGTCAACACCACCTACACCGTCGTATCCGTCCCCATCACCGGCGAGCCGCGGCCGCGCCGCACCTTGCTGCGCCAGCGCGTGACGGTGGGCGATGACGGAGTCGGCCGGGCCAGCCTGTCGGCGTGGCTGGTGGGGGCGCCGTCGGAACTGCGCAAAGCGCCGCTGTTCCACATCAGCGTGGCGGCCCATTCCGCCAGTCTGGGCGATGATTTCCTGTTCTGGACCGAAACCGCCGGGCGGCGCACGGCCTATTCCCTGGCCAACGGCAACTGGCTGTTCGATGCCGACCTGCCGCTGGTCACCTTCACCTTCGAGCCCGAGGCGCGGCGCATGGCGGCCTTGTCGCGGGCCGACGAGGAATACGCCTCCAAGGGCGGTGTTGCGGTGTTCACCTATGCCGCGCCCGGCCGTGTACTGCGCCGCGCTGTGCTGGTGGTGGACGATTCCATGCGGGCCGGCATGCTGCGCGCCACCCTGTCGGCCACCAAGCTGGTGAGCTATTCCGACGATTCCCTGGGTGGCCGGGTGGTGGAGTTGCCCCTGGGGTCGGGCTCGGTGCGCATTCCGGTGACGCCCAACGAACTGGACCTCCGCCGGGCGGTTCTGCCCGCGGGAATGCGTCTGGTGCCCATTCAGCTCTGGGAGTAGGGGGCTGGAGTTTAACAGGCTGCGGGGGCACTCCGCTTCGGGGGCTTTTGCCCCCGATCCCCCAAGCAGGAAGCACAGCTTCCCGAACCCTTCAGCTTTTTAAAGAACGGGTCAGGGCGGTCGCCCTGCCGCGCAAGCGGGCTGTTCCGCAGCCTGTCAGCCTGAAACTGTATTTGCGAAAAACTCTATCCCACCATCCGCCACCAGCGGCGGGCTTCCCGCACCGCCCATTCCGGGCCATGGCCCGAGAACAGCATGGCATCGTCGTCCAGCAGGCCCAGCAGGCGGTTGATGGAGGCCCACAATTGCTGTTCGCTGCCGCCCGGCAGGTCGGTGCGGCCTACGCCGTTGCGGAACAGGGTGTCGCCGGTCAGCACGAAGCCGCCGAAATCCAGGCAGATGCCGCCGGGCGTATGGCCGGGGGTATGGATCACCCGCACCGGGGCACCGCCCAGGCTTTCGGTGGGTTCGCCCGTGAAGGTCTGCAGGCTGCCCGGGCCCTTTTGCGGCTGGCCGGTGAAGGTACGGTTGAGATCGCTGGAGGTGGAGATCACCTGGGTCTCGTCGGCATGGGCGCGGGTGGAGATGCCCAGCGTCGTCTCGATCTGATGGGCCGCGCCCAGATGGTCGGGATGACCGTGGGTCAGCCAGATCACCTCGGGCTTGGCGCCGGTGGCGGCCACCGCTTCCAGGATCCGGTCTCCGTCTCCGCCGGGATCGACGATGGCCAGGGTATTGGTCGGCTTGTGCACCACGAGATAGCAGTTCTCGTACCAGGGCGGGCTGGTCACCAGGACCGACAGGGAGAAATCGCCGAAATCGCCGAACTGCTGAAGGGTCATGACTCTGGTCTCGTCCATGATAAGTTCCCTCCCCTATAGCGAAGCCGGCCACGCTTTCCAAGCAATGCTTTCGCCTTTACGGCATGGTAAGGGTGCCGGGTGGACACTGAAGCTTGGCTTTCGGGTGGGGCGAGGAGATCTTTTTTTATGCGTAAGACGTTCCGTAAGCTTGGTCCGTTCGTCTCGGCCCGGCGCGAAGTTTCCGAATCCGGTCTGCCCGGCGCGTCGTCGGCTCAGACGGCCTCGCCGTCCTATCGCCTTGCCTTCGAGGACGTGGATTTCCTGCTGCGCCAGGATCTGCGGCCGATCCGGCTGCAACTGGAACTGCTGAAGCCCGAACTGCTGCAGCAGCAGCACGGCATCAAGTCGACGGTGGCGGTATTCGGCTCGGCGCGCATTCCCTCGCCCGAACGCGCCCAATCCGTGCTGGGCCTGGCCGAGGAGGAGGCGCGCAACCGCCCCAAGGACCGTCAGGCGGCCCGGCGGCTGGCCGTGGCCCGGCGCATGGTGGCCAACAGCCGCTATTACGAGGAGGCCCGGCGCTTCGCCCGCATCGTCACCAGTACCTGCGCCGGCGAGCATGTCTGTGATTTCGTGGTCAAGACCGGCGGCGGTCCCGGCATCATGGAGGCCGCCAATCGCGGCGCTGACGACATCGGCGGCAAGTCCATCGGGCTGAACATCGTGCTGCCCATGGAGCAGGAGCCCAATTCCTACATCACGCCGGATTTGTGCTTCCGCTTCCACTATTTCGCCATCCGCAAGATGCACTTCCTGACGCGCTCAAAGGCGCTGGTTGTGTTTCCCGGCGGCTTCGGCACCCTGGACGAATTGTTCGAGGCCGCGACCCTGATCCAGACCGGCAAGATCGAACCGATTCCCATCCTGCTGTTCGGCCGCGAATACTGGGAACGGGTGATCAATATCGATGCCATGATCAACGAAGGCATGGTCGCTCCCGAGGACAAGAGCATCTTCACCTTCGTGGAAACCGCCGAGGAAGCCTGGAACTATATCGCCGACTTCTATCGCCTGCCCAAATAGGGTCGGGACCCGATTTACAATCCCATACGTAGGTCTACGATCGAGGCGTGTTGCAGATCCCTGGGGAGGGATGGGCCGCCGCCTCGATCCGCCGCCCAATCGGCAGGCAGATCGGGGCGGTGATACTTCCGGTTTCAGGCCGGGGGCTGGAACCGGGTGGGGATCAGCCGGCGCAGATATTTCCCCGTGACGGCCCGGAACCGGGGGCTGTGGATGCAGATTCCTCCCAGAAGGCCGACAAAGCTTCCCAGACAGGTATCGATGAACCGCGACTGGATCAGTTCCGCCGCCGATCCCTGCCCCATGGTGGCGGCTTCGGCCAGCAGGATGGTCAGCGGGGTGATCAGGACCACCGCGAAGGCGTAGTGGCGGACGATCGCGGTCTCGATGGCGAAGGTCAGCAGCATCATGGTGACGGCGATGCCCCAGTTGTTCAGCGGCAGCGACAAGAGGCCCCAGGCCAGGAGCATGCCCAGTCCGGTCCCGACGATGCGATGGATCTGGCGGTTCCAGACCGCCCGCAGCGAGGTGCCCTGGATGACCGCCAGGCAGCTGACCGGCACCCAATAGGCTTTTTCCAGGTGCAGGACCTGGGCCAGGGCCAGCGAGGCTCCGACAAAGGCGCCGATGACCACGGAATCGAAGATGACGAAGTCGAAGCTGGCCGGCGGCAGGGGCTCGATCGGCGCGGCGGGGCGCAGGCGGAGCATCTCCAGGCTGTAGAAAAAGGCGATCAGGCTGGCCAGCAGGGCGCCCATGCTCAGCAGGCCGACCATCAGGGGGATCTGCAGCAGCTCGACCGGGGAATAGGCGCCGATCGAGGCCGCCATGATGAAGAACAGGCTGCCGGGAACGCCGACGCGATAGTACCGACACAGCATGGTGGTCAGAATGGCGATGAACACCAGAACCGGCATCATCAGCACGGGGATGAGGTGGCTCATCATCCCCAGGGTGTAACAGGCGATCATGGCGAAGGCCGAGGCCATCAGCAGCACCATGCGGTGGTACAGCGGCGTCGGCGGCAGATAGAGGAACACCATGCCGCCCAGGGACGACACCATGCCGTAATCGAGGCGATCGAAAGAGCAGCCCACCAGGAGCGGCAGCCCCGATGCCAGGGCGGCGGCAAGCGGCATCTGCCAGGACCGGTCGCTGGGATGGATGGTGGTGAAGTGGCGCAGTTCCTCGGAAAGAAGCCTCAGGAACCGATTCCATGGGGGCATCATCGTCACCGTTCCAGCGCTTCCTCGAAATAGTGCAGGGTGCGGACGCGCAGCGTGTGCTTCAGGCCGTCGTCCTCGCGGCCGCCGAACTCTCCGTACAGGTCGCCGGCCATGGAAAAGAACAGGCCGAGCAGGGCGGGGTCGAAGTGGCTGCCGCGTCCGGCGGCCATGATGGCGGTGGCCTGGGCGACGGGGAAGGCCTCCTTGTAGGGGCGCTTGGAGGTCAGGGCGTCGAACACGTCGGCAATGGCGAAGATGCGGGCGGCCAGCGGAATCTGATCGCCGGCCAGCCCGGCCATGTAGCCGCTGCCGTCATATTTCTCGTGGTGGTGGCCGACCACGGCGGCGGCATCCTTCAGCCAGGCGAAGCGCTGGACCAGATCCAGGCCGTGGGTGATGTGGGTCTTCATGATGGCGAATTCGGCATCGTCCAGCTTGCCCGGCTTGAGCAGGATGGCATCGGGAATGGCCAGCTTGCCCACGTCGTGCAGGAAGGCGCCCTTGAGCAGCGAACGGATATGGGCCGCGTCCAGGCGGAGAGCCTCGGCCAGGCGCAGGGCGTAGAGGGTGACGCGGTAATTGTGGCTGCTGGTGTCGCTGTCGCGCTTGGCGATGGCGTTGCCCAGCATCTCGATGGCGCCCAGATTGGCGTGGAGCAGGGAGCGCGAGCGCTCCACCAGCGAGCGGTTCAGGCGCTTGATCACCGGAAACAGCAGGCCCGAGGTGGCCAGGACCGAGAGGATCACCAGGATCGAGGTGCGCAGTCCCGCCCGGCTGGCGCCGGCGACGCGGATGCGCGACACATGGTAGACACCCTCGAAATAGCCCAGCCGGCTGTTGTCGGGCGCGGTGAGGCCGGTCAGCACCAGCAGGTAGAGCTCGCCGCCGACGATGTGCTTGGTGTACCAGGTCTCGCCCGGCTCGGGGAAAACGTGGCGGGAGCGGTCGACCGCCTGGGCGAGCATGCCGTTGTCCTCGGCCATGGCCTCGGCCAGGGCGGTTTTCTCGGCGGTATAGATCTCCGCCCCAGCGAAATGATCGGCGGCGCCGCGCCGTTCCTTCAGGAAGGCGGAAAGGCGGGCCTTGACCTCGGTCCGGGTGGTGGAATCCAGCCGCGGCGGAAGCTGCGTCGACAGGGTGCGGGCTTGCTCGACCGCTTCCTCGACGAAGGGGGCGTCGATGCGCCGCATCTCGTAGATAAAGGTCGCGGCGCCCAGGATGATGGCGATGGCCAGCCCGCCGACGCCCAGGCGCAGGGCCAACTGGCGGTTCAGCGAGGCCTCGGCGGGCATGGGACTCAGGCCTTCTTGCCCAGGTCGGGCAGGAAGCCATTCATGGTGGTGACGTCGGGCGGAGCCGGCGCGGCGGCGGCGTCCTGGGCCTCGGCCCCGGCGGCCTTGGCGGCGGCGAGGCTGGCCATGGCGGCATCGAGGGAGGGATTGGCTTCCGGCTGCTTCATCTCGCGGCGCAGGGCCCCCAGCTTGGCATCCACCTTCTGGATCACCTCGCGGTCCTCGTTCAGCGCCTTGGTCCAGTCGGCGCGGTCCTTGCGCAGCGTCTCTTCCATGGTTTCGAGACGCTTGATGAAAGGTTCGGTCAGTTCGTTGAATTTGTTGGCGTTGGAGGTTTCCATGGCGATCTTGATCTTCTCGATTTCCTCGATCAGATCACGCTTGATCCAGCGGCTTTTCTTGTCGAGATCCTCGGTCATCTTGGTGAGGCGTTCGTCCACCTCGGAATTGATCTGGATCTTCAACTCATAGGCATTCTTCACCAACTGGGCCATGTACATGAGCAGGCCACCGCCCACGACCAGGATCACTCCCGCCGCAAGGCTGATGATGAGGACGGTCGACATGCTCATGAAAGGAAACCGCCACGGTCGGAGAAAAAGGCGTATCCGACAATGTCGTTGAATCTCCTGCATGATGCAAGCCCGCCGCCGGTTGTGGACGGTGACGTTGATGTTGCTTTGGGCTCGGGCGGGGTGCCAAAGTGGTCAGACCGGTTGTCCCGTTACGAGTCGCTCTCCATGTCTTCCGCCGTCAGCCAGCGTTCCGCCAGGGCCTCTTTGGCCTTTTCCTGTGCCGGGCACGCCTATGCCCATATCTTCGAGCCCATCTTCTTCATCGTCGCCCTGTTTCTGCCCGCCGAGACGGGGCTGAGCTACGAGGAGGTGCTGGCGCTGATCGTGGCGGGCAAGCTGCTCTACGGCCTGCCGGCGCCCCTGGCCGGGTGGCTGGGCGACCGCTGGAGCACCGTGGGCATGATGGCCGTCTATTTCATTGGCTTAGGCGCCGCGGCCATCGCCGTCGGCCTGTCCCACGGGCCGGTGATGCTGGCCGTCGCCTTGGGCTTCATGGGGCTGTTCGGCTCCATCTACCATCCGGTGGGCATTTCCTGGCTGGTCCGCAACGCCGTGGACAAGGGCAAGGCCATCGGCCTGAACGGCGTGTTCGGCGGCGTCGGTCCCGCCCTGGCCGGTGTGGTGGCGGGCGGGCTGATCGCCCTGTCGGGCTGGCGCGCCGCCTTCATCTTGCCGGGCATGGTGGTTCTGGGCACCGGCCTGCTGTTCCTGGTCATGGTGGCCAGGGGCGTGGTGGTGGAGAACAAGCAGGACCGCAAGCCCGAGCCGGTGGCCGATCGGGGCGAGACCGTGCGGGCCGGCATCGTGCTGTCGGTGACCATGCTGTGCGCCGGTCTGGTCTATCAGGCCACCCAGCCGTCGCTGCCCAAGCTGTTCGAGGAGCGCCTGGGCGAGTTCGGTCTTTGGGCCGCGGCGGGCGGCGTGACGGTGGTTTATCTGCTGGCCGGTCTGACTCAGATTCTGGCCGGTCATCTGGCCGACCGCATCAGCCCCAAGCGCATCTACCTGCTGGCCGCGCTGATCCAGGTGCCGCTGCTGCTGGGCCTTGCCCATGCCAGCGGCCCGGGCCTGCTGCTGGTGGCGGTGCTGGCGGTCAGCTTCAACATGGCGGGCATTCCCGCCGAGAACCTGCTGCTGTCGCGCTATACCCCGGCCAAATGGCGCGGCACCGCTTTCGGCCTCAAATTCGTCCTGTCCTTCGGGGTCTCGGGCCTGGGGGTGCCCATGGTGTCGCTGATCCGCGGGGCTGGCGGCGGCTTCGAGACGGTGTTCACCGTCCTGGCCGTCTCCGCCGGTCTGGTGGCCCTGGCCGCCTGGCAATTGCCGGGAGAGCGGGGCCGCACGGCGGTGCCGGCGGCGGCGGAGTAGGGGGCATCCGTCAGTCCACCTTGCCCTGGGGCAGCAGGTTGCGGTCGAACAGGCTGATCAGATCCTCGCCCGAGACCGGGCGGCTGATCAGGTAGCCCTGGACCTCGTCGCAGCCCTTGGAGCGCAGGAACTCGGCCTGCTCCGGAGTCTCGACACCCTCGGCGATGGCCTTGAGCTTGAGGTTGTGGGCCAGATTGATGATGGTGGAGACGATCTCCGCGCCATCCTCGGTGACCTTGGACTGGCCGTCGAAGATGTCGTTGACGAAGGAGCGGTCCACCTTCAGCGCGTCGATGGGCATGCGCTTCAGATAGGACAGGCTGGAATAGCCGGTGCCGAAATCGTCGATGGAGATGCGCACACCCATGGCGCGCAGCGACTTCAGCACGGCCACCACCTCGTCGACCCGCTGCATCAGCACGGTCTCGGTCAGTTCCAGTTCCAGATACTGGGGCGGCAGGCCGGTTTCGCGCAGGGCGCGGGCCACCACTTCCGGCACGTCGGTCTCGACGAATTGCTGGGCCGAGACGTTGACGGCGATGCGCACCGGCGGCAGGCCCAGGTCCATCCAATGCTTGCACTGGCGACAGGCGGTGCGCAGCACCCATTCGCCGATATCCGAGATCACTCCCATGGCCTCGGCCAGGGGGATGAAGTCCACCGGCGAGACCAGGCCCATTTCGGGATGATGCCAGCGGACCAGCGCCTCGACGCCTGACATGCGTCCGTCCTCGGAATCCACCTTGACCTGATAGACCAGACGGAACTCCTCGCGGGTCAGGGCGTGGCGCAGCGAGGATTCCATGGTCAGGCGCTCGAACGAGCGGGCATTCATGGCCGCCGTGTAAAGCTGGTAGCTGTTGCGTCCCAGATCCTTGGCCCGGTACATGGCGGTATCGGCATTCTTGATCAGCGCCTCGACGGTGGTGCCGTCCTCGGGATAGACGGCGATGCCGATGGAGGTGGTGACATAAAGCTCGTTGTCGTCCACCAGGAAGGGCTGCTTGACGTGGGCGATGACCCGCTCGGCCAGCTTGGCCACGTCTTCCAGGTGGTCCAGCTCGGGCAGCAGGACGGTGAATTCGTCGCCGCCCAGGCGCGCCACCGTGTCGCCTTCGCGGACGCAATGGCTGATGCGGGCCGCCGTTTCCACCAGAACCTGATCGCCGACGCCGTGGCCCAGGGAATCGTTGATGCGCTTGAACAGGTCGAGGTCGAGGAACATGATCGCCAGTTGCTGGCCGTGGCGATGGGCGTTGGCGATGGCGATCTGCAGGCGGTCGGTGAACAGCCGCCGGTTGGGCAGGGCGGTCAGGACGTCGAAATACGCCAGGTTCTTGATCCGCTCCTCGGTCTTCTTGCGCTCGGTGATGTCGCTGAAGATGGCGGCGTACTGGGTGATATCGCCGGTATCGTCGCGGATGACGTTGATGGTCAGCCACTCGGGGTAGATCTCGCCGTTCTTGCGGCGGTTCCAGATCTCGCCCTGCCAGTAATCCTGGGCTTCCAGCACCGTGTACATGTGCTTGTAGAAGGTCTCGTCATGATGGCCGGACTTCAGCACATTGGGATTCTTGCCGATGATTTCCTCGGCGGTGTATCCGGTCATGTGGGTGAAGGCGGGATTGACGAACTCGATCTTCTGGGTCGAGTCGACGATCATGATGCCGTCCAGCGAGGCCTCAATCACCTTGCGGGCCAGATTGAGGTCCTTGCGCGAGCGCAGCAGGGCGGCGTCGCGCTCCTTCAGCGCCTCGTCCAGGCGGTGGACGTATTCGTATTGCAGGGTGGCCAGGATGTCCGAGAAGGACAGCAGGCCGACCAGTTCGCCGTCCATCCTGGTGATGCCGATGTGGCGGATATGCTTTTGCTCGAGCATGGCGCGCGCCGCCAGCAGCGAGTCTTCCTCGGTGATGGTCAGCAGCGGCCGGCTGGCCACCTCGCCCACGGTGGCGGGGATGGGGCCGGTTCCGGCGATCAGGCGTAGCACGTCTCGCTCGGTGATGATGCCGGGAGGCAGGTCGCCTTCGCCCAGCACGATGGCGGCGTCGGCACGGGCATTGCGCAATTGGGTGACGGCCTGGGCCAGGCTGGCATCGTTGGGAATGGTGACCATGGGGCGCGAGATGGCCGAGCGCACCGGGCGCAGCACCAGGAAGTGCTCGACGCCATGGCCGAGGATGACGTCACTCTGGCTGACGATGCCCATGGCCTCGCCGGCCTCGTCGACCACCACGAAATGGCGCACGCCCTCCAGCTTGAAGCGCATGCCGGTATCGCCAATGGTGCTGCCGGTGCGGATGGTCTTGACCGGCGTGCTCATCACGTCGGAGATGGGGCGCTGGAACGCCTGCGGGTCGGCGATATTGATGGCCAGGGCGTCGCGCTCGGTCCAGATGCCGACCGGCTTGCCGTCCTCGACCACCACGATGGACGAGCAATGGGCGGCCGCCATGGCCTGGGCGGCTTCGAGGATCGTGGACGCGGGAGAACAGTTGAGCAGGGTCTTCTGTACGATGCGGTCAATGGTCTGGTCGGATGACACGGAAGATTTATCCTGACTTGAAACAAGCGCCCGGCGGCCAGTTTCCCCCAACTCGGCGGGTGGCGCAACTCCCCAGGGGGATGCGGGCCGCCGTAAAACCATGGTCATAGCGCCCCGTCTCGGCTAGAGTGCCCAAGGGTGTTCGGGTCGTTGTCCCGTAATAGAAAGGCGGATTCGCATCGATGTCGGATTCTGCGAATGGTCATCATGGCAGGAATGCCCAGGAAGTCGTTGAACAGCTGCGGCTGGAATTCGTCGATGAGTTGACGGAAACCCTGCAAGCCCTCGACGTGGAGATGGACGCCGTCCGTAATGGACGGGGTGATATACGCAAGCTGGTCACCGATTGCCGCCGCGCCGCCGTCCAGTTTCGGGGCCAGGCTTCCAATTACGCCATGCACAGGCTGGCCACGGTGGCCCACCGGCTGGAGGAATACCTGGCCAACACTCCGGAAGTGGCGCCGCCCCGCATGTGGGACGACCTCTCCGGCTATTTTGATCTGATGAGCCGCATGGCCCAGGGCCAGGCCGCCGATACCGACCCCGCCGCGCTGGTACGCTCCTTGCCGGTCAAGCTTGGCTTCGATCTGGGCGACATCGAAATCCGCAACGTGGAAGTGCTGCTGGTGATGCCCCATGGCGCCCAGACTCGCTTTGTCGAGCGCGAGCTGCAGCAATGCGGCTACCGAGTGTCGCTGATGGCCGATTCCCTTCGCGCCTTCGCCATGGTGGTGGAGACCAAGCCCGATCTTGTCATCATCTCGGCCATGATGCCCGACCTGGAAGGCATCGATCTCGCCATGGCCCTGTCGGCCATGCCCAGCACCCGCAACATCCCCCTGGCGGTGATCACCAGCCTGGACAAGGACGACGACATCCTCAAGCTGTTGCCCAAGAGGATTCCCGTGCTGTTCAAGGGCGCCACCTTCGCCGACGACCTGTTCAAGGCGCTGGACAACCTGTTCCTGATCTAGGTTACCGCATCGCCTCGCCGAGGAAGCCGAACATCCGTTGGGCGGATTCCTCGGTGACGGATCTGTCGTGGTGATAGGTGACCTGGCTGCCCCGGACCGTGGTCCTGGAATGGCCGTCCAACTGGCGGCAATCCCAGCAATGGGTGGCGTCGGGAAACAGGTGCCAGTCCACCGGCGCCCCCGCAGCCCTTGCGGCTTCGAGAGGCGGCAGGCAGTCGTCGGCCGGGGTCTCGGTGTCTTGACCGCCCATCAGCACCAGCAGCGGAACCGTCACGTCCGGGCCGGCGATGTCGAAGGCCGAGGTGAAGCGCGGCCGGATGGTGAAGCAGCCGGGATACATGGAAACCACGGCGCGGAAGCCCTCGCCCTCGGCCAGCGCTTCCGCCCACGAGGCGCGCGAGGCCAGCAGGCCGACCATGGCGCCCCATGACCAGCCAGCCAGCCCGACCCGCCTGGCATCCACATAAGGCAGAGCGCGCAGATGGCGGGCGGCCTGGAAGGCATCGCGGACGCCCCGGGCGAAAACCAGTCCGTTCCTGGGGCCAAAGCAGACGGAATCGACTCCGCGCTGGTTCAGGGCATCTATCAGCAGGACCACATAGCCTTTTTCAACTGCGCGCCGCGCCCAGTCCAGCATGGAGAGATTGGTGCGGCCGCGCTGCCCCAGCCCGCCGCACTGGTGAAACAGGACGAGAGCGGGAAACGGGCCGGGGCCATCGGGCTTGAACAGCGCCATGCCCGGAACCGCCGTCTCGGTCAGGGGTGAGGGGGCGGCGGGAAAGCTTAGGTCGGGAGCCTGGATGGCGGCGGCACGCAACTCCTCCGGCGGAGGAACCTCCACAGCCAGGGCGGAGGCACCCCAGCCGAGGAGGACGGCGATCAGCAGCCTTCCGATCATTCTAGCTTTCCGCCCCCTGGTCGCTGCGCATGGAGACCATGAACTGGTGAACCTCGCGGTCGAGGGCCTGGGCCTCCGAGGTCAGCCGCTTGGCGATGCCCTGGACGGAATCGGCGCTGCTTCCCGCCGAGGCGGTGGCGGCGGCCAATGACCCCATGGCGGAGGAGACCTCCTGGGTGCCCGCCGAGGCCTGCTGGACGTTGCGGGCGATCTCGGCCGTGGCGGCGCCCTGTTCCTCGACGGCGGCCGCAATGGCTCCGGCAATTTCATTGATGCGGCCGATAGTGGCGGCAATGGAGGCGATGGCATCCACCGCCTCCCTGGTGCGGGCCTGGACGGTGTTGACCTGATTATAGATTTCGTCGGTGGCCTTGGCGGTCTGGGTGGCGAGGTGCTTGACCTCTCCCGCCACCACCGCGAACCCTTTTCCCGCCTCTCCGGCGCGGGCCGCCTCGATGGTGGCATTGAGCGCCAGCAGATTGGTCTGGCCGGCAATATCGTTGATCAGGGTCACCACCTCGCCGATGTGACCCGCCGCCTCGGCCAATCCCTGGACCAGGGCATTGGTCCGCTCGGCCTCGGCCACCGCTCGGCCCGAGGTGTCGGAGGATTCGTGCACCTGACGGGAAATCTCGCTGATGGAAGCCGACAGTTGCTCGGCCGCCGCCGCGACGGTGGCGACGTTGCCCGAGGCCTGTTCGGCGGAGGAGGCGGCGGCTCCGGCCTTGGCTCCGGCCTCGCCCACCGCGCCCGAGACGATGGCGGCGGCGCTTTCCATTTCCCCCACCGCCTGGACCACCACGTCGGTGACCCGCTTGATGGAGCTTTCGATGTCGTCGGCCAGTTGCAGGCGGGCCTGCTTGCGCTGAATGCTGGCCGTCCGATAGCTCTCCTGCTGGGCGGCACGGGCTTCGGCGGCGCTGGCCGCCTCGTCGCGCAGCACGGCGACGGCGGCGATCAGGAGGCCGATCTCATCCTTGCGCTCGGTCTTTTCCACCTGGGCGGAATAGTCCTGACGGGCCAGCCGCTGCGCCACCTCGGCCAGGCGCCGCAGCGGTGCCGCGATGTCACGGGACAAGACGGTGACCAGACCCAGGGCCACCAGGCAGACCACCAGGGCGATGCCGGCGAAGCGAAGGGCGGCGGCGTTGAAGGCGGTGTCGATGTCGTCGATATAGATGCCGGTCCCGACCATCAGTTTCCACGGCGCATGGGACAAGGCGACCGAAACCTTGGGGACGGGGGCGTCGGATCCGGGGCGGGGGAATTTGTAGAATTCCACCGCCCGGCCGGTCTTCGACCCCTCGATCATGCCGCGGATATAGGCCTTGCCGTCGGCGTCCTTGCTGTCGATGAAATTCTTGCCCTCCCGCTCGGGCCGGACGGGATGCAGCACATTGACGCCGTCGAAATCGTAGATGAAGAAGTATTCATCGCCCTGGTAGCGCAGGGGGCGAAGGGTCTCGATGGCCTGGGCCTTGGCGGTGGCCTCGTCGAACTCACCCGCCTTGGCGCGGTCATGGAAGGATTTGAGGGTGCCCCGCGCCACTTCGGCCAGGGCGGCGACCTTCTCGATGCGGTCGTTCAGCATGGATTGCCGCAACTGGGTCAGCGCCACCGCGGACAGAATGGCGAATCCCACCAGCGCCAGGACGGCGGTGGTCATCAGCTTCAACAGAATCCCTGATTTTCCCAACATGGATTCCTCCTCCCCAACATTGGCTTATATCGCCATTGGCTAAAGAGTAATCCTGTCGGCCTATAACTTCCAGCGGTGAACGATCAGGTCGTTCAGCCGGGATGACGCCGGGCGATCATGTTGATGGCCCGCATGCTGAGCACCGTTTCGGCCTTGTGGTTGAGCACCTCGATGAACGAGGTCACCACGCCGCGATCAGGCTTGGACTTGGAGGCCACGGCGTTTTCGATGGTGACCCTCACCGACAGGCTGTCGCCGGGGCGCACCGGGCGCACCCAGCGCAGCTCGTCCACGCCGGGCGAGGCCAGGCTGGCGCATTTGGTCAGGTAATGCTCGGCGTAAAGCCGCATCATCAGGCCGCAGGTTTGCCAGCCGCTGGCGATCAGGCCGCCGAAGATGGTGTCCTTGGCCGCCACCGGATTGGTGTGGAAGTCCTGGGGGTCATAGCGCTTGGCAAAGGCGATGACCTCGTCCTCCTCCACCGTGATGGAGCCGAACTCGTGCACGGCGCCGGGCACGTAATCCTCGAACCAGCGGTCGGTGATGGGGGAGGCGAAGGTCATCGGATCTCCTATGTCCACATGCTTTGTCCGGTGCCGGACAAAGCAGCCCTCATGCGGCGGGCGGGCGCCTCCGCGCCCTTGCCTTCCGCGCCATAAGGCGCGCGGCCCCTTGGGCCTAACCAAAGTGCGATGAGATAGGCTCGTCGCACTTAGGTCTCAATCCTTGCGCTTCGCCTTGGCCTTGGCGCGGAGCAGGGCGCGTTCGTCCTTGAGCTGCTCGGCGATCAGGAAGGCCAGTTCCAGCGACTGGGTGGCGTTGAGGCGGGGATCGCAGGCGGTCTGATAGCGGTCGCCCAGATCCTCCTCGGCGACGCCGGTCATGCCGCCGATGCATTCGGTGACGTCCTGGCCGGTCATCTCGAAATGCACGCCGCCGGCATGGCTGCCCTCGGCCTTGTGCACGGCGAAGAAGGCGCGGACCTCGGCCAGGATGGCGTCGAAGGGACGGGTCTTGTAGCCGCCCGCCGCCTTGATGGTGTTGGCGTGCATGGGGTCGCACGACCACACCACCTTGCGGCCCTCGCGCTCCACGGCGCGGATCAGGCCGGGCAGCACCTGCTCGACCTTTTCGGCGCCCATGCGGGTGATCACCGTGATGCGGCCCGATTCGTTCTCGGGATTGAGGCGGTCGATCAGGCGCAGCAGGTCGTCGGGGCTCATGCCGGGACCGGCCTTGAAGCCCAGGGGGTTCTTGACGCCGCGCAGGAACTCCACGTGGCCGGCGTCCATCTGGCGGGTGCGCTCGCCGATCCACAGCATGTGGGCGGAACAGTCGTACCAGTCGCCGGTGGTGGAATCGATGCGGGTCAGCGCCTGCTCGTAGGGCATCAGCAGCGCTTCGTGCGAGGTGAAGAAATCGGTCTCGCGCAGTTGCGGCGTGGTGTCCGAGGTCATGCCGCAGGCTTCCATGAAGGCCAGCGTCTCGTCCAGACGGTCGCACAGATCCTGGTAGCGGGCGGCCTGCAAGGTGCCGGCGACGCAGCCCAGCGTCCACTGGTGCACCTTATGCAGGTCGGCATAGCCGCCCTGGGCGAAGGCGCGCAGCAGGTTCAGCGTGGCGGCCGACTGGTTGTAGGCGCGGATCATGCGCAGGGGGTCGGGCACCCGGGCCTCGGCGGTGAATTCGCTGCCGTTGACGTTGTCGCCGCGATAGCTGGGCAGCGTCACGCCGTCGATGGTCTCGGTGTCGGCCGAGCGCGGCTTGGCGAACTGACCGGCCATGCGGCCCACCTTGACCACCGGCATGGCGGCGCCATAGGTCAGCACCACCGCCATCTGCAGCAGCACCCGGAAGGTGTCGCGGATATTGTTGGCGTGGAACTCGGCGAAGCTCTCGGCGCAATCGCCGCCCTGCAGCAGGAAGGCCTTGCCGTCGGCCACGTCGGCCAGGGACGCCTTCAGGCGCCGCGCCTCGCCGGCGAAGACCAGCGGGGGAAAGTTGCGCAAGCTTTCCTCGACCTCGGCCAGCTTGGCCGAATCGGGGTAGGTGGGAGCCTGATGGATCGGCTTTGCGCGCCAGCTTTCCGGCGACCAGTTCTCGGACATGGGACTTCAATCTCCTGACGCTTCGCGAGGTGCGAAACGGAAAAGTCGTTCTCTACCCGACGTTTCGTGCTTGGCGAAACCCAGGGCCGTTCTCTATACGACTCCGGGCGCTATATTTCCAGCCCGGACGACGAGATACGGCCATGAAAAATCCGAGGATCGAAATGAGCGGCACCGCCACCCACTGGCAGAATGTCTGGACGGCCAAGCAGCCGGAGGAGGTCTCCTGGCACCAGGATGATCCGGCCCCTTCCCTGGCCATGATCGCCGCCGCCGGCTTGCGCCGGGATGCGGCCATCATCGACGTGGGCGGCGGGGCCTCGGTGCTGGTGGACCGGCTGCTGGAGCGGGGCTACGTGCATGTGGCGGTGCTCGACATCGCCGAGGCGGCGCTGGGCCAGGCCGCCGAGCGCCTGGGACCGCTGGGTGACGACGTCACCTGGATCGAGGCGGACGTGCTGGCCTGGCGGCCGGTGCCCGGCCTGTTCGACCTGTGGCACGACCGCGCCGTGCTGCACTTTCTCACCGATCCCGGCGATCAGGCCCGCTATGTGGAGCAGATGAAGGCGGCGCTGGGACCCGAGGCCACGGTGATCCTCGCCACCTTCGCCCCCGAAGGGCCGGAGACATGCTCGGGCCTGCCCGTCCGCCGCCACGATGTCGCCAGCCTTTGCGCCCTGCTGGGACCGGAATTCCGTCTGGTGGAGGAGACGCGTCAGGACCACGTGACCCCGGCGGGCAAGGTTCAGGCGTTCCAGTGGGTGCGGTTCATCCGCAATCCTCCGTCCCGGCCGGACTGACCAGGGCGGTGGGCTGGAGGAGGGTGATCTTCCCCCGTCCGGTGGCGATCAGTCCCCGCGCCGCCATGCGGCTGGTCAGGCGGGCGACCACCTCGCGGGTGGTGCCGATATGGCCGGCGATCTCCTGCTGGGTCAGGCGCACCTCGCCCTTGCCCGAGGCGCGGACCACCAGGAAATTGCCCAGGCGCTGCTCCACCGTGCAGGCGTGGACCTGGTCCAGTTCGGCCATCAGCCGGAACACCAGGGTCGACAGGGTGCGCACGGTCAGGTCCTGGATCACCGGCTCGGTCTCGAACAGGGCGCGATAGAGGCGGCCGGGCACCACGGCGACAGTGGTGGGCTGCTCTTCCGTCTGGACCCAGGCGGGATAGAGCAGGTCGTTGAACAGGCTGTTCATGGCCAGGACGCAGGTCTCGCCCGGCCGGATAGGGTACAGCGTGGCTTCCTTGCCGCCGGGCAGCAGGGTGAAGACCCGCAGGCTTCCCTCCAGCACGAAATAGGCGCCGGAAACGTCCTGGCCCTTCTCGATGATGGTCTTGCCGGGCGGGAAGCGATAGGTCAGCGCGCCGCTTTCCAGCCTCTGGCGTCCCTGGGCCGACAGGTCGCGGAAGGTGGCGATACGGGTGATCTCCTTCATTCGGGCCCCCTTTCCCGATCAAGGCTGAGCCGTGCCAGCCTATCACTGGTCAGCCCCCGGAGAAACGCGGCGATATCGCGGATGTCGGCCTCGGAAAGGACCAGGCGCTCGACCACCTCGAACCGGCCGCCTTCCACGGACCAGGACGGCGTCTTGCCCAGCCGGCGGTCCTCGCTGAGGGTGGCGTTCAGTTGCGCGGTGGCCATGACGCGCACCGCCTCTTCCAACTCGCTGACCGAGCCGTTGTGGAAATAGGGCGCGGTCAGCGCCACGTTGCGCAGCGAGGGAATGCGCCAGAGGCCGTCCACCGATCCGGCCGGCGCCTTGCCCTTGTCCACCGTCAGGCCGTGGCGGCGGGCAGGGGCGGATCGGCTGGCCATCAGCGGGGCATAGGGGTTCTGCGGCCCCACCAGGGAGGCGCCGCTGAAATTGGGCCCCGAATGGCACATGACGCAGCCCACCGACTGGAACAGCCACATCCCCCGCTTCTGGGCGGGATCGAGCGCCTTGTCATCGCCCCGGACGAAGCGGTCATAGGGACTGTCATTGGTGACCAGGGTCCGCTCGAAGGCGGCGATGGCCTGGGTGATGCGCCGCATGGTGACGGGCGCGTCGTCGCCGAACGCTTCGGCGAAGGCTTCGCGGTAGGAGGGGCTGGCGCCGATGCGGGCCTCGATGGCGGCGGCGGACGGCATGCCCATCTCGTCGGGATTGAGCGGCGGCCCCATGGCCTGCTCTTCCAGCGATCCGGCCCGGCCGTCCCAGAACAGGCGCGACTGGAACGCCGCATTCCAGACCGTGGGGGCGTTGCGGCCTCCGACGATCCCCCGGATGCCCAGGGAGGTGGCGCGCCGGTCGCCGCCCGCCCCGCCCAGCAGGTCATGGCAACTGGCGCAGGAGACCGTGTGATCGAGCGACAGGTCCTTGTCGTGGAACAGCCGCTCGCCCAGGGCGACCTTGGCGGGGGTGGTGGGATTGTCGGGCGGCGACGGCACCACCGCCGGCAGGGCGCGCCAGGGATAGGGGCGGTCTCCGCCATCGGGTCCGGCGAGGAGCGGCCATTCGGTGCGGCCATCCTCCCGGACCGCCAGGGCCGGATCGGGCAGTAGCGGCGCGATGGTCTGCTCGGGGAACGATGACAGGGTCAGGATGATGGCCAGCTTGAGGGAAAAGGCGATGATTCCGACGCCCAGCGCCGCGCCCAGGAACCAGCGCCCGCCGCCGTCCAGGGGGCCGGGGCGGCCTCCGGCCGGGGCCAGATCCATGCGAACCAGCAAAAACAGGGCCGAGGTGGCGAAAAGGACCACCATGGCCCCGGTGCCCAGCACCTGGGATAGATCGGCGTTCATGGTCGTGGCTCCCCCGTGACGTTGCGGCAGCCATGGTAGCGCCGCCCAGGAGGGGGATCTGTATCCGAGGGTACAGACGGAAAACGGGGGCGTTTGTAGCTCCGGCTACAGAATCGCCATGGGGACCTGGCCTAGGGTCCCGGCATCGTTCCTTCGTCACAGGAGTTCCGACATGGAAAAGATGAAGATCTTCATGGATACCCATGATCAGGCCGACGGGACCTTTCCGGCGGGCATCACCTCCGAGCAGTTCGCGGCCTTCTTTGCCGGCTACCAGGAGGCCTGCCGCGAGGAAGGGGTCGTGCTGCTGCGGGTGGATGTGGGGCTGGAGGCCGGGCGGGCCTTCTGTCTCAGCATGGCGGTCGATGCGGAGGCGGTACGCCGCGCCCATGACCGGGTCGGGCTGCCCTATGCCTCCATCACGGAGGTCAAGGCGGCGACGCCCGGCAGCCTGTTCTTCAAGGCAGCGGCCGCCTGAGGCTTTGTCCTTTCCCCGGAAGGGCGGGCATGATCCCGCCCTTCTTCGGCAGATCTTCCCGCACTTGTCGTGATGCTCTATGCTGGCTGCGTGACATTGCGTATGGAGCGGGGGATACGCGTGCCGATGCGGAACACCGACGGATCAGCACTGTCCCGAAGGGTCTGGCAAACCGCCCTGGTGTTCGTGGCGTTTGTGGTCTCGTTTGCCGTCTATGTCTATGGCGAAAAGCAGATCGACCGGGCCAACGAGCAGCGACAGACCTCGTTCCGTCTGGCCGACCAGTTGCGGCAATCCTCCGACGATCTGACCCGCATGGTCCGCACCTATGTGACCATTGGGGATCCCCTTTTTAAGAAATCCTATCAGGACGTCCTCGATATCCGCGATGGGCGCCGGATTCGGCCCGAAAACTACGACAGCTTCTATTGGCATCTGACGCCGTCCCGACCCGAGTCGGTCGGCCCGCAAGGGGGCCGCGCCATCCCCCTTCTGGAACTGATGCGCAAGGCGGGGTTCACCGACGAGGAGTTTCTCCGCCTCAGCCAGGCCAAGTCCCTGTCGGATGCCCTGACGGCGCGGGAATTCGAGGCCATGCGCCTGATGGAGGAAGCCGGCCCCGAGGATGGCCAAGCCCGGCTGGCCGCCATCCGCATGCTTTTCGACGACGAGTATCGTCGGGCCAAGACGGGGATCATGAAGCCCATCAGCGAGTTCAACGAACTGGTGGAGGTGCGGACGCTGGCGGCGGTTCACCGGGCGGAAGACATCGCCTTCGTCCTGCGTCTGGTCTTCGTGGCCTTCGCGGCGGCAGTCGGAGCGCTGCTCTGGCTGACCTATGCCGAGGCCCGCTCCATCCTGGGCGGGACCGTGCAAGAGGTTCACGAGCGCATCACCCGGATCGGGCAGGGGGACTTTTCCGTGACCGGGACGCCGGCTTCCAAAGGGGCCGACAGCGTGCTGGCCGGGCTGGACAGCATGGCCGAACGCCTTGGCGCCATGCAGGCCGAACGCATCCGCGCCACGGCGGAGTTGAAGGACAAGAACGAGGCGCTGGAGCGGTCCAACGCCGATCTGGAGCAATTCGCCTATGTGGCGTCCCACGACCTCCAGACACCCTTGCGCAATGTGGTCAGCTATACCCAGCTCATCGAGCGCCGCTACCGGGGGCGCCTGGATTCCGATGCGGACGAATTCATCGGTTTCATCGTCGACAACACCAAGAAGATGACCCTGCTGATCCACGATCTGCTGGACTATTCGCGGGCGTCGCGCCAGACCGAGCCGCCGGAGCCCTGTTCGGCCGGCGCGGCCGTGGAGCAGGCTCTGGACAATCTCCGTCAGGACATGGAAACGGGCCATGTGGAGGTGCGGGTCGGCGCCCTGCCGGATGTGGAGGCGGTGCCCAGCCATCTGGTCAGCCTGTTCCAGAACCTGCTGGGCAACAGCATCAAATACCGCGCTCCGGATCGCGCCGCCTGGATTTCGGTGAGCGCCGAGCCGGCGGAAAACGGCTATTGGCGCTTTGCCGTGGCCGATAACGGCATCGGCATCGAGCCCCAGTACCACGAAAAGGTCTTCGAGATTTTCCAGCGCCTCAATCCGTCCGCCGAGACCGAGGGGACCGGCATCGGGCTGACCCTGTGCCGCCGGATCGTCCATCGCTTCGGCGGCGCCATCTGGGTGGAGTCCGAGCGGGAAGGCGGCACCACCATCTTCTTCACCTTGCGCGGGGCGTGACCGGCGTCAGGGGGCGGATTCGGCGTTGGCCTTGGCGGCGGCCGACATGAAATCGGCCAGCAGGCCGCGGCCCTCATCATCCAGGCGGGCGGTCAGGACCTCCGTCACCTTGGCCTGGGTGGCGGATTTGAAGGAGTCCCGCGCCTGGGGGGCGAGAGGCTGGACCGTCAGGCGGCGCCCAAGCCCGTCGGCGCCCCGCTCGGAATGGTCCAGCTTTCCGCTCAACTCGCGTCCGGCGGCGATGGCGCGGCGGGCGGCTTCGCGAACAGCCTGCTGTCCCTCGGGCGTCAGCGTCTCGAACGCCGCCCTGTTGTAGATCCACACATAGGGGGAATACAGGTGGTTGGTCAGGGTGGCATGGGTCTGGACGTGATGATAGCGCCGGCCCAGAACCACCGAGGGTGGATTCATCTGGCCGTCGATCACGCCCATCTCCAGCGCCTGGAACTCGTCGCGGGACGACACCTTGACCGGCACGGCGCCCAGCGCCCGGATCATGGTGTCCAGGGTCTCGTAGCCGGGAATGGTGCGGATCTTGAGCCCGGCCATGTCGGCGGGCCCGGCGATGGGACGGCGGGAATTGGTCAGGACATGCATGCCCCCGGCATCGGCGAAGCCCAGCACCACCAAGCCGGTGCGCCGTTCGATATCGGCGGCCAGCCTCTGGCCGAACTCGCCGTCATAGAGGGCATAGGCGGCCTGCGGCCGGTCCAGGGCGAAGGGCATGTTCGTCACCGCCATGGGCGGGTAGAGGGGAGCCAGCCCGCCGGCGGTCACCAGGGCGGAGTGAAGCACGCCCTTGGCCACCAGTCCCGCCATGTCGCGGTTTCCTCCCAACTGGCCGTCGGGGAACAGGGCGGCCTTCAGGCTGCCGCCGCTCAGTTCGTCCAAACTGCGGCGGAACTGCGAGGCGGCGGCGGCGGCGGGATCGACCGCGGCATCCTGGGGCTGGGAATGGGCCAGATGAACGCTGGTCTGGGCGAGGGCTTGCGGGCCGCCGAGCAGCACCAGCAGGAGAAAGGCGGCGAGGAGGCGATGGGGCATGGCCTATTTCTCGGCAAACTGAATGGCGAATTCGGCATGGCCGGGGTCGGCGGCGTTGGCCGCGGCGCGTGCCTGCAGCAACCGCCCGGCCTCGTCGTTGGAGTAGACCGCGCCATAGGCGCGGAACAGCTCCGCCGCCCTGGCCCAATCGCCGTCCACATAGGCGGAGAAGGCCTCGCGCCAGCGGGCGACCCGCGCCAGATCCTCGGGGCTGGCCGCGTGGGGCTGGCCTTCCAGCGCGCCCACCAGTTCGAACAGCAGGATGGGGATGCTGGTTCCCGAAGCGACCACCGGCCCCAGGGGGCGCAGGACGAACTGGTCGCGGACCACGTCCTCAACCTCGCCGGTGACCAGCATCTCGGTGCCGAAATGCTTGTTCAGGGATTCCACCCGCGAGGCCAGGTTCACCGCCGCGCCCAGGGCGGTGTATTGCATGCGGTCGCGGCACCCCACGTTTCCCGCCACCGCCATGCCGGTGTGGAGGCCGTAGCGGGTGGGCATGGGAGGGTAATTGTTGGCGATCAGCTCGGCATTGAGCCCCGCCGTGGCGGCCCGGCAGGCCAGCATGGCGCGGCAGGCGTGCAGCACGTGGTCGGGGTCGTGCTGGGGGGCGTTCCACAGCGCCATGACCGCGTCGCCGATGAACTTGTCCACGGTGCCGTTATGGGCGGCGATGGCGCCGGACATGCCTTCCAGATAGACGGACAGGTGATGCAGGACGTCCTCGGGCGCCATATCCTCGCTGGTGCGGGTGAAGCCCTTGATGTCGGTGAACAGGATGGTCAGCTCGCGCCGCTCGCCGCCGATCTCGGTGCTGGTGCCCGACTCGACGATGCGCCTGAGGATACCCTTGGGCACATAGGCGCCAAAGCTCCTCAGCGCGGCCTTCATGGTGGCAAGCCCCGCCGCCAGGGACTGAACCTCCACCACCGGGCTGTTTACCGTGATGTCGTGATCCAGTTCCAGCCTGCGGATGCGGTCGGCCTCGTCGGTCAGGGCCCGGATGGGGGTGGTCAGCAGGCTCGACGCCCAGACCACCGCGACGCTCGACAGCAGCAGGAAGCCTGCGCCGATCAGCAGGATCATGCCGCTGGCCTTGCGCAGGGGACCGACGAAGTCGGCCTCGGCGGCGATGACGCCGATGGTCCAGTTCTTGCCGAAGCTTTCGGGAAAGCGCGAGAACGCCACCAGATATTCGTCGCCGTCGGGACCCAGGGTGGCGCGGAAGCGGTCACCGGCTCCGGCGGCCCGCTTCCTGACCGCGCCGGCCAGGACGGGGTCGGAGAACTCCTCTGCCTTGGCGATCTCCACATGGCCGCCCTGCTGGACCAGGACGCGCTGGGGGTCGGGATATCCCAGCAGCCGCCCTTCCTCGTCCAGGATGAAGACCTGGCCGTTGTCGCCGATCCGGTGGTCGGCCAGCACTTTGGACAGGGTGTCGATGGACAGGTCGGCGCCGAAAACCGCGATGACCTGCCCGTCGTCGGTGGCCAGCTGGCGCGACAGGGTCAGGCCCGGACGCCCGATGCTGCTGAAGACATGCAGGCTGGAGGTGGCGATTTCGTTGGTTTTGAGCGCCGCCAGATACCAGGGCCGGTTGCGCGGGTCGTAAGTGGCCTTGGCCGCGCGCTCCAGCCCGACCACCTCGCCCCAATGGGTGATGTAGATCCAGTTGTCGACCCGCTCGTCATCCACCGTGTCGATGAAGCGCAGGGCGTAATTGGCGTTCGGCGGGGGATTGCGGCCCTTCAGCGTGATGCCCGAACCGGGAGGGGGAACCCGGATCACCTCGTAGAAGGCGCCGTCGCGGGCGAAGCCGAAGAACAGGGCGTAGATATCGGGGAACTTCTCCAGCGCCTCGACCAGCGGGCGCAGTCCTTCGACCCGGCGAATGGAATCGCCTTCCGCCTTGCCAAAAGCCACCGACAGGTCGGCCACCCGGCCCATGGGGCCCAGCAGCGAACCGACCCCGGACACCACGTCGGTGGTGGCGCTGTCCATGGCGTGTTCGGCCAGCTGGATGGCCAACTGGGAGTTCTGGCGATAGAGAACAGCGGTCATCAACGCCGTCAGCGGCAGCATGACGCTGAGGAACATGACGGTAATGCCGACCCGCAAGCGGATGCGGAATCCTTTCGGTGGCATCTCGCTCCCCCCTCTTCGCAGCGATTGCGATGCCTAAGTTATAGTACTATTTGCTGCGGCGCAAACGCCCGTTTCAGGGGAAGTATCAGAAGGCCTCGCCCCGTTCCGCCCGGTCCTGGGCGGCGGCCAATTCCGTTGCCAGCGCCTCGTCCCTGGGGCCTTCCCAACGGTCCAGGCTGACCAGATCGGCCAGGGGCAGGCGCTTGCGCCAGCCGCGTGTTTCCAGCTCGGGCTGGGCGAAGAAGTGGCTGACCTTGCCCAGGCAGAGATAGGCCACCGGCACCACCCGCTCGGGCAGGCCCAGGATGTCCTTCAGGGCCGGCTCGGAAATGATGGAGACCCAGCCGAGGCCCAGGCCCTCGGCGCGGGCCGCCAGCCAGAGATTCTCCACGGCGCAGACGGTGGAATAGAGGTCCATGGTGGGGATGTGGGTGCGGCCCAGAACCACCGGCCCCACCCGGTCACGATCGCAGGTGACGCAGATGTTGACCGGCGATTCCAGGATGCCTTCCAGCTTCAGCGAGCGGTAGGTGGCCTGGGCCTCGCCCTCGAACATGCGGGCGGCCTCGTCGTTGGCCTGGGCGAAGGCGTCCTTGATGCGGGCGCGGGTTTCGGGCGAGCGCACCAGGATGAAGCTCCAGGGCTGCATGAAGCCCACCGAGGGGGCATGGTGGGCGGCCACCAGGATGCGGGCCAGCACCTCGTCGGGAATGGGGTCGGGCAGGAACTGGCCGCGCACGTCGCGCCGCGACAGCAGCACCCGGTACAGCCCCAGCCTGTCCGCCTCGGTCAAGACGTCGTCGCCCTGGATGGCGGCGGCCCGATCTGTCATTCTTCGCTCCCTTTCCTCGCCCCGGCCCGGAGGCGGGGGTCACTTTAGCGCCACGATCTTCCATGACCAAGGATTGCGATCTCTGGGTATTCGGCTACGGCTCGCTGATGTGGCGGCCGGGCTTCGACGCCGACGAAGTCTGCCGTGCCGTCCTCGACGGCTGGCACCGCGATTTCTGCGTCTACTCCCGCCACTGGCGCGGTACGCCGGAACGTCCCGGCCTGGTGCTGGGCCTGGATGAAGGCGGCTCGTGCCGGGGCATGGCCTTCCGGGTCTGCGTGGAACGGGCGGCGGACGTGGTCGAATACCTCAACGAGCGCGAACTGGTCGGGTACGCCTATGTGGCCCGCTTTCTTCCCATCCGCCTTGACGATGGTCGTGTGGTCCAGGCCTATACCTTCGTGGCGGATAACGGCCATCACCATTATGCCGGGCAATTGCCGCTGGAGCAGGCGGCGGCCATCATCATGGATGCCGAGGGCCAGGGCGGGCTGAACCGCGATTACCTGATCAACACCATCCGCCAGTTGGAAAGCGACGGCTTCGCCGAGGCAGAGCTGCACGCCCTGCTGGTGGAGGTCGAGCGCCAGACCGGCATCATCGAGGCTGGCGCGGGGATTTAGGGAGCTTTCGCCAGGCTTTCCAGCTCGAGAAAGGGAAAATGCCCCGAGGCGAGCAGGGCATCCCGCACGCCGCGCCAGAATGGAATCTCGCGGATGATGGACTGGCCCCGGTCCGCGATCCGATCGCATTCACTCTTGTCGTAAGGGCGCAGGTGGCGCAGGCACGCCTCCACCAACTGGTCATAGGGGGCGGTGACGATGCCGCCGTCATACGGCGCATCGCTGGATTCCTCGGAAATGACGAAGCGGTGGTTTGTCAGCAGATAGGACAGGCGCACCTGTTCCATGACCTGTCCTTCCAACTGGTGAATGTTGATCACCGCCTTGGCATTGGCGATGTGGTTGTCGCGATTGGGGCCGAACAGGCCCATGCGCCTCTCCACCTTGAGGCCGGCGCCGGACAGGGCATCGAGCAGAATCTGCCGCCGTTCGGTCATGTTGCCGTAAAACAGGACATCGATTTCCTTGCGCGGGAGGTCCGGGATGCGCTCCAGGACGGGATCGTGGCCCACCGGGACATGGACCACGTTGGAAAGCCCCAGTGATTTCAGCACCGCTACATTGGTCGGCGAATAGTCCCAGACCATGTGGGCGCGGCGCAGGATTTCCAGATAGTCCGGATTCATCTCGAGGATGCCTCCGGCCGTCAGGGATTCCAGTTGGAATACCGCGGTCTTGGCCAGCAGGTGCGGGGGAAAGGCCCCTTTCTTCATGAAGGCCACATGACCGACGAGGATGTTGTAGGCGTGATGGTCGTAGGTGTTCACCGAGTACCGGTGCGGGACGCCAAGGCGGCAAAAGCTGCTGCGCATGGCATCGATGACTTCCTCGAAAATGGGGGCGTACTCGTTGAAGGCATAGTGGAAAATATTGATCGGCATGCTTCCCCGCGCGCGGCTCATGTTCAAGGAACAGCCCCGTTATAGCTTGCGTTTGCCTGGCAGGCGACTCCGGTCGGCGTCCTACCGGCAGTGCCGTCGGTCTTCGGACTGCGTCGAATCGCCCCATTCCAGGCTGATGCGGAAGGCCCGGCAGATACGGCCGTCGCGGGGAAGCTGCTCCACGGTGCCGTTCAGGTCTCCGTGCTGCCACTTGACCTTCCGGCCGGGGGCATCCCAGGCGACCTCGATTGCGGACATCACGGCCCATTCTGCCTTGGCGGGAATGAAGGCCGGGACGGTGAAGACGGCCCGGACTTCCTGAGCTTCGATTTCCTTGCCGCGCGGCAGGGAAGGCCCCGAGCCGACCTGCTCGGAAACCAGCGCGATGAGCAAAATGGCCGCCAGTCCCGCAGTGGCCAGCCACCCGGTCCGTCCCGCGCTTTTGTTTGGCCGGCGGGCGTTCGGGGCCGCCATGGCCGACAACGCCAGTTCCATTTCAACGCGCAAATCCACCGGCAGGGCTTTGGTGGACGATGGGTTGTCGTTCATGGCCCGCATCACCCATTCGCCCAGGCGGCGGAGATCGGAGCTGACCAGAACCCGGCGCTCCGCCGAGGCCAGATCAATTCCAGGGGTGTGGCCGGGCGTGTTGTCGGGCAGGACATGCAGCAGGCCACGCCCCCACTCCTCCGGCCGGAGGCTGCCGGCCGGCAGGGACAGCAGCAGCCGCGTCTCCAGGGCATCGGCCGCATGCTGCAAGGCATCGGCGGGGTAGGCGCCGATGAAATATCCGTCGTCGCCGCGGTGGGTCCACACCACTCCGGGGGCGGGCGGCGAGAGGATGTCGAGAATCCCGCCGGTCACCGCCATATGGACCAGGCCCCGGGGGCCGAGGACGACGAAGTCGGGCAGGGACCCGTCGGAGCGGCCAGGGAAGGCGAAGACAGTGCAATCGTCGGGCAACTGGTCGCGCAATTCGGCCCAGACGCGCCGTTTCGCGTCCAGGCGGCGCCCCCCGAAACCGTCGACTCTGTCCGGAACCACGTTGGCCACGGTTGCACGCCCTCCCACGATGCGCGCAGGAGAATGCATAAACAATCATCAGAAGAAAAGATGTTATTTAAGGAGTCTTAATCGGCGGGTCCGATGTCAGGTCATGGGGCGTTCAAGATGCAGGATGAAGCGGCAAAGCGCCTCATGGTCCGCATCGCTCCACCGTGCCCTGACCTGGGCGGGGTCGGCGTGGGCCAGCGCTCCCAGATCGGCGAAAAGGGCGCGCATCAGGGCGGCGAAGGCGCTCTCGTTCAGCTGCCAGTGCTCGTCCCGGGCGCCGACCTGGGCGGGCGTGAGGTGGGAATTGACCAGGGTCATGAACCACACCCGGCGCTTCTTGAAATCCGCGAAGGCGTGAACCACCACCATCAGAACATCGTCGATCAGCCGGGCCGCCTCGGGATCGGCATGGATGGCGCGCCAGTCGTGCCCGCCGCCGCCGCCCGGGTGGCGGTCCAGGATGGCGGTGGAGCGACGGCGGCACTGCTCGAACTGGGTGGGGCCGATCATCTTGTCCATGGCCATGTGGAAGCCGGGGATCATCCGGCGCGACAGGATGCCTTCGCCACCCTCGTCGCCGCTGCGGGGCGGAAAGAGGTGGGCGAAGCGGCGCATCAGGATGCGCTCGAACGGCTGTTCGCGGGCTCCCTCCCATTGCTGCGCGGCGCGGCTTTGGGTGCAGTCGTTCCAGGCCCGCTGGTAATAGGCCTTGAAGCGGGTCTGCTCGGACTCGACGAAGCGCCGGGCCAGGGCGCGGATCTGGCTGGCGGTCAGGCTGCCGCCGGCCTTGGCCGCCTCCACCTCCAGTCTCGTCGCGAAATGCCCGACCATGGTGGCTCCCACCCCCTGGCAGCATTGGGGCTCGGCCTCGGGCTGATCCTGTGGCGGCGGACGTCGGGCTGACATGACAAGAGCATAGCGCGCCCCAACCCGACAGTGAACCGACTCTCGCTCTTGCCGGAGCAAGGTGGTCAAATGGGAGGCCTCGCAATGGAGATGTCCCCGCCATGTTCGACCGGCTGAAATCCATGACCCGCGTGGTCAACGTGTTCGAGGACGAGTATTACCGTCCCGCGCCGCCGGACTGGCTGGCGGTGGCCACCGACGTGCAAGGGTCGACGGTGGCGGTGGAGGCGGGCAAGCAAAAGACGGTCAATTTCGTCGGGGCCTCGGCCATCGCGGCCCTGCGCAATCTTTGCGCCCCCATGGACCTGCCGTTTCAGTTCGGCGGCGATGGGGCCATGGCCCTGGTGCCGCCTCAATTCGCCGAGCGGGCGCGGGTGGAACTGGCGCGGGCCCGCGGCTTCGCCCGGCGCGAGTTCGGCATCTCGCTGCGGGTGGGGGCCGTGCCGGTGGCCACGGTGACCGAGGCGGGCGGCACCATTCTGGTGGGGCGCTACGAGCCTTCGCCCGGCAATCCCTTCGGCATGTTTTCCGGCGGCGGCATGGGATTGCTGGAAGAGGCCGTGAAGGAACGCGGCCATCCGGATCTGGCGCGGCTGTCGCGGATTCCCGAGGAATTGGACGATGGCGAGTTTCCCGATCTGACCGGGTTGTCCTGCCGTTGGGAGCCTCTGGGCACCCAACGCGGCGCGGTGATCGCCCTGTTGGTTGTCGGCGACAGGGACCACTGTCGCCTGTATCGGGATCTGTGCCGGCTGTCCGACAGCGAGGCCGAGGGGCTCAAGATCGCCTCACGCGAAAATCTCAAGCCCGGCTGGCCGGGCGAGAGCACCATGATCGAGGCCCGCCTGGGGCGGGGGCGTGGTGGAGTCTGGCGCCGCTGGCTGGACGTGGCGGCCCAGACCATTCTGGTCAAGCTTCTGTGCACGCTGGGGCTCTCCCTGGGCGGCTTCGATCCCAGGCGCTATCCCGAGGAGGTGATCACCAACACCGCCTTCGTCAAGCACGACGATACCCTGGCGGTGGTGTTCGACTGCCCGTCCGACCGCGTCGACGGGCTGCGGGCCTATCTGGACGAGCGCGAGGCACGGGGCGAATTGCGCTACGGCCTGCAGATTTCCGACGTGGCCCTGATGGTCTGTCTGGTGGGGAACTTGAGCGAAGGGCGGCACGTCCACTTCATGGATGGAGGCGACGGCGGCTACACCATGGCGGCAAAGCGGTTGAAGGCGGCGGCAGGGGCGCGTTGACAGGGCCAAATCGCCTCCCTAGTGTGCCTATATATTGTTCACAGGGGCCGAAACGCCAAATGTCCGACACGCTCTCCATCGCCCTTGCCCAGATCAATCCCGTGGTCGGCGACATCGCCGGCAACATGGCGCTCATCCGGGCCGCCCGTGCCGAGGCCCAGGTCCTTGGGGCCGATCTGGTGGTGTTCGGGGAGCTGACGCTCTGCGGCTACCCGCCCGAGGATCTGGTGCTGAAGGGCGCGTTCCTCGACGCCTGCGAGGCGGCGGTGGAGGAGTTGGCCGCCGAGACGGAAGGCGGCCCGGCCCTGCTGGTCGGCGCGCCCTGGCGGGTCAAGGACAGGCTGCACAACGCCGCCCTGCTGCTCGATCACGGCCGCGTCGCCGCCACCCGGTTGAAGCACCACCTGCCCAATTACGGCGTGTTCGACGAGATCCGGGTGTTCCAGCCCGGTCCGGCGCCGGGTCCGGTGTCGTTTCGCGGCGTGCGCCTGGGCATCATGATCTGCGAGGACATGTGGTACGCCGACGTGGCCGAGACCCTGGGCGAGAGCGGCGCCGAGATCCTGGTGGTGCCCAACGGCTCGCCCTACGAGATGGACAAGCCCACCAAGCGCCTCGACCACGCCCGCGCCCGGGTGGAAGAGACCGGCCTGCCGCTGATCTACGTCAATCAGGTGGGGGGCCAGGACGAGCTGGTGTTCGACGGCGCGTCCTTCGTGCTGGACAGCGATGGCGCCACCGCCGCCTCCATCGCCCCCTGGCAAAGCCAGGTCATCCTCACCCGTTGGACGCGCGGGTCCGGCGGCTGGCGCTGCGACGGACCCAAGGCGCCGCCCGTATCGCGTCTGGAGGGGGTGTATCAGGCGCTGGTCACCGGCCTGCGCGATTACGTGGGCAAGAACCGCTTTCCCGGCGTGGTGCTGGGCTTGTCGGGCGGCATCGACAGCGCCATCTGCGCCGCCATCGCCGCCGACGCCCTGGGGCCGGACAAGGTGTGGTGCGTGATGATGCCGTCGCCCTACACTTCGGAGGAAAGCCTGGAGGATGCGGCGGAATGCGCCCGCCTGCTGGGGGTGCGGCTCGACACCGTCAATATCGGCCCGGCCATGGGCGCCTTCGAGACCATGCTGGCGCCGCTGTTCGCGGGCAAGGATGCCGACATCACGGAAGAGAACCTGCAATCGCGCTCGCGCGGGCTGACCCTGATGGGGATTTCCAACAAGTTCGGCCCCATGGTGCTGTCCACCGGCAACAAGAGCGAGATGTCGTGCGGCTACGCCACCCTCTACGGCGACATGTGCGGCGGCTACGCGGTGCTGAAGGACGTCTACAAGACCACCGTCTTCGCCCTGTCGTCCTGGCGCAACGGCCAGCGTCCGCCGGGCTGCCTGGGGCCGCAAGGCCGGGTGATGCCCGACCGGGTGATCACCAAGCCGCCCTCGGCCGAACTCAAGCCCGACCAGAAGGACCAGGATACCCTGCCGCCCTATGACGAGCTGGACGCCATGCTCGAAGCCATGATCGAGGACGAGAAGAGCGTCGCCGAGATCGTCGCCGCCGGATATGACGAGGCCGTGGTGCGCCGGGTCTGGCGCATGCTCGACCGCGCCGAATACAAGCGCCGCCAGGCCCCGCCCGGGGTCAAGATCACCTCGCGCTCGTTCGGCAAGGACCGCCGCTATCCCATCACCAACGCCTTCACCGCCCTCATATGACACGGGGACTCGGATGACCCGGCATGTCCATGACCTGACCCCCTGGCGGCATGGCCACCAGTATTTCAGCGGCGGAGAGGCGGCGGCGGAACGGCGGACCCTGATCGTCGTCGCCCTGACCGTGGTCATGATGGTGGCGGAAATCACCGCCGGGACCCTGTTCAACTCCATGGCCCTGCTGGCCGACGGCTGGCACATGTCCACCCATGCCGGGGCGCTGGGCATCGCCGCCTTCGCCTATGGCTTCGCCCGGCGCCACGCCGAGGACGGGCGCTTCACCTTCGGCACTGGCAAGGTGGGCGTGCTGGGCGGCTTTGCCAGCGCCATCGTCCTTGGCATGGTCGCCTTGCTGATGGTGTGGGAATCGGCGTCGCGTCTGCGCGAGGTTCAGACCATCGGCTTCGACGAGGCCCTGTGGGTGGCGGTGATCGGCCTGGTGGTCAATCTGGTCAGCGCCCTCATCCTGGGCGGCGATGGTCACACTCATGACCACTCCCATGACCATGGCCACGATCATCATCACGACCACAACCTGCGGGCCGCCTATGTCCATGTGGTGGCCGACGCGGTGACTTCGGTGCTGGCCATCGTCGCCTTGCTGTTCGGCAAGTATCTGGGCTGGTGGTGGATGGACCCCATGATGGGGCTGGTGGGCGCGGCGGTGATCGCCAAATGGTCCTGGGGCCTGATGGCCGAGACCGGGGCGGTGCTGCTTGACCACAGCGGCGACGGCAGTCTGGAGCAGGAGGTGCGCGCCGCCATCGAAGGCGACGCCGACAACCGGCTGGCCGATCTTCACCTGTGGCGGGTGGGCGCGGGCCACTGGGCGGCCATCGTCTCCATCGTCACCCATCAGCCGCAGCCGCCGGATTATTACAAGCGCCTGCTCGCCCCGGTGCACGAACTCAGCCACGTCACTGTGGAGATTTTGCCCTGCGTCGGCGAGGCGAAGTCCTAGAGCCTTGTTGCCGCCTCTTGCCGAATGGTATAGGGGGTTAGCGAAACACGCTGTTTTTCAATGGATTGACATGACTTCTCCCGTCGTTCGCTTTGCCCCCAGCCCCACCGGCCTGCTGCATGTGGGCAATGCCCGCGTTGCGCTGCTCAACCGGCTGTTCGCCAAGGCCCATGGCGGAAGCTTCATCCTGCGCCTGGACGACACCGACCTGGAGCGCTCGCGGCCTGAATTCGCCGAGGCGATTCTGGACGATCTGCGCTGGCTGGGCCTGGATTGGGACCGGCTGGAGCGGCAGTCGGCCCGGCTGGACGCTTATGCCGCCGCCGCCGAACGTCTCAAGGTTTCGGGCCGGGTTTACGCCTGCTACGAGACCCCGGACGAGTTGGAACTTCGGCGCAAGGTGCAGTTGGGGCGCGGCCTGCCGCCGGTCTATGACCGCGCCGCCCTGAAGCTTGCCCCCGACGAGATCGCCCGCCTCGAGGCCGAGGGGCGCCGGCCCCACTGGCGCTTCAAGCTGGAGCTGGAAGACGTGCGCTGGGACGATTGCGTGCGCGGCCCCAGCCATTATCACGGCGGCAATCTGTCCGACCCGGTGCTGATCCGGGGCGACGGCTCGTTCCTCTACACCCTGCCCAGCGTGGTCGACGACATCGAGTTCGGCGTCACCCACATCATCCGGGGCGAGGACCACGTCACCAACACCGCGCCGCAGATCCAGCTGTTCCAGGCCCTGGGCGCCGTGCCGCCGGCCTTTGCCCATCTGCCGCTGCTGACCGGCGCGACGGGCGAGGGGCTGTCCAAGCGGCTGGGCTCGGGCTCGTTGAAGGATTTGCGCGCCACCGGCATCCATCCCATGGCGCTGAATTCCCTGCTGGCCAAGCTGGGCAGTTCGGATGCCATCGACATCCGCCACACCCTGGCCGAGCTGGAGGCGGAGTTCGCCTGGGACAAGTTCGGGCGCGGCACGCCGAAATTCGATTCCGCCGAGCTGGAGCGCCTGGACGCCCGGCTGATGCACACCGCGAGTTTCGCCGAGGTGCGCGACCGCCTGGGAATCGACGGGGCCGACGAGGAATTCTGGCTGGCGGTGCGGCCCAATCTCAACCATTTGGCCGAGGCCGAGGCGTGGTGGGCCATTTGCCGCCAGGATCTCACCCCGGTGATCGAGGACGGGGAGTTCACCCGCGCTGCCGCCGCCCTGCTGCCCGACGGCGCCTGGGACCACGCCACCTGGGGCGCCTGGACCGAAACGGTGAAGCAGGCCACCGGCCGCAAGGGCAAGGCGCTGTTCCACCCGTTGCGTCTGGCGCTGACCGGGCGCGAGAATGGACCCGAGCTGAAGACTCTGCTACCTCTCATCGGCCACGACCGGGCAAGGGCGCGGCTGATGGGCGAGATCGCCTAGGGGAGATGGTTCCGTGCCGCTGGTTCTCTACAATACCCTGACCCGCACCAAGGACGTGTTCGAGCCGTTGGTTCCCGGCCATGTGGGCATGTATGTCTGCGGCCCCACGGTCTATGACCGCGCCCATATCGGCAATGCCAGGCCGGTGATCGTCTTCGACGTGCTCTATCGCCTGCTGAAGACGCTGTATCCGTCGGTGCGCTATGTGCGCAACATCACCGACGTGGATGACAAGATCAATGCGCGGGCCAAGGAAAGCGGCGAGCCCATCTCGGCCATCACCGAGCGCACCACCGCCATGTTCCACGAGGATATCGGCGCCCTGAACTGCCTGCTCCCCGACGTGGAGCCCCGCGCCACCGCCCATATCACCCAGATGATCGCCATGATCGAGCGGCTGATCGCCAAGGGCTTCGCCTATGCCGCCGAGGGACATGTGCTGTTCGCCGTCGGCGCCATGGCTGATTACGGCGCGCTGTCGCGCCGCTCCTCCGACGAGATGATCGCCGGCGCCCGCGTCGAGGTGGCGCCCTACAAGAAGGACCCCGGCGACTTCGTGCTGTGGAAGCCGTCGTCCGACGACCTGCCGGGCTGGGACTCGCCCTGGGGCCGGGGGCGGCCCGGCTGGCATATCGAGTGCTCGGCCATGAGCCTGCAGCATCTGGGCGAGACCTTCGACATCCATGGCGGCGGCCAGGATCTGGTCTTCCCCCACCACGAGAACGAGATCGCGCAAAGCACCTGCGCCAACGGCAAGCCCTTCGCCCGCTTCTGGCTGCACAACGGCTGGCTGATGGTGGAAGGCGAGAAGATGTCCAAGTCGCTGGGCAACTTCTTCACCGTGCGCGACCTGCTGGACCAGGCGCCGGGCGAGGCGATCCGCCTAGCCATGCTGACCACCCATTACCACCAGCCCTTCGACTGGACGGCGGACGGGTTGAAGCAGGCCAAGGCGACGCTGGACCGCCTTTACACCGCGCTGCGCGGCGTCGCCGACATCGACGCCAACGGCTATGAGGGCGAGGCGCCGCTGGAAGTGCTGGCCGCCCTGAAGGACGACCTCAACACGCCGCTGGCCATCAGCCATCTGCACGAACTGGCCGGGGCGCTGAACAAGGCGACCGGGCTGGAGGACAAGGCGCGCCGCAAGGGGGCGCTGCTGGCCTCGGGGCATCTGCTCGGCCTGCTCTACCAGGACCCGGAGGCGTGGTTCAAGGGCACCGGCGCTGCCGATGGCCCCTCCGACGCCGAGATCGAGGCGGCCATCACCGCCCGTGCCGAGGCCCGCAAGTCCCGGAACTTCGCCGAGGCCGACCGCATCCGCCAGGATCTGGCGGCCAGGGGCGTGGTCCTCGAGGATGGGGCCGGCGGCACCACCTGGAAGCGGGGCTAGCCCCATGGCCAGGGTGCCGCTCACGGGTCGGAAGCTGGCGTATCACGCCCTGACCTTCGTGTTGGTGGTGCTGCTGCTGATGGCGCCGGCCCTGTGGAACGGCTATCCGCTGGTCTATTTCGACAGCGAGGATTACGTCGAGATGGCGTTCTCCTTCCAGCCGATCATCTGGCGCATCATGACCTATGGCATGTTCTGCTCCATCGCCCGGTTCTTCGGGACGCTGTGGGCGCTGCCCCTGGTGCATGCCATCCTCACCACCTGGGTGCTGCACGAGGCGGTGATGGGCTTCATCGGCCGCTGGCGGCACATGGTGTTCCTGGGGGTGGGGCTGGCGCTGGCCCTGTTCACCGGCCTGCCCTGGGTGTCGTCGCAATTGCTGGCCGACGTCTTCGCCGGAGTGGCCATTCTCGGCATCGCCGCCCTGGCCTTCGGCGAGGGCCTCCAGCCCTGGCGCCGGTTCGCCCTGGTGGTGATCACCGCCATCGCCATCTGCGTCCATATGAGCCATGTGGCGGTGGCCGCCGGCCTGTTGCTGGTCCTGGTGACGGTGTGGCTGGGCTCACGCTTCATGCTGCGCATGCCCAGGCCGCGCCTGACCGCGCCGGTCATGGCCATCGTGGCGGGAATCCTGCTGGTGCCGGTGACCCATTATTTCATCATGGGCCGCTTCGTCTTTTCCGAATCGGGCCAGGTGCTGCAACTGGCCCTGCTGGTCCAGAACGGCATGGCCAAGAAATACCTCGACGAGGTCTGCCCCAAGGGCGCCGACCTGGAGATGTGCGACCACAAGGACGAGTTGCCCCATACCGCCGACGAATTCCTGTGGGGGGATTCCCCCTTCGACGAGATGGGCGGCTGGAAGGCCCTGCACGACGAGGCGGGGCAGATCGTCTCGGGCGCCATCCGGCTGTTTCCCGCCGACATGCTGAACTCGGCCCTGGCCAATACCTGGGAACAGCTGAACTCCATCGAGAGCGGCGAGGATCTGGTGCCCATGACCTGGCACTTCGTGCGCACCCAGTTGCGGCGCTATCCCGACGAGTTCAGGCAGTTCCGCTTTGCCCGGCAGCAGCGGCGCCCGGCCATCGACTTCTTCACCATCAATTCCTTCCAGATCCCCATCAACTGGGGGGCGGAACTTCTGACGCCCATTCTGCTGGTGGTGGCCTGGCGCCGCCGCGACCGCACCACCACCGGGCTGGCCATCATCGTGGTGGCGGCCATCATCGGCAACGCCATCGTCTGCGGCGCTCTGTCCAATCCCCACGACCGCTACCAGAACCGGGTGGTGTGGCTGGCCTTGTTCACCGCCATGGTGGGGGCGGTGCGCCTCGACCAGCGCTTCGCCGGACAGCGGCGCCTTTCCATCCGCGCCGAGAACGAGGCCCTGGCCGCCGAGGCGGCCGAGGGCAAGACGCCTCCGGCCTGACCCGTTCGGAGGCACAGCCTCCGACCCTCCAGTTTCCAAAAGCTGAAGGGGCCGGGAAGCTGTGCTTCCCGGTTGGGGGATCGGGGGCGAACGCCCCCGAATTGGGGGTTAGACCAGCTCCAGCACCATCTCGACCACGTCGGGGTCCTCGTCCGACGGGTGCTTCTTGAAGCCGGCCTTGGCGGCGAGGCGGATCATGGCGTCGTTCTCTATCATGATCTGGGCGTAGATGGCCCGGGTCTTGCGCGCTCGCTGATAGCGGACGATCTTGTCCATCAGCATGCTGCCCAGGCCGGTGCCCTTCATGTCCGAGCGCACCAGCACCGCCAGTTCCGCCCGCCGGTTGTCGGGGTCGGTGACGGTGCGGACCACGCCCAGGGTCTCGGGGGTGCCGTCCTTGTTGGCGCGGGTGGCGATGAAGGCCATCTCGCGCTCGTAATCGATCTGGGTGAGGCGCGCCATCTGGTGATGATGGATCTGCCGCACCTGTCCGAAGAATCGCAGCCGCAGGTCCTGAGGCGTCATGCGGCCCATCATCTCGGAATGGGCGACGGTGTCCTCGGGCCGGATGGGGCGCAGGGTGACGGGCGAGCCGTCGTGCAGCCTGGCGCTTTCTTCCAGCTCGGCAGGATAGGGCAGGATGGAGAAGTGGCGCAGGTCGGTGTCTTCCCACGGCGCCACCCGGATGCGGGCGTCCACCGCCAGGGCACCATGCTCGTCGGCGAATAGCGGGTTGATGTCGCAGGCGACGATCTCGGGATTGTCGGCCAGCATGCGCGACACCCGCACCAGCACCTCGGCCACCGCGTCCACGTCCACGGCGGGGCGCCGTCCATGGGCCTGCAGCAGGCGCGACACCCGGGTGCGGCCGATCATGCCGCGGGCCAGGGGCAGGTTGACGGGGGGAAGCCCCACCGTGTGGTCGCGGATCACTTCCACCGCCCGGCCGCCCTCGCCGAACACCAGCACGGGGCCGAACAGGGCGTCGCAGGCCACGCCGACGATCAATTGCCGGGCATTGGGGCGGAAGGCCATGCGCTGGATGGTGAAGCCGTCCACCTTGATGTCGGGACGGGTCTCGGTGACGCGGCGCAGGATGCCCTCGGCCGCCGAGCGCACCGCCGCCCCGTCTTCCAGGTTCAGCGCCACGCCGCCCACATCCCATTTGCGGGCCACGTCGGGCGAGGCGATGGTCAACGCCACGGGATAGCCCACCGCCTCGGCGGCGGCCACGGCGCCGTCCACGTCGGGGGCGAGGCGGGTGTCCTGGGTCTTGATGCCATAGGCCGACAGCAGGGCCTTGGCGTCGGGCTCGGTGAGGTTGCCGCCCGCCTCGGCAAGGCCGCGCCCGACGATGAGGCGCGCCGTGCCCTTGGCCGCCGCGAAGCCGCCCAGTTGCGAGGGCGGCGTCTCCATCAGCATGTCCTGGTTGCGCTGGTAATTGACCAGATGGCGAAAGGCCCGCACGGCGCGGCCGGGGGTGTCGTAGGTGGGCAGGGCGGCTTCGGCGAACAGCTTGCGGGCGGGGGCGGCGGCCTCCTCGCCCACCCAGGAGGTGAGCACCGCGCCGCCATGGCGCTTCTGCACGTCGATCACCGCCTGGGCGGCCTCCAGCCCGTCGGCCATGGCGTTGGGGGCGTGAACCACCAGGGTGGCGTCCACCTCCTCGGCCTCGATCAGCACGCGGGCCATGTCGGCATAGCGCTTGCCGGCGGCGTCGACGCCCAGGTCCACCGGATTGCCCGCCTTCCAGCCGCGCGGCATCAGGGCGGCCAGCTTGCGCAGGGTTTCCTCGGACAGCGTGGCCATCTGGCCGCCGCCGGGGCCGCCCATCTCGGCCAGGGCCATCATGGCGGTGCCGCCGCCGTTGGACAGCACGGCCAGGCGCTGGCCCTTCATGGGCTTGGCCCGCGCCAGGGTCTCCACCGCGCCGAACAGCTCGTCGATGTCGTGCACGCGCAGCGCACCGGCCCGGCGGATGGCGGCGTCGAAGGCATCCTCGGGCCGGGCCAGGGATTCGGCCAGGAACTTGCCCACCGGATGGTCGTCGGCCTCGGGCACGGCGCGCACCAACAGCACCGGCTTGTTGCGGGCGGCGGCCCGGGCGGCGGGGATGAAGTTGCGCCGCGCCCCGATGGATTCGATGTACAGCAGGATGGCCCGGGTCTGGTCGTCATTGGCCAGATAGTCCATCACATCGGCGAAATCGATGTCGTGGGCGTCGCCCAGGCTGATGAAGTGGGAGAACCCGATGCCGCGTGGCCGGGCCCAGTCCAGCACGGCGGTGGACAGCGCCCCCGATTGCGACACGAAGGCCACCTTGCCGGGAAGGGCCGGCACATGGGAGAAGCTGGCGTCCAGGCGGATGCGCGGCACCAGCAGGCCCAGCGCGCCGCCGCCCAGGATGCGCAAGGACCAGGGCCGCGCCGCCGCCAGCATGGCCTCCTTGTCCACATCGCCGGCGATGACCACCGCCGCCCGGGTGCCTCGCCGCCCCAGATCCTCGATCAGGCCGGGAATGGTCTCGCCCGGCGTGCACAGCACCGCCAGATCCGGCGTCAACGGCATGGACCGCACGTCGGGATAGGCCAGGACGCCGGCGATGGCGCGGTGCTTGGGGTGCACCGGCATGATGGGGCCCTTGAACCCGGCGGTCAGCAGGTTGCGCATGACCACGGCGCCCGCCGAGCGCGGCCGGTCCGAGGCTCCGATCACCGCCACCGAAGTGGGCTCGAACAGGAAGGAAAGGTTGTGAATGCTCATGGGAGTCGAGTTTCTGCCGCACTGCGGAAAATGCAAGGGAGAAGTGGGGTTTTTCTCCTCGCTTCCCGCTGGGCTCCGCATGGTCTATGGTGCGCCGCTTAAAGGGGTTCGCCGTATTTTCGGGGTTGTATCCAGATGCTGAGAATGGCTGTTGCCGCCGTGGTTGTTTCTCTTGGCTGCGGCCTGCCGGCCCTGGCCGCCGACGAAGGGCAGGGGCCGATGCCGCTGGTCCAGCCCCTGCCGGCCGCCCCCGCCGCCCCGGCCGAGGAGACCCCCGGCTTTCAAGCGGTGCGCCCGCTGGCCGGCGCCGAGGCTCCTGCCGCCGCTCCCGCTTCCGTTGCTGCTCCGGCCCCGGCTCCGGCTCCGGTTGCCGCTCCGGTTGCCGCTCCGGCCCCGCTTCCCGTCGCTCCGGTGATGGCGCCGCCGCCGCCGCCGCCTGCGCCGCCCGCCGCCGTGACGGCTGAGTCCGGAATGCCCGCTCTGCTGGTCCAGGCCGGAGTGGCGGCGCTGATGATCGTCATCGGTGCCCTGGTTGCCGGGCTGGTGGGCAACGCCACCGCCGCCGCCGGCCGCCGGCGCGAGGAGGCCATCCGCCGCAAATCCGCCGCCGCCACCCTGGTGATCGAGCTGGAAGCCCGTATCCAGGCCTTCGAGGCCGTGCCGGTGCCGCCCAATGCCGATGCCGGCGTGTCCTTCGTCTCCGCCACGGTGGCCTTGGCCGACCTGGATTACGGCTGGAAGGCGGTCCAAGGCGCGCTGTACCTGCTGCCCGAGCGTCTGG
Source organism: Paramagnetospirillum magneticum AMB-1 (assembly GCF_000009985.1). Taxonomy (GTDB): domain Bacteria; phylum Pseudomonadota; class Alphaproteobacteria; order Rhodospirillales; family Magnetospirillaceae; genus Phaeospirillum; species Phaeospirillum magneticum. The sequence goes on from NC_007626.1 coordinate 1,319,418, forward strand.
CCGGACATCTGGCGGTGCATTACGCCGCCGTGCACCACGTGGCCAAGTTCATCAAGGGCCAGTCCTTCGCCGCCGGCCTGCGCATGCTGCAGGCCAACCGCATCGGCGGCCATCCCTGTCCCGACGCCGGCATCATGCGCGAAGCCCATGTGGAGCTGGCCGCCGCCTTCCGCGGCGTGGACAAGATCGTCATGGGCCTGAAGTCCATTTCGTAACACCTCGCCTTCCGGCGTGGCCGGCCACCCCGGCGCCTTCGGGCTGGGCCACAAATAAGCAAACCAGTACCGAAATGCATAAAACCATTCCCGCCTGGGACAATGGTGCCGCCGGTCAATTGTTCCCGGCGGAGAATAGCCCTGACGAAAGTGATGCTTTCATGATTCAAGTGTTGCCGCACTTGCCATGCGATGCATCGGGAATTGGCGTGGTCCGTCGCCGCTGATCCAAAGTTTTTGTGGTTATTTCAATGATATTGCTGCGGCGCGTCGGCGTCCTGCGGGGCATCATATGATACAAAACTTTTGACAGATACTGTGTCTGTGTAATATAACGGAGGAAATCAAGGGGCGCCGAAACAGGCCGCATCCGCCAAGCATCCGGGAGGATTTTCACATGAAGAGCACGCTGGTCGCCGGTCTGACCGCCACCCGCCGTTACGAGGTCGACAAGGGTCGCACCATCGGTTTCATGGGCGACGAGGCGCGGGTCTACAACACCCCGGCGCTGATCTACGACATGGAGGTCACCGCCCGCGACCTGCTGCTGGAGCATTCCGATGCCGGCGAGGATTCGGTGGGGACCCGGGTCGAGGTCGATCATCTGGCCCCCACCCTGCTGGGCCAGTGGGTGGAGATCACCGTGACCATCGAAGAGGTCAAGGGCCCCGGCGTGACTTTCTCGTTCACCGCCAAGGACTCCCTCGACAATATCGGCAAGGGCGTGCACAAGCGCTTCGTGGTCGGTGTGGAACAGACCAAGGCCCGCCTGCTGGCCAAGGCCGAAAAGGCCAAGAGCGCATCATGAGCGCCGCCCCGGCCGGGGGTGGGGGGAAGAAGGTCGAGAAGGTTCAGACGTACTGCTACCAGTGTGTGGCGGGCCCTGACCTGATGACCGTCAAGGTGGTCGACGGCGTCGCCACCGAAATCGAGCCCAATTTCAAGGCGGCCGATACCCACCCGGCCGAGGGCAAGGTCTGCGTCAAGGCGTTCGGGCTGATTCAGAAGTCCTACACGCCGCACCGCATCCTGACGCCCATGAAGCGGACCAACCCCAAGAAGGGCAAGGACCAGGACCCCGGCTTCGTGCCCATCTCGTGGGACGAGGCCATGGGCACCATCGCCGAGCGGCTGAACGCCATCCGCGCCGAAGGTCTGCTCGACGCCCAGGGCTATCCCAAATTCGCCGCCTCGTTCGGCGGGGCCGGCACGCCGACCCAGTACATGGGCTCGCTCACCGCCTTTCTGTCGGCCTGGGGTCCCATCGACTTCGGCTTCGGCTCGGGCCAGGGCGTCAAGTGCTATCACTCCGAGCATCTCTACGGCGAGTTCTGGCATCGCGGCTATGTGATCACCCCCGACACGCCGCGCGCCAATTACATCATCTCCTGCGGCACCAATACCGAGGCCTCCTCGGGGGTCTGCGGCGTCTATCGCCATGCCGAGGCCAGGGCCCGGGGCGCCATCCGCGTCCAGGTCGAGCCCCATCTGTCGGTGACCGGCGCCTGCTCGGCCGAGTGGCTGCCCATCAAGCCCAAGACCGACGCCGCCTTCCTGATGACCCTGCTGAACGTCCTGGTCTTCGAGGCCCCGCGCGAGCGCCTGGACCTGGACTTCCTGAGGAACACCACGTCGAGCCCCTATCTGGTCGGCCCCGACGGCTGGTATCTGCGCGATCCCGAAACCCACAAGCCGCTGCTGTGGGACGAGAAGACCGGGCGCGCCGTGCCCCACGACACTCCCGGCGCGGTTCCCGCCCTCGAAGGCCGCTTCACCGTGCCCAAGGCGGTGACCCTGGGTGCCGACGAGGATCGCTGGGAACACACGGATGTGGAAGGCGTCACCGCCTTCACCAAATTCATCGAGCATGTGAAGGGCTATACCCCGGCTTGGGGCGCCAAGGTCTGCGACGTGCCCGAGGCGCGCATCCGCAAGATCGCCAATGATTTCCTCGACCATGCCTGCGTCGGCCAGACCATCGAGATCGACGGGCAGGTGATGCCCTACCGTCCGGTGGCGGTGGTGCTGGGCAAGACGGTCAACAACGGCTGGGGCGGCGCCGAGTGCTGCTGGGCCAGGACCATGCTGGCGGTGCTGGTCGGCGCGCTGGAAGTGCCCGGCGGCACGGTGGGCACCACCATCCGCATCAACCGCCCGGCCGCCAACCGACTGGAAAGCTTCGAGGGCTGCCTCGACGGCTTCATGGAATACCCCTTCAACCCCACCGACAAGGACACCTGGAAGGCCAATCCGATCATCCGGAACGCCTACAAGATGCTGGTGCCGCTGGTGGGCAATTCGTCCTGGAGTCCGGCCCTGGGGCCGACCCAGTTCTCCTACATGTTCCTGGACGAGCCCCAGGACCAGATTCCGCGCGCCACCTTCCCGGAATTCCTGCTGGTCTACCGCACCAATCCGGTGATCTCGTTCTGGGATACCGACCGGGTGGCCAGCGTGGTGTCGCGCATGCCCTTCGTGGTGTGCTTCGCCCATACAAGGGACGAGACCAACCACTTCGCCGACATCCTGCTGCCCGACGCCACCGATCTGGAAGGCATGCAGTTGATCCGCATCGGCGGCACCAAGTTCCAGGAGCAGTTCTGGAAGCAGCAGGGTTTCGCCCTGCGCCAGCCCAGCGTCAAGCCCCAGGGCGAGGCCCGCGACTTCACCGACATCGCCACCGATCTGGCGGTGCGCACCGGGCTTCAGGAAAAGTACGTGGCCGCCATCAACCGCGGCTCCCACGGCGTGCCGCTGAAGGGTCCCAACTGGGATTTCAGCCTGCCGGTGGACAAGGCTCCGAGTTTGGAGGAGGTCTGGGACGCGTCGTGCCGTTCGGCCTCGGCCGAACTGAGCGACGGCGCCGAATCCCAGGGTCTCGACTGGTGGAAGGAAAACGGGTTCCGCACCATTCCCTTCTCCGAGACCAACTGGTTCCTGACTCCGGCGCTGAAGGCCAAGGGCCTGCGCTATGAGCTGCCCTACCAGGAGCGCCTGACCCGCATCGGCCGCCAGTTGGCCAACCGCCTGAAGGAGGCCGGGATCACCTGGTGGGATCACCAGCTGACCGAATACCGGCCGCTGATGGAATGGCACGACTTCCCCGGCTATTGGGAACAGAGCGTGGTGGAGCACGGCGGCAAGGTGGCGGACTTCCCCTTCTGGGTGGTCACGGCGCGAAGCATGCAATACGCCTGGGGCTCCAACATGCACATTCCGCTGATGCGCGAGGTGTCGGGCCACATCAAGGGCCATGACGGCGTGGTGATGAACCCCGAAGCTGCCCGCAAGGTCGGCGTCAAGGAGGGCGAGCGCATCGTCGTCACCGCGCCCACCGGCAAGAGCGTCGCCGGCCGCGTGGTGCTCTCCCAGGGCATTCGCCCCGACACCATTTTGATGATGAGCCAGTTCGACCACTGGGCCACGCCGATCGCCAAGGATTTCGACGTGCCCAGCATGAACCGGCTGACCGCCATGACCATGCAGTTGACCGACGCCACCGGCTCGGCCGCCGATCTGTCGCGCGTCGCCATCCGCAAGGCGCGAGCCGACGAGCAGGGGAGGCGGTCATGACCAAATGGGCCATCGTCGCCGATCTGGGGCGCTGCGTCGGCTGCCAGACCTGCACCACCGCGTGTCGCCACGCCAATGCCACGCCGCCCGGCGTGCAGTACCGCAAGGTGCTGGACATGGAGGTGGGCACCTTCCCCGATGTGCGCCGCGTCTTCGTGCCGGTGGGCTGCATGCATTGCGACGAGCCGCCGTGCCGCGACGTCTGCCCCACCACGGCCACCACCAAGCGCGCCGACGGCATGGTGATGATCGACTACGACATCTGCATCGGCTGCGGCTATTGCATCGTCGCCTGTCCCTATCAGGCCCGCTACAAGGTGTCCAAGCCCACCTTCGCCTTCAAGGATCAGGAGACGCAGAACGAGCGGACGCGCTTCGATGAGCGCTTGCTTGGCGTCGCGCAGAAGTGCACCTTCTGCGTCGACCGGGTCGATTACGGGCTGGCCAACGGGTTGACCCCCGGGGTGGCGCCGGAAGCGACTCCCGCCTGCGTCAATTCCTGCCTGTCCAAGGCGTTGACGTTCGGCGACACCGATAATCCTGACAGCAACGTCAGCAAGCTGCTGAAGCGGTACAAGTCGTTCCGCATGCACGAGGAACTCGGGACCGGTCCCAACATTCACTATTTGTGGGAGACCGAGGACGAATGAGCGAGGAATTCGAAGACGCCCCGGCCATGCGCCATCAAGGCCTGTCGCCCTGGCTGCAGACCGCCTGGGATCTGCGCGCCGCCGGCAACTTCATCGGCGGGGGCTCGGGCACCGGCCTCTTGATCATCGCCTCGCTGGGAGCCTTCGACGGGCTTTACAGCCGGGTGCTGCTGATCGCCGGACTGGCCCTGGTCGGCCTCGGCCTGTTTTCCGTGTTCCTGGAGATCGGCCGTCCGCTTCGCGCCCTGAACGTCCTCCTGGGCGCCAAGCGCAGCTGGATGACGCGGGAAGCCATGGTGGCCGCCGTGCTGTTCCCGCTGGGCGCCGCCGCGCTGATCTGGCCCGATCTGACCAAGCTGGTGTGGATTCCCGCCGCCGCCTATCTCTATTGCCAGGCCCGCATTCTTGAGGCCGCCAAGGGCATTCCCACCTGGCGCTCGCCCCTGATCCTGCCGCTGACCATCGCCAGCGGTCTGGCCGAGGGCGCCGGAATCCTGCTGCTGCTGGGTACCCTGGCGCTGGAGGGCGGCGCGCCGGAATGGGTGGCTGGGACCCTGGTGGCCACCATCGCCGCCCGCATCTTCGTGTGGATGTTCTACCGCCGCCGCATGGTGGGGGGCGAGGCTCCCGTCGAGGCGGCGGCTGTGCTGATCCGCTTCTCCATGCCCTTTACCCTGGGCGGCAACGTCATTCCCATCGCCTTCCTGGTGCTGGCCGGCATTCAGCCCGACATCCGCGCCGCCGCCCTGGCCGCCGCCGGGCTGGCCGCCATGGCGGGCGGCTGGGCCATGAAGGTGGTCATCGTCACCAAGGCGGCCCACAACCAGGGCTTCGCCATCAACCATTCTCCCGCCCGCGGCGGCGGGGAGTCCGGACCCGGTTTCAAGCCGGGCTGGCGCGAAGTGCCGAAGGACAAGAAGTAAGACCGCACGGTCAGTGATGTGATCTTTATCGGGCTCTCGCCCGAACCCAGTTGGGGCCAGGCCCCAAACCCCCTTTATTTTCGAAAATAAGGGAGGTTTGGAGGTCTCCTCCAACCGGGGCCGGGGCGGGAGCCCCGTCACATCGGCGTCCGGGCGGACAAAAAATCGCCCGGCCGGTGAATGCCGATCCGAGAGCGAATAAAAGCGAGGAGAGGCTTCATGGGCAATGGTTTGGAACCGGCGGCGCTGGGCGTCGTGGCGGGCGGTAGCGGCGACGACCTGCGGGTCGGGCTGGTCAACACCCGCGAATTCGGCATGGTCATCTCGGCGGGGCTGGGGGCAAGCGACGCCGCCCTGGCCGGAGGCGTGTTCGCCAAGGACCGCGCCGTGGTGCATGCCTCGGTGGAACTGACCGACGGCGCGGCTTTTCTGACGCGCTTCAAGCGGACCTTCGCCTATCAACGCCTCGCCGCCCGGGGGCTGGCCCCCGACGCGGCGCTGGAAAAGTGCTTCGCCGCCCTGATCGACCTGGGCCGCTCCGAGGCGGGCCGGACCATCGGCGAGGTCACCCTTGATCTGGCGGTGAAGGACGCCGCCCTGGTCGGGGCCGTTTCCTCCAAACCCTGCGCACCGGCGCCCACGCGTCTGGCCCGCCCCATTGCCAAGATCGACAAGCTGATCCATCCGGAAAAGATCGGCATCGTCGGCGTCTCGGCCTCGGGCATGAATTTCGGCCGCATCATCCTCAAGAACCTGATGGGCAGCGGCTGTCCCCCGGAGCGGCTGGTGATCATCCGCCCCGAGGAAAGCGAGATCGACGGGGTCAAGTGCGTCGCCAGCCTCGCCGACCTGCCGGCCAAGCTGGACCTGCTGATCGTCGCGGTGCCGTCGGGCGCCGTCTATCCCCTGGTGGACGAGATCATCGCCACGGACAAGGTCCATTCGGTGATGCTGATCCCCGGCGGCCTGGGTGAGACCGAGGCCAGCGTCGAGCCGGCGGCCGCCCTGGCGGCCCGCATCAACGCCGCCCACGGCCGGGGCGACGGCGGCCCGGTGTTCCTGGGCGCCAATTGCCTGGGCGTGGTCAGCCATCCCGGCGGCTACGATTCCTGGTTCATCCCGCTGGAGCGTCTGCCCAAGCCGGCCAAGAAGGCCAAGCGCAACTCGGTGCTGCTGAGCCAAAGCGGCGCCTTCATGATCACCCGGATCAGCCGCAATCCCTGGCTGGACCCCGCCTATATGCTGGCGCTGGGCAACCAGACCGACCTGACCCACGGCGACATGCTGACCTATTTCGCCGCCCGCGACGACATCGAGACCATCGGCATCTATGTGGAGGGCTTCAAGGACGGCGACGGTCTGGACTTCGTCCGTGCCGTGCGCAAGGCGGTGGCCTCCGGCAAGCAGGTGGTGGTCTACAAGTCGGGCCGCACCGAGGCCGGGGCGGCGGGCGTCATGGGCCACACCGCCTCGGTGGCCGGCGACCCCGTCCTGTTCGAATCGGTGGTGCGTCAGGCCGGTGCCATGGTGGCCGAGGACGTGGACACCTTCGACGACCTGTTCTACATCGCCGGCGCCTTCCACCATAAGACCGTGGGCGGCAACCGGGTGGGCGGCATTTCGGGCGCCGGGTTCGAGGCGGTGGGCATCGCCGATTCCACGGTGACCGAGACCTTCCGCCTGGAGATGGGCCAGCTTTCCCCCGACACCGTCGCCAAGGTGCAGGAGATCCTGGTGGCCAAGAAGCTGGACTCGCTGGTGACCGTCCGCAACTCCATCGACATCAATCCCGGCGCCGACGACGAGTGTCATCTGGCCATCACCGAGGCCTTCGCCCAGGACCCCAATATCGACGCGGTGGTGGTGGGCATGGACCCCACCGCGCCGTCGGTGATGGCGCTCGACGCCAGCAAGCTGCGCCCCGGCTGGGACATCCACAATCCCAAGAGCAGCCTTCACCTGTTCCCGCCCATCGTCGAGCGCAACGACAAGCCCATCATCGCCATCGTCGACGGCGGGCCGCTTTATGACGCCATGGCGGGAGGGCTGATGGACAAGGGCGTCTGCGTCTTCCGCAACTGCATGCGCGGCACAAGGGCGCTGGCCCGCTATGTCGAGGCCCGGCTTTACGCCGCGACGCTGCGGGGGTAGGGCTCTCTCCCCAATCCTCCCCCGGCAAGCCCGGGGGAGGGAGCTTTTCTCCAACCAAGTCGGGGGGGGGCTTGCCGCCGCCCTATCAGCGGGATAGATAGAGGCCCTCAAGCGGAAGGGAGGGACCGGCCATGTTCATGTTTGCCCCCGAGGTGGAGCGTCTGGACCGTCCCGCCCTCAAGGCTTTGCAGTTGCAGCGGCTGCGCGACCTGCTGTCCCATGCCTATGCCCATGTCCCCCATACCCGCGCCGCCTTCGACGCCGCCGGGATCAAGCCCGACGATCTGCGGCATCTGGAGGATCTGGCCCGCTTTCCCTTCACGGTGAAGGCGGATCTGCGCGACAACTACCCCTTCGGCCTGTTCGCGGTGCCCCGGGAGAAGGTGGTGCGCCTGCATGCCAGCTCCGGCACCACCGGGCGGCCCACCGTGGTGGGCTACACCCAGGCCGATATCGACATCTGGGCCGGGCTGATGGCCCGCTCCCTGGCCGCCACCGGCATCCGTCCCGGTGACGTGGTGCACAACGCCTATGGCTACGGCCTGTTCACCGGCGGGCTGGGCTTTCACTATGGCGCCGAGCGCCTGGGCTGCTCGGTGGTGCCCATGTCGGGGGGCAATACGGAAAAGCAGATCGGCCTGATCAGCGATTTCGGCGCCCGCGCCCTGGCCGCCACGCCGTCCTACGCCCTGAACATCGCCGAAGTGGCCGAGCAGATGGGCGTCAGCCTGGCCGAATCCCCCCTGGCGGTTGGCGTGTTCGGCGCCGAGCCGTGGAGCGAGTCCATGCGGGCCGAACTGGACCGGCGGCTGGGCATCAAGGCCTGCGACATGTACGGCCTGTCCGAAATCATGGGGCCGGGCGTGGCCATCGAGTGCGAGCACCGGGTGGGTCTGCACGGCTGGGAAGACCATTTCCTGTTCGAGGTCGTCGATCCCGAGACCCTGGAGCCGCTGCCCATGGGGGCCGAAGGCGAACTGGTCATCACCACGTTGACCAAGCAGGCCCTGCCCATGGTGCGCTACCGCACCCGCGACATCACCCGGCTGACCGACGAGCCCTGCGCCTGTGGCCGCACCCATCTGCGCATCCTGCGGGTCACCGGCCGCAACGACGACATGATGATCATCCGGGGCGTCAACGTCTATCCCAGCCAGATCGAGGCGGCGCTGGTCGGCTTTGCCGGCGTGGCGCCCCACTATCAGCTGACCCTGACCCGCCAGGGCTCGCTCGACCACCTGACGGTGGAGGCCGAGGTGGAGGACAGTCGGGGCGAGGACGACCGCGCCCATCTGGCCCGTCAGGTCCGCCACCACCTCAAATCCCTGGTCGGCATTTCCTGCGAGGTGATCGTCCGCCTGCCCGGCGAGCTGCCGCGCTCGCAGGGTAAGGCGGTGCGGGTCCGGGACCTGCGCAAGCAGGCGGAGTAGTCAGTACCGCCCGAACACCTTGGTTCCTTCGGGGCCGAAGCTGTGGACCACGTTGTCCTCCTTCGGTCCCCCCATTCCGGGCGAGCCCATGGGCATGCCGGGCGAGGCGATGCCTCGCGTCCGGGGCTTTTCCGTCAGCAGGCGGTCCACCGCCTCGGCGGGGACATGACCCTCCAGCAGATAGCCGTCCACCTTGGCGGTGTGGCAGGACTGCAGGGGGGCGGGAATGCCGTAGGCCCGCTTGATCTGGTCGATGTCGTCCACGTCCACGGACTTCACCTTGTAGCCGGATTGGCGCATATGCTCGGCCCAGCCTTCGCAACAGCCGCAGGTGGGGGACTTCCACATGGTCACCTCGCGCTCGGCGGCCAAGGCCGGCAGGGTGGCGAACAGGGCGAACAGGAAAACGGCGACGGTCTTCATGGCTGGTTCTCCCTCAATGTCCGTGTCCGGCATGGGGATCGGCCGCCGCCGTCGCCGGCGCTCCCCCCAGGCCGTTGGCCGCCTGCACGGCGCGGATATAGGCCAGCACCTCCTTGTCCTGGCCGGGCTTCAGTCCCTGGGGCTTGGGCATGTCGCCGAACTTCCACATATGGGCCTTGGCGCCGTCGTTCATGGCCGCCAGGATCACGTCGTCGCCATGGGCCGAGCCCAGGGCGTAGAAGGGATGCAGCAGGGGCGGGCCATTGTCGGTGCCGCGCAAGGCTCCTCCATGGCAGGTGGCGCACACCGCCTCGAAGGTCTTGCGGCCCGCCTCGGCCGGGCCACTGACGGTGGGAGCCACCATCTCGGCCTGCTGGAAGCGCACCGAGACCGGCTTGCCGTCCACCACCAGGCCCAGCACGGCGGCCAGCTTGTCCTTGGCTTTGACCGGCACCGGGGCGGTCAGACCGTCGTCCTTGGCGGCCAGGTCGGCCTCCAGCTTCTGGCCGTTCAGCAGCAGGGTGGCCTTGCCCGAGGCCTTCACCGGCTTGTCGTCGTGATCGCGCAGCCAGACGCGGATGGCGCCGTCGCGCACGGCGAATTCGGCGCGGTAGTCGCCGCTCTCGGCGATCTGGCCGCCGAAAAAGGCGACCATGGTGCCGTGGGCCAGGGCCGAGGGCACCACCAGCAGCAGGGCCAGGGTGAGAAGGCGTGTCTTCATGGTCGAAATCTCCTTGGGCGCGGTCACGGCCGCGCTTCGGTTGCGAGGTTGGTCAAGGCCTTGCGGCCGATCAGCAGGACCACCGCCGGGGTGACCAGGGTGTCCAGAAGGGTCGATGACATCAGGCCGCCGAAGATCACCACCGCCACCGGGTGAAGGATCTCCTTGCCCGGCTCGCCCCCGGCCAGGACCAGGGGCAGCAGGGCCAGGGCGGCCACCAGGGCGGTCATCAGCACCGGCGTCAGGCGCTCCAGCGAGCCGCGAAGGATCATGGCGGGGCCGAAATCCTCGCCTTCGTGGCGCATCAGGTGGAGGTAGTGGGTGATCTTCATGATGCCGTTCCGGGACGCGATGCCGGCCAGGGTGACGAAGCCCACCATGCCCGCCACCGACAGCGGCAGGCCCGACAGCCACAGCGCGCCGACGCTGCCCACCAGGGCCATGGGGATATTGGCCATGATCACCAGGGCCAGCAGGCCCGAGCGGAAATGGGCGTGCAGCAGGGCGAAGATGGCCCCCAGCGACACCAGGGCCAGCAGGCCGATCAGGCGGGTGGCCTCCTGGCGGCTCTGGAATTGGCCTTCATAGGCGATGGCGTAGCCGGGGGGCAGGGTCATGCCGCCCAGTTCCGCCTGCAATTCCTCCATGATGGCGCCCAGGTCGCGGCCCTGGGAATTGGCGAAGACCACCACCCGGCGGCGCAGATTGTCGCGGTTGATCAGGTTGGGGCCTTGGGTCTCCACCACCTCGGCCACCAGGGACAGCGGCACCTTGCCCGCCGGGGTGTCCACCAGGATCTGGCGGAAGTCCGAGGTCTGGGCCCGCCAGTCCTCGGCCAGGCGCAGCACCAGATTGGTCGTGCGCTCGCCGTCTCTGACCTGGGACACCACCTTGCCCTGCAGGGCGGCTTCCAGGGTCTCGGTCAACTGGCCGAGGCCCAGGCCGTATTTGCGCGCCTCGGCCCGGTCCAGCCGGATCTGTACCTGGGGGATGAGGACCAGCTTCTCCACCTGGAGATCGGCGATGCCCCTGACGCCCTGCATGCGGGTCCGGGCCTCGGCGGCCAGACTGCGCAGCGTGTCGAGATCGTCGCCGAAGATCTTGACGGCGATCTCGGCCCGCACTCCCGACAGCAGGTGGTCGAGGCGGTGCGAGATGGGCTGGCCGATATTGATGTTGATGCCGGGTATCTGGGCGAGGCGCGCGCGCAGGTCGCCCAGGATGGCGTCACGCGGGCGTTGGCTGGGATGCAGGTCCACGTCGATCTCGGAGTAGTGGACGCCCTCGGCGTGCTCGTCCAGCTCGGCGCGGCCCGTCCGCCGCCCGGTGGAGGCGGCCTCGGGCACCTGCCGGATCAGCGTCTCGGCGATGGTGCCGATGCGGTTGGATTCCGACAGCGAGGTGCCGGGTGGCAGCACCACGGTCACCGTGACGGTGCCCTCGTTGAAGCTGGGCAGGAAGGTGCGGCCCAGGAAGGGCACCGAGGCCGCCGCCAGGATCATCAGGGCCAGGGCGGGAAGGATCACCGCCTTCGGATTGGCGAAGGATCGCTCCAGCAGGATGCGGTCCCAGGCCTTGAGGCGGCGCACCAGGGCGGAATCGCCGTGGCCCATGACCCTGGCCCGGGGCAGCAGCAGCAGCGACAAGGCGGGCGTCACGGTCAGCGACACCGCCAGCGAGGCCAGGATGGAGACCACATAGGCGATGCCGAGGGGCGCGAACAGCCGGCCCTCGATGCCCGACAGGGCGAAGAGGGGCAGGAAGGCCAGCACCACCACCATGGTGGCGTAGACGATGGAGTTGCGCACCTCGGACGAGGCGCTTCGCACCACCTCAAGCACCGGGCGCGGCTGGGCCGTGGCGGCATTCTCGCGCAGGCGCCGCAGGATGTTCTCCACATCCACCACCGCGTCGTCCACCAACTCGCCGATGGCCACCGCCAGACCGCCCAGGGTCATGGTGTTGATGGACAGATTCATGGCGTGGAACACCAGGGCGGCCACCACCATGGACAGCGGAATGGCGGTCAGGCTGATGACGGTGGTGCGCATGTTCATCAGGAAGGCGAACAGCACGATGGCCACCAGCACGGCGCCGTCCCTCAGCGCCTCGGCCACGTTGGCCACGGCGCGGGAGATGAAGTCGGCCTGACGGAACAGCACCCGGTCGGCCTCGATGTCGGCGGGCAGCGTCCGCCCGATCTCGGCCAGGGCGGCTTCCACCTTGCGGGTCAGCGTCACCGTGTCGGCGCCGGGCTGCTTGGACACCGCCAGGATCACCGCCGGCTGGCCGTCGATGGCGGCGTCGCCGCGCCGGATTCCTGCGCCGTTTCTGACCTCGGCCACCTGATCCACGGTGACCGGGGCGTTGTTGCGCCACGCCACCACGGTGTTGCGCAGATCGTTCAGATCGGTGGTCTGGCCCATGTTGCGGATCAGGAACTCGGCCGAGCGCTGTTCCAGAAATCCGCCGGTGGTGTTGCGGGCGAAGCCGGCCAGGGCTTTTTCCACATCGGCATAGCCCAGGCCCAGGGCCGACATGCGCGACGGCGAGACCAGCACCTGGATCTGGCGCACCTCGCCGCCCATGGGGATCACCTGGGCGATGCCGGGAATGGAGAGCAATCGGGGGCGTAAGCTCCAATCGGCCAGGGAGCGCAGCTCCATGGGCGAGGTGGCGCCGGCCTTGGAGCGCACGCCGACCAGCATGATCTCGCCCATGATGGAGCTGACCGGACCCATGACGGGATTGATCCCCGCCGGCAGCAGGTCGCGGGCCGAGGATAGACGCTCGGCCACCAATTGCCGGTTGCGGTAGATGTCGGTGCCCCAGTCGAACTCCACGAAGACGATGGACAGGCCCACGCCGGAATTGGACCGGACCCGCACCACGCCGGGGGCGCCGTTCATGGCGGTCTCGATGTGGCAGGTGACCAGGCTTTCCGATTCCTCGGGGGCCAGCCCCAGCGCCTCGGTCATGATGGTGACGGTGGGGCGGTTGAGATCTGGAAAGATGTCGATGGGCAGCCGAGCCAGCACCAGCGAGCCATAGACGGTCAGCGCCAGGGCGGCGGCCAGGACGAACAGCCGGTGACGCAGGCTGAGAGCGATGATGGAATCGAACATGATCGCTACCTCAGCGCTTTCAGTTGCTCGACGCCCTGGATCACCACCTTTTCGCCCGTCTTGACGCCCTCGATCTCGGCCAGGGGGCCGACCATCCGCTCGACGCGGATGGGGCGGGCCTCGAAGGTCTCGGGCGCGGCGCGCACGAACACCACCTGACGGCCGCCGAACTCGGCGATGGCCGAGCGCGGCACCGCCATGCGCAGCCTCGTTGCTCCGGTGGCCAGGAAGACGTCCACCGGCATGCCGATGCGCAAGGTGCGGGCCTGGGCCTCGGACACGGCGAAGATGGCGTGCACGCCCTGGTCCAGGGCATCGACCCGGGGACTGACCCCCAGCAGGGACAGCGCCACCGCCTGATCGGGCAGTACTTTGGTGGCGGCGGTGGCGGCGCCGATGCGGCCCGCCAGCGCCAGATCGTGAATCACCGCCTCGACCCGCACCCGGGTCGGGTCGACGATCTCGATCATGGCCTTGTCCACCGGCACCACCTCGCCGGGGACCACATGCACGTCGGTGACCACGCCGTCGATGGGGGCGCGCACCAGTTCGCGGCCCAGGGCGGTGCCCAGAAGCTGGGAGCGCTCGCGCCGCAGCTGGTCCAGGCGGGTGCGGGTGTCCTCCACCAGCTTGGTGGCCACCAGTCCCTTCAGCGCTTCCTGGCGAGAGGATTCCCGCTCGGTGATGGCGATCTCGCTTTCCACCCGGTACAGGCTGGCCCGCTTGTCCGAGCGCTCCAGGGTCGACAGCGTCGGTTCCAGCACTCCGATCACCTGGCCGCGCTTGACGCCTTGGCCGGGGACGGGCAGGGGGAATTCAGGGTCCGAGACGATGCGGGCCGGCTGCGACGGCTGCACCCGGGCGAAACCGGCGGGATCGGGCACCACGCGGCCCACCACCCGGACGGTCTCGGCGGATTCGGCGGAATCCACCTTCTGGGTGCGGATGCCCAGCAGGAACTGGGTGGGCTTGGCCATCACCAGCAGGGCGCCGGGCTGGGCGGCGGGGGTCTCCGCCGTGGCGGCGTGGTCGTGACCCTCATGCGCCCGCGCGGCGGGTACCGCCAGCACCAGCAGCAGCACGGCCGTTCCCGCCCCGCGCCGCCCCAGCAGCCAGGCGGCGACCACCAGCACGGCGCCGATGGCGGCACCGCCGGTCCAGTGGCGCCAATGCTCCACTGGGGCGGGCGGGGTGGCGGGCGGCGGCAAGGGCGCCACGCCCCGGGCCAGCAGCAGGTCGTCGCGCCCCTGGGCACTGATCACCAGGGTGAGGTCGGCTCCGGCGGTGGGGGGCGCCCAGGCCAGGGCATAGGCGCCCGGCCCCTCGGCCGGTACCGCCTTGCCGCTCCAGCCTTCGGCCTCGGCATCGATGGCGGCGCCGGCGACGGGGGCGTTGCCGTCCAGGTCGGCGAGATAAAGCAAAGTGCGGCCATCGGTGCCGGGAACCAGCACCACCTGGAAGACGTCGCCCTCGGCGCCGATGCCGGGTGTCGCCGGCTGGGCGGCCCAGACGGATGGAATGAGCGCGGCCCAAAAGGCCAGCGCCAGGAAGCGTGCAAACATGGGAAGTGATCCCCGAAACAGTGAATCCGGACGGACTTCAGGCGTGCGGAATCAGAGTCTGGGAGGTTCGGCGGGCGGTCCGCTCTGCGCCTGGGTCACCAGGCGGGTGGGGGCCGGAGCCAGGGGCGGGGCCACGGTGAAGGTCACGGGGGCTTCCCCGGCCATTCCGGGCAAGGCGGCCGCAGCGGAAGCGCAGCCCGAGAACAGGCAGCAGCCTTTGTCGGCCTTCTTGTGGTGCTCTGGAACCGGAGCGTCGTCGTGACCCTGCTGGTGGCAGGGCACGGCCCCATCGGCGTGCATGGCATGAGCGCTGCCGTGCTCCATGTCCTCGGCCGCCTGGGCTCCGCCATTCCACGCCAAAAGCCCGACCGCCAGCAGCAATGCCGGCAGGCCAAGTCTCAACAGACGGGAAAGGACGGTGCTCATGGCTTCACTATGGGGGAATTCTTGATGAAAGGGCAAGGGGCTTGCGGCGGGCCTCGCTATCCTTCGGTATAGGACCTTGGATATTTGGGTGCGACAGATCCATGTTAAGGTGGAGTCCTTCGAACTGGTCCGGAAAAGGCGTCATGCCCGATAAGCAAGGACACGAACGGCGGCGCTATCCCCGTTTCCACGGATTGCAGCTGATGGCCAACATCGGTGGCAAGCTGGTGCAGGTGGCCGAGATTTCCGCCGGCGGCATGACGTTGGAGGCGGGTTTCAAGACCACCGCCGGCGCCCTTCGCTTCACCTTGTACCCCAGTGACAACGGCAAGCTGGACATCAATCACGGCATCGGCGGCCAGTGCCGCGTGGTCCGCGAGGACGCGACATTCGTGGCCCTGCGTTTTGATCCGGCCACCTACCGGCTGGTAAAGTTCATCGCCGAATGCTCCGAGGTGGGGCCTGAAAAGGATTCCTATCTCGGTTAAGAAGCATCTCAGCCGCAGCTTTGGATCGCCGTGTGAAGGCGGTATCGTGTGTCGACGCAACTCTTAGAGACCGGGCATGGATGTCTGTAACAAGGTGGAGGCCGGTGGTGGCGAGCGCCGCGGACGTGACCGCCGGCAGTCGGATATCGAGGCGGTGTTGCGGCGGACCGAGGCCAAGTTTTCCACGGTTTTCCGCGCCTGTCCCGACCTGATCGCCATCACGGCTCGGTCCTCGGGGCGTTTCATCGAGGTGAACGACGCCTTCGAACGCATCATGGGCTGGAGCAAGTCCGAGGTGATCGGACGCACTTCGGCCGATCTGGAGACCTGGGAAAGTCGGGACGAACGCGACCGCATGCTGGCCGCGCTGGGAGAGTCCTCCCGGCTCGAGAATTTCGAGGTGCGCTTTCGCCGCAAGTCGGGCGAAGTGTTCACCGCGCTGATCTCCCTCGAAGCCACCGATCTGAGCGGCGAGCCCAGCCTGATCTTCGTCGCCCGCGACATCAGCGAGCGCAAGGCCGAGGAGATGGTGCTGCGCCGCACGGCAGAGGAACTGGAGCGTTCCAACATGGAACTGGAGCGCTTCGCCTATGTTGCGGCCCACGACCTGCTGGAACCCTGCCGCACCATCTGTTCCTTCGCCCAGATGCTGGATCGAAAATATGCCGACATCCTCGACGACGAAGGCCGCGAGTATCTGGACTTCCTGGTGGGCGGAGCGCTTCGCATGCGCGAACTGATCCAGGGGGTGCTGGGCTACTCCCGTGCCGGCGTGGCGGCGGCGCAGATGGTCGAGGTGGATCTGGGCCGGGCGGCGGCCGAGGTGGTTTCCGACCTGGGCAGCGCCCTCCAGGCCCGGGGCGGCGGCGTCGAGGTCGGGCCCTTGCCCGTCGTGCGGGGCGACCCCGCCCAGCTGCGCCAGTTGCTGGGCAACCTGATCGGCAACGGAGTCAAGTTCCACGCCGAGGGTACCTCGCCCCGGGTCCGGGTGTTCTGCGGCAATCGCGACGGCGAATGGTGCGTCACCGTCGAGGACAACGGCATCGGCATCGCGCCGGAATATCAGGACGACATCTTCGGCATTTTCCGGCGGCTGCACGGCCCGGACCGCTATTCCGGCACCGGAATCGGTCTGGCGGTGGCGCGGCGCATCGTCGATGCCCATGGCGGCCGCATCTGGGTCGAATCCGAGCCGGGCTGGGGGGCCCGGTTCCGCTTTACCCTGCCGATGGTGTGAGGTGGCTTCGCGGGCTGCGAAAAGCCCAGCTTCGCGGCTGGGCGACCGCCCAGGCCCGTTCGGAGGCACTGCCTCCGAGCCACCAGCTTTTTAAAAAGCTGAAGGGTTCGGGAAGCGGGCTTCCCGATTGGGGGATCGGGGGCAAACGCCCCCGAAGGTGAGCCCCTGGTGGGCGCCTCAGCGCCGGCTGTGGCGCCAGCTGTCGGCCAGATAAAGCCCGATGGCCGCCCAGATGCAGCCGAAGGTGATCAGATGGGCCGGGCCGGGGCTCTCGCCATAAACCAGGACCGCCAGCAGGAAGTGCCCGGTGGGGGCCAGGTATTGGAAAAAACCCAGGGTGGCATAGCGCAGGCGGCTGGCGGCGGCGGCGAACCATAGCAGCGGCAGGGCGGTCACCGGCCCACTGGCCAGCAGGGCGGCGCCCAGCTCCGGCGATCCCCCCAACAGCGGCGCGCCCTCGGCGACCCGCCAGGACAGATAGGCCACGGCCAGGGGCAGCATCAGCCCCGTCTCCACCGCCAGGCCGGTCAGCGGCGCCACCGGCAGCTTCTTGCGCAGCAGGCCGTAGACCCCGAAGGTTCCGGCCAGGGTCAGCGCGGCCCAGGGCGCCGTGCCGGTGCCGATTGCCAGCTCGACGATGCCGGCCAGGGCCAGGCCGACCGCCACCCATTGCAGTGGCCGCAGCCGCTCGCCCAGCACCACCACGCCCAGCGCGACGTTGACCAGGGGATTGAGAAAGTAGCCCATGCTGGCTTCCAGCACGTTGCCTTCTCCCACCACGCGGATGAAGACCAGCCAGTTGACGCTGATGCAGGCGGTCGAGGCGGCCAGCACGGCCAGCCGGCGGCCCGAGGCCAGCAGCACCAGCACCTCGCCCCAGCGCCCCGTCCAGGTCAGCATGATCATGACGGTCAGCAGCGACCAGATCACCCGATAGGCCAGGACCTCGGTTGGCGGCACGCTGGCCAGCAGCTTCCAGAAGGCGGGAAACAGTCCCCAGGTGCCGTAGCACGCCAGGGCGAACAGCACGCCCCGGCGGTGCTCCGCGCTCACGGTTCACACCGGAGCGCAGAGGAAAACGGCGTCAATCCGCGACCAGGGCCTCGTCCGGGTCGTCGGCCCAGTCGATGTCCGGCTTCGGGGTGCGGGCGATCCATTTTTCCAGTTCCACTACGTGTTCCCGCTCTTCCTCGGCCATTTCGGCGGCCAGGGCCCGAACCTCGGCATCGTCGCTGCCGGCGGCTTCGTCGGCATAGAAGCGATGACCCCGCTTCTCGTTGTCCAGGGCGAAGTCCAGGGCGTGCCAGGCGGTCATCATGTAATGGGTGCCGCCGGGAGTGCCCACTTCGGGCGGCTCGGGCGTGTTCCAGCGGTATTGCCAGGATTTCAGTTTGGGCAGGTCGTGGCCGGCGGCCCGCGCCGCCACCGACGCCCCATGCAGGCGCGAGAACTTGGCCATCTGGCGGAACAGTTCGGCGACTTCGAGGTTGTGGTGGACTTCCATGGAGTCGGCCAATTCGTCGTAACGATCCGCCGCCTCGTTTTCCATGGCCAAAGCATGGGCCAGGAACAGGGCTACCTTGGTGGTCATGGGCAGTGTCCTCCTGCATGAACCGAGGCGACGGGTGGCGGCGGCGCCTCAACCGATACCGGCAGTATGCCCGAGGTTCGAACCCTCGGCTATGCCCCTTCCGAAGGTGAGGGCATGACCAAAAGGGGCAGGGGGGTCAGCGGGACTCGCGTCCCTTGAGGTAGAAGGCCACCGCCTGGGCGCGATTGCCGACGCCCAGCTTGTCGTAAAGGTTCTTCAGGTGGAACTTCACGGTGTTGAGTGAAATATCCAATTGCCCTGCCATCTGCTGGTTGGTCAGGCCGCCGGCCAGGGCGGCCAGCAACTCGCGCTCGCGCGGGGTCAGGCCGGCCAGCGGGTCGCTGGCCAGGGAGGACACGTCGATGAACGGAAACACCATGCGCCCGGCGGCCACGGCGATGATGGTGTCGAGCAATTGCTCGGGCGGTTCGCGCTTGGAGCAGAACCCGGCGGCGCCCAGCGTCATGGCCTGGCGCGGTACATCGGGGTTGGGGCTGCCGGTATAGACGATCAGGCGGGGGGCATCTACGCGGGTCCGCAGGGTCTGCAGAACCCCGCGCCCGTCCAGGTAGGGCATCTCCCACCCAATGATACCCACGTCGAAGGGGGTCTTTTCCACGGCTTCGATAAAGCGCTCGCCATCGCTGGTCACCGCGGCGACGGTGAAGCGGTCGTCGCCCGAGAACAGCTTAATCAGGCTGCTTTGCAGCAGCGGATTCTTTTCGGCGATGACAATGACGATCGGTCGGCTCTGCTGCACGGCCATTGATCCTGATCCTTCCCCCCAGAAGTCCCTAGGTCCAGCCCCTAGGTCGAGCCATGGACCCCACCCTTCTGAGGCCGTGATCTTACCGTTTGTGCAAAAAACCGCAAACCTTGATCGAGAGTTACCCACACTTTTCCTACACCACGGCGGGGGGCGGGGGCCATCCGGTCAGGTCTTTCCCGCACGGCCAAAATAAAGGCCGGCAGCCCTGGCGGGCGCCGGCCTCTTGGAAAATGCAGGTGCTCTAGGCCTGCTCGGCCCAGGCGCGGGCGTCGAACTTGCCGAGATCGCTGTCGGCGGCGGGGGCGACGGGCACGGCGGCCGGCATGGCGGCGGGCGTCTCGGCCGGCACGGCGGCCCTGGCTTCGATAACCTTGTGGGTCTCGACGGCCTTAGGGGCATGGGGCGCGGCAGGGGCGGCGATCACGGCGGCCGGAGCCTCCACCATGCTCTCCACCGGGGCGGCAACGGCGGGGCGCGACGCCTCGGCGCGAAGCGAGGCGGGGACGACGGAATTGCCCGGGCGGTAGACGAAGCCCTGGGTCTTGTAGACGCGGCTGCCGTATTCGCGGGTCGGCTGGTACCAGACGCGGACCTGGCTCCAGTCATTCTTGGGCGACACGTCCATCACGGGAACAGCCTTGGTCACCTGGCCGCGGCCGGCGGTGCGGTGGGGCGCCCAGTTGGCGTGATCGACGAGGAGCAGGCGGCTGTTGGTGGCGCCGCGCACCACCGCCACATGGCCGTGGGACATGGAACCCTGGCGCTTGAAGACCAGGACGGAACCGACCTTGGGAGTATTGCCGCGCTCATAGACGCCTTCGGCGGCTTCCCACCATTTCCAGGCGTCGCCCTTGAGATTGAGGCCGGTCACTTCGCGGGCATAGGCAACGCACTGAAGCGTGGCGTTGGCTTCGAACGGCAGGGCCAGCAGCATCGACGCCACAAGCAGGAAGATCGCATTGCGCACCGGTATCCCTCCCCTCCGGTCATTAGCGAAGCCGATTGTGTCTATGTGAAAAGCCGATGGCAACCTGTTTTGTAAAATTACATGCAAATTATCCGTACTATCCCTGAGTATTGCCGAAAGTTTGTGCCGAAGCGGGCAGGGCTTTCGGACTTCGCCTTGCCCGGCTATGATCCGGGCGAATCCTGGAGGATGAGCGAGTGAAGCGCATACTGATCCCGGCCCTGATGGCCGGATTGGCTCTGGCCCAGACGGCCGGGGCGGCGGAACGCCGGACCCTGGTCATCGCCGGGGGTGAGGTCACCGGCTATTACTTTCCAGTGGCCGGCGCGCTGTGTCGCGTGATCAACAAGGACCATCCCCTGGGGCTGGGCTGTGCCGTGATGCCCAGTTCCGGTTCGGCGGCGAACCTCACCGCCCTGAAGGCCGGCGATGCCGATCTGGCCCTGGTGCAGTCGCGTGCCGCCCAGATGGCCGCCATCGGGGCCGAGGGGTTCAAGGAATCCGGCCCCATGAGCGAGTTGCGGGCGCTGATGGCGCTGCATGGCGAAGTGGCGGTGGTGGTGGCCCGTCCGGGATCGGGCATCGAGACCCTGGGCGACCTCAAGGGCAAGCGGGTCAATCTCGGCAAGCCCGGCTCGTTCCAGCGCTCCATGGCGGAGATGGTGATCGATGCCTCGGGCCTGTCCCAGGGCGACCTGTCGGTCCTGGTGGAACTGGACCTGACCGAGCAGGCGGCGGAATTGTGCCAGGGCAATATCGACGCCGCCGTCTTCACCGGCATTCATCCCATGCCCGAGGTGCAGATGGCGGTGGAGGAATGTGGCGCCTCGCTGGTGCAGATCCGCTCGAAATCCATGGATTCCTTCTTCAAGAAGGTGCCCTGGGCGGCGCGCTTCGCCGTCAAGAGCGGCACCTATGACGGCCAGAAGGAGGATGTGGCCGCCATCGGGTTGAAGACGCTGCTGGTGGCCACCAAGCTGTCCACCGAGGAGGTGACGGCCGTCGCCAAGACCCTTTGGGCGAATTTCGGTGCGTTGACCCGGCTTCATCCCGCCTTGAAAGGCCTTTCCAAGGCCGACTCCAAGAGCGACGGCATCCCCATCCGCCTGCATGAAGGGGCCGAGGCCGCCGCGGTGGAGCGTTAGGGCGTGACGCTGGCCCCCGGCACCCTGGCGGCCTGCATCTCCAGCCGGAGCGAGTTGCTGCGCATCAGGGCGGCGGGTGAGCGCCTGCAGACCCTGACCCGGGACCTGGGGGGCGATCCCACCTCCCTGCTGACCCGGGGCGGCGGGGTGGAAGCGTTCCGCCACTATCCCACCGGCGACGTCTACGACCTGTCGTCCCACGCCCAGTTCTATTATCACAGCCACCGGGACGGCGAGTTCGGCCACATCCACCTGTTCCAGCGTCCACGCGGCATGCCCCGGGGACTTGCCCCGGCGGCGGCCACGGGGGACGCCGATGCCCCGTGCCATCTGATCGCCGTGGGGTTCGGAGCCTGGGGCGATGCGGTAGAGCTGTTCACCACCAATCGCTGGGTGACGGGCGAGGCCTGGTATCGGGCCGAGGCGGTCAAGGCCATGGTGGCCGGACTGCGACTGGCGCCATCCGGCCCCTGGGCCGGGGTCGCCGGGTGGCTGGCGGCGCTGGTCGCCTTCTATGCCCCGCTGATCCGGGTGCTGGTCGACGAGCGCGACCAGACGGTGGAGGACTGGCGCCGCACCCATCCCGGCCGCGACGAACTGGACGACGAGCGCCTGGAGATCACCTCGTCCCGGGCCATCGACCCGGCCGCTGATCTGGCGGGTCTTTCCCCCTGAGGGCGTCGCAACGAGCGCTTTCCAAATAACAACGCCGCCGCCCCGTTGCCAGGGCGGCGGCGCCGAAACCCAAGATCCCGAAGTCTTACTTCAGGGTCTTC
The DNA here is from genome assembly GCF_000009985.1 of Paramagnetospirillum magneticum AMB-1. Lineage (GTDB taxonomy): Bacteria > Pseudomonadota > Alphaproteobacteria > Rhodospirillales > Magnetospirillaceae > Phaeospirillum > Phaeospirillum magneticum. Next base: position 1,341,590 of record NC_007626.1, read on the forward strand.
AGATAGGCGACCACGGCGGCCACGTCCTCGGGCTTCTTCAGGCCGGCGAAGGCCATCTTGTTGCCGGGAATGGTGGCCTTGGGGTCGGCCAGGTACTTGCCCAGGTTGGCATCGTCCCAGACCATGCCCGACTTCACGTGGTTGTCGGAATACTTGTAGCCCTCGGCGTGGCCGGCCTTGGCGCCGTAGACGCCGAACAGGCTGGGGCCGACGCCGTGCTTGCCGGCTTCGACCTTGTGACAGGCCTTGCACTGGTTGAAAGCGGCCGGGGCATCGGCGGCAGAGGCGGCGAACGGGGCAGCGAGGAGGGCGGCTCCGAGGACGAGGCCCAGCTTCTTGGTGTTGAGCATCAGAATCTCCAATTGCGCAGGTATGGATGAGTGGCGCGATGCGTCCCTTATCCCCTAGGATTGTGTCGAATTCAAGAGGCTGAGGGCAAGAATCGGTCCAGGGGCCCATGGTGCGATCGTATAAGTACTAAAAATGCATGATTTACCCATCGAGTCCGTCATCCCCGAAATCCGCGCCGGTTTGAGGCAGTCCCACGGTTTGGTGCTGCAGGCGCCGCCGGGGGCGGGCAAGACCACCCGCGTCCCCCTGGCCCTGCTGGACGAGCCCTGGCTGGCGGGACAGCGCATCCTGATGCTGGAGCCGCGGCGGCTGGCGGCACGGGCCGCCGCCACGCGCATGGCGTCGACCCTGGGCGAGCAGCCGGGCGAGACGGTGGGCTGGCGCATCCGCTTCGACTCCCGCGTCGGGCCGAAGACCCGCATCGAGGTGGTCACCGAGGGCATCCTCAACCGCATGATCCAGGACGACCCCTCCCTGGACGGGGTCGGTCTGGTGATCTTCGACGAGTTCCACGAGCGCTCGCTGTTCGCCGATCTCGGCCTGGCCCTGGTCCTGGAAAGCCGCCAGGGGTTGCGCGACGACCTCAAGCTGGTGGTGATGTCGGCGACCCTGGACGGCGAGCCCGTGGCCCGGCTGATGGGCGGCGCGCCGGTGGTGACCAGCCAGGGCCGCGCCCATCCCGTGGAGACCCGCTTCCTGGCCCGGCCCGAGCCCAGGGCTTTCGTGGACGGAGTGGCCGCCGCCGTGATCCGTGCCCTGGACGAGGAGGAGGGCGACATTCTGGTCTTCCTGCCCGGCAGCGGGGAAATCCGCCGGGTCGAGTCCCTGCTGGCTGACCATCCGGCGGCGCGGGGCGTGCTGATCGCCCCCCTTTACGGCGACCTGTCGCAAGACGCGCAGGACGGGGCCATCCGCCCGCGCCGCGATGGCGGACGCAAGGTGGTGCTGGCCACCGCCATCGCCGAAACCTCGCTGACCATCGAGGGGGTGCGGGTGGTGGTGGATGGCGGCCGCATGCGGCTGGCACGCTTTGACCCGGGCTCGGGCATGACCCGGCTGGTCACGTTGCCGGTGTCGCGTGCCGGGGCGGATCAGCGCCGGGGCCGGGCCGGGCGCTTGGGGCCGGGGGTGTGCTACCGCCTGTGGTCCGAGGCCGACGACCGCGCCCTGCTGCCCTTCACCGCCCCCGAGGTGACCGAGGCCGACCTCGCCCCCCTGGCGCTGGATCTGGCCCAGTGGGGGGTGACCGAGGCCCTGGACCTGTCCTGGCTCGACCCGCCGCCGGCCGCCCATCTGGCCCAGGCGCGCGAACTGCTGACCGAGTTGGGGGCGTTGGACGATGGCTTGCGCATCACCGCCCACGGCAAGGCCATGGCGCGGCTGGGCCTGCATCCCCGGCTCGCCCACATGGTGTTGAAGGGCCGGGACTTGAGGTTGGGCGGGCTGGCCTGCGATCTGGCGGCGCTGCTGGAGGAGCGCGACGTGCTGCGTCCCGGCCGCGATGCCCGGGATTCGGACATCCGCCTCCGGCTCGACGCCCTGCGGGGGCGGGAGCGGGGATTGCCGGTGGACAAGGGCGGCCTGGCCCGTGCCCGTCAGGCGGCGCGCGACGGCCGTCGCCGCCTGGGGCTGAAGGCGGGCGAGCAGGAGGGCGACGGCCGCGACGCCGGGCTGCTGCTGGCCTTCGCCTATCCCGACCGGCTGGCCCGGCGGCGTCCGGGGGGCGAGCCGCGCTATGCCATGACCGGCGGCGGCGGAGCGGTGTTCGCCTCGCACGAGCCTTTGGCCGCCGAGGAATGGCTGGCCCTGGCCGAGACCGACGGCGACCGGCGCGAGGCCCGCATCTTCCTGGCGGCGCCCCTGACCCTGGCGGAGATCGAGGAGCATTTCGGAGCCCAGATCCGATCCGAAACCCTCTGTCGCTGGGATGGGCGCGAAGAGGTGGTGCAGGCCCGCGCCCGCCGGGTGCTGTGGTCCCTGGTCATCGAGGACAAGCCGCTGAAATCCGCCGAGCCGGAGGCGCTTTGCGCCGCCATGGCCGAGGGCGTGCGCCAGATGGGGCCGGCCTGCCTGCCCTGGACGCCGGACCTGGAGCGGTTGTGCCGCCGCGTCGCCTTCGTGCGCGGGCTGGACCCCGAGGGCGGCTGGCCCGATCTGTCCGAGGCCGCCCTGCTGGCCGGGCTGGAGGACTGGCTGGTGCCCTATCTTTCCGGCATCACCCGGCGTGCCCACCTCGCCCGGCTCGATCTGGCGGCGGCGCTCTCGGGCCTGCTGTCCTGGGAGCAGAAGAAGCGCCTGGACGATCTGGCCCCCACCCATGTGGAGGTGCCGTCGGGGTCACGGGTGCCCATCGACTATTCCGGCGAGGTGCCGGTGCTGGCGGTGCGGCTGCAGGAGATGTTCGCCTGCGCCGAGACGCCGCGCATCGGTGGCGGCAAGGTGGCTCTTCTGCTTCATCTGCTGTCGCCCGCCCGGCGACCCATGCAGGTGACCCGGGATCTGGCCAGCTTCTGGGCCAATACCTACAAGCAGGTCAAGGCCGACCTCAAGGGCCAGTACCCCAAGCACTGGTGGCCCGACGACCCCATGCAGGCCGAGCCCACGGCACGGATCAAGCCGAGGAAATAGCCCCGTTACCATCGGTTACCAAAGGGAGGCCGTCTGGACATCTGCGGCTTACAGTGGGGGGCTATGGTCCGCGATCTCGATAACCTGGAGGATCGCAGCGTGAATATCCGTCGCTCCCTGTTGCGCGAAGCCGTGGAAGCCGCTCTGGTCCTGGCCGCCATTGGTGTCCTGGTGGCCTGCGCCGGCCCCGGCCGCCCCGACCCGGACGAGCGGCCCGGGCGGATGGCGGCTTCGATTCCGGCCCTGCTCTACAGTCCCAATGGCGAGCCGCTGACCGGCGGGCCGCTGGGCCTGCCATCGTGCAAGCTGGCCACCGAGGTCTGGTTCGAGCGGGCCGACACCAATCACGACGGGCGGCTGGACCGCGAGGAGTTCATGGCCGATGCCCGTGCCCAGTTCCTTCGGATGGATCTGGACGGGCAGGGCTATCTGACCTCGGACGTGCTGGAGCGCTACCGCGACCCTTACCGCCAGCGAGGCCGTACCGCCCAATCCTCTGGAATCGATCCGGTGATGTCGGCCGACCGGAACTTTCGCGGCAAGGTGACCCGCGAGGATTTTCTGGGGCAGGCCACCGAGACCTTCGCCCGGCTTGACGCTGATCACGACGGCGCGCTGGCCAAGGCCGAGTTGGAGCCGTTATGCGCCAACGCCCTGCAGCGCGTCCCCGATCATCAGCCGCCCTCCCAATCCGGGGCGCCCAATGGCGGCGGGGGAAAACGGCGGCATGGCGGCGGATGGGCCGGCTAGCGCTTCCTCGCCCGCAGTACCGTCACCAGCATGGTGACGATGAACAGGGCGATGGCCACGGCGTTGAGCATTCCACCCCACTGGCGCACGGCATGGATGTCGGCGAGATCGCCCGCCATCCTCAGCCCCAGCGAGGCGTGCAGCGCGGCCAGCGGCAGGTAGAACACCGGCTTGTAGGGCACCGCCACGCGCAGCACGGCGGGCAGGATGACCGGGGCGTGCCCGAACACCATGGCGAAGACAAAGCCGACGAACAGGGCGTGCAGCGCGGCGTCGTAGACGATTCCGGTCTCGCCCGGGGAAAGGCGGAGCATCAACAGCCCGGCGGCCAGGGCCCAGGCATAGCCGGACAGCAGGCACACCGCCACATAGCGGGTCAGGCCCGCCTGACGGATGGTGCGCCGGACCACGTCGTTGACCACCGACCACAGGGTCAGCAGGGCAAGGCCCGCGCCGAACACCGGCCAGGACCCCAACCCCATTCCCGCCAGCAGCACCAGCAGCGGCGGCAGCAGGGTGGGGGTGCGCCAGCGCCAGGGCGGCAGGAAGCGCGACAGCTCCAGGCGTTCCCCCGCGATGGTCAGCACCAGGAAGGCGGCCCACAGCGGCACCGAGCCGGCCGCGTCGCCGCCCAGGCTCCACAGCAGGTTCCCCGCCGCCCATGCCAGCCCCCCCAGGCCCAGCACGGTGGTGAAGATTTCGCGCTGGCGGAGGATCACCGCCAGACTCATGGCGACGAAGACCAGACTGCCGGCCAGCAGCAGGACCGCGCCGGCCCAGGGATGCCCGGCGATCAGGGCCACGCCGCCCAGCGCGGTGAACAGCGGCGAGCCATAGCCCCAGGCCTTGCCCAGGGCGACCGCCCGCTCCAGCCCGATCACCGTGCCGAAGAAGCCGCAGATCATCAGCGGCCCGTGGACCAGCGCCAGATCGGCGCCGCCCACCGGCCAGCCCAGGCGGCCTTCTCCGGCGATGATGCCGGCCGCCAGGGACAAGGCCCCGGCCATCAGCAGCGGCAGGCGGCGAGCCGTGACGCTGATCATCCCGGCCAGCCCATGATGGACTTGGCCGAGGCCGACATGCGCGACGGCTCCCAGAAGGGGGAGTCGAGCACGGCGACGCTGACGCCCACCGCGTCCTTGGCGGCGGCGCGCACCACCCGTTCGGATTCATCGCTGAGATAGGCGCTTTGCGGGCAGGCCGGCGTGGTCATGATCAGGTCCACATAGATGCCTTCCGGCGCGATGCGGATATCCTCCACCAGCCCCAGGTCGACGATGTTGACGCCCACATCGGGGTCGATGACCTGTCGCAGCGCCTCGCGGATATCGTCTTGGGTGAGCATGGACCAAAGCCTCCTCTTGCTCGGCCAAGACTACCCCTGTCGGCGTTTCCTGGGCATGATGGCGGTCAAGCGGGCAGGCGGACGTTGAAGACGCTGCCGCCGCCCTCGGCGGGTTCGACCCAGATCCGTCCGCCTGCCCGCTCGACGATCTTCTTGCAGATGGCCAGCCCGATGCCGGTGCCCTCGAACTTGTCGCGGGTGTGCAGGCGCTGGAAGATGCCAAAGATGCGCTCCGAGAATTGCGGGTCGATGCCCAGGCCGTTGTCGATGACCGAAACCACCCATCCCTCGTCGTCGCGTCGGGCGGCGATGCGGACGATGGGGGTCCGCTCGGGGTGGTGGTATTTGAGGGCGTTGCCGATCAGATTCTGGAACAGGCGCACCATGTCGTCGCGAACCAGCCCCAGCACCGGCATCTCCGCGGCGCGATCCACCTGGGCGCCGTGCTCGACGATGACGGTGCCCAGGTTGGCGATGGCCTCGTCGATGACGCTGCCGAGATTGACCTGTTGCACCGCCTGCGAATGATGGCCGATGCGCGAGAAATCCAGTAGGTCGATGATCAGCCGGTCCATGCGCTTGGCGCCTTCGCGGGCATAGGTGATATAGTCCCGGGCGTCGTCGTCCAGGGTGGGGCCATAGCGGCGCTCCAGCAGGGAGACGAAGCTGGCCACCTGCCGCAGCGGCTCGCGCAGGTCGTGGCTGGCCACATAGGCGAACTGTTCCAGGTCGGCATTGGAGCGCGACAGTTCGGTGGCCTGCGCCTTCAGGGCCTGTTCCGAGGCCAGCCGGTCGCTGATGTCGCGGAACATCAGCACGGCGCCCTTGACGCCGCCATCCTCCACCAGGCCGGTGGCGATCATCTCTACCGGGAACTGGGTGCCGTTCAGCCGCCAGAACGTCTCGCCCTGCACTTCGCGGGTCTGGCCGTCGGCCAGGGTATGGGCGATGGGGCATTCGCTGCCGGGATAGGCGGCGCCGTCCGGGCGGCTGTGATGGTTGGCCGCATGCAGGTTTCGGCCGATGGGGTCCTCATGCAGCCAGCCCAGCATGGAGCGCGCCGCCGGATTCATGAAGGTGACCCGGCCCTGGATATCGATGCCGCAAATCCCTTCGCCGGCGGCGGCCAGGATCAGCTCGGCCTCGCGCTTGGCGCGTTCGGTGGCCTTCTGGGCCTTCTCCTCGGCCTTCATGGCCCGGATCAGGATCAGGGCCAGCAGGCCGATGGCCAGGGTGACCAGTCCGGCGATGGCCACCAGGGTGGCTGTCTCGCGGCGCCAGGGAGCCAGCAGGTCGTCGATTCCGGCGGTGACGATGACGATCAGGGGATAGTCGCGCAGCCTCTGATACGACACCAGCCGCTCCTTGCCGTCGATGAACTGGCTGGAGGAGCGGAAGACCCCCTTGAGCGACAGGGCGTAGTTGTCGCGGAACGACGGCGTGTCGGCGATGTTGAGCCCGGCCACGTGGTCCTCGGACGGGACCCGGAACAAGAAGGTGCCATCGGCCCGAAGCACGGCGATGGAGCCGTGCGGCTTGATGCGTTCGGCCTCGAAGGTCTTGACGATGCGGTCCAGTTCGATGGCGCCGAACAGCACGGCGATGTCGCCGCCGTTCCGGTCGGCCGGGATGGAGACCGGGATGCCCCACTTGCCCGTCACCCGGCTGACCACCGGATTGCCGATGTAGAAGCCGCGGGTCTCCATACGCGCCTGGGCTTTGAAATAGTCGCGGTCGGACACGTCGGCGAGCGGCTTGGGGCCGCGCCAGGGGATGTAGTGCAGGCCGCCCGTGCTTGTGACCATGCGGATGTCAAGCATGCCGTCGGACATCTGGCGCAGGCGGTCGACCAGGGTGATGAAGGCGGGATTGCCGCCCGGGCTCTGTTGCGGATGATCGGCCAGCCAGTGATTGCTGACCACCAGCGACGTCTCGGCATGGCGGAACAGGCGCAGGGTCTGTTCCTCGGCCGCCGAGGTCAATTGCTCCAGGATGACGGTGCTCGACGCCATGATGCCCTTGCGCTGGGACCATGACCAATAGGTGACGAAGCCCCACAGCACCAGGAGCATGGCTCCCAGCAGCGCCACCATGATGCGGCGGTTGGAGGGGCGGAACTCCACCGGCCGGGCCTACAGGGTTTCCTGGAAGCGGACCGGCTCGCCCGAGGCCTGGCCTAGCAACTGGCCGTCGCGCATGACCGTGCGGCCGCGCACGATGGTGGCCACCGGCCAGCCGGTGACCTTCTGCCCGTCGAAGGGCGTCCAGCCGCAGCGGCTTTCGATCCAGTTGTTGGTGATGGTGCGCTCGGCCTTCATGTCGACGACGGTGAAGTCGGCGTCATAGCCCACGGCGATGCGGCCCTTGCCGGCAATATTATAGATGCGGGCCGGGCCTGCGCTGGTCAGGTCCACCAGGCGTTCCAGGCTGAGGCGGCCATGATTGACGTGGTCGAGCATCAGGGGCACCAGGGTCTGGACGCCGGTCATGCCCGACGGGCTTTGCGGATAGGGCTTGTCCTTCTCCTCGCGGGTGTGGGGCGCGTGGTCCGAGCCCAGCACGTCGACGACGCCGTCGGCGATGGCCTTCCACAGGGCGTCGCGATGGCGGGTGCCGCGGATGGGCGGGTTCATCTGGGCGTAGGTGCCCAGGCGCTCATAGCATTCCGGCGCGGCCAGGGTCAGGTGCTGCGGCGTGGTCTCCACCGTGGCCACGTCCTTGTGACCGGCCAGGAACTCCATTTCCTCGGCGGTGGTGACGTGCAGCACGTGGACGCGGCGCCCGGCCTTTTCCGCCAGGGCGACGAGGCGCCTGCTGGCCATCAGGGCGGTCTCCACGTCGCGCCACTGGTGATGGACGCGGGGATGGGCGCCGTCCTCGGCCACGTGCTTGCGCTCGATCAGGCGGCCCTCGTCCTCGCAATGGACGGCGATGCGGCGGAAGCCCTGGGCCAGCACCCGGCCCAGGGTCTCGTCGTCGGCCACCAGCAGGTTGCCGGTGGACGACCCCATGAACACCTTGATGCCGGCGCAGCCGGGGATGCGCTCCCACTCGGCCAGATGGTCGATGTTGTCCGAGGCGGCGCCGATGAAGAAGGCGTGATCCACCCAGGCGCGGCCCTGGGCGCGGTCCAGCTTGTCCCGGATGGCGTCGGCGGTGGTGGTGGACGGCTTGGTGTTGGGCATCTCGAAGATGGCGACCACGCCGCCCTGGGCGGCGGCGCGCGTGCCGCTTTCCAGGTCTTCCTTGTGCTCCAGGCCCGGCTCGCGGAAATGTACCTGGGTGTCGATGATTCCGGGCAGCACGGTCAGGCCGCGCAGGTCCACCTCATCGGCGGCCGAGGCGTCGAGCAGGCTGCCCAAGGCCCGGATGCGGCCGTCGCTGACCGCGATGTCGGCGCGTCCGGTGCCGTTGGGGGTCACCACCATGCCGTTGCGCAGGATCAGGTCGAAGGACTGGGCCATGGCGCTTCTCCACTTAAGTTACGCAGCGATTATATCCTATCCGCCAACTCGGAGAAGGCATCTCCGGCGGGAATCTTGCCCAGGACGTGTCTTTGATGCCAAAGGGCGTAGAACAGCAGCGTCCAACAGGCGAAGCCCGTGTCCTTGGCGCAAGTCCTGAACAGCGCCTCGACCGCGCCGGGATGGCAGATCTCGGCGATGCCGGGCTGTCGGGCCACCAATTGGCCGATTTGGGGTTTCGCCGCGATCCACTCGGCCACCGGCACGGTGAAGCCGCGCTTCTTGTCGAAGGGGCGGGCGGCGGGCAGTGCCGTCTCCAGCCAGCGGCGCAGGATCCACTTGCCCAGCCCCTTCCGGACCTTGAGATGGTCGGGCAGGCGGAAGGCGAAGGCGGCGACCACCGGATCGAGGAAGGGCACGCGCCCCTCGATGCCGTTGGCCATCAGGCAGCGGTCGGCCTTGGTCAGCAGGTCGTTGGGCAGCCAGTCGGTGCAGTCGACCGCCTGGGCCACCTGCAGCCGGGTGCGGCCGGGCAGGGCCTCGGCCCGCTCGGCCAGCTTCATGCCGTGGCGCCAGTGGCTGGTGATTCCGTCGCGCAGCACGTCGAGGCCGTCGAAGGTGCCCTTGCGGCGCATGGACTTGGTCAGCGGCCAGGGGCGCATGGCGTGGCGATAGCGGCCATAGCCGCCGAACAGTTCGTCGCCGCCTTCGCCCGACAGGATGACCTTGACCTCCTTCCTCGCCTCGCGGGCCAGCTTGAAGGTGGGCAGGCAGGCGTAGTCGGCGGCCGGATCGTCCATGGCGGCGGCGACCAAGGGCAGCAGCTCCCAGAAGTCGCTTTCCGTGAACTCCACCTCCACGTGGCGGGCGCCCACGGCGCGGGCCAGATCGCGGGCATGCTGGCGCTCGTCATGCACCCTGGTGCCGGGAAAGCCGGCGGTGAAGGCCAGCACGCCCTTGGGGTTGAGCCGGGCCATCAGGGCCAGCACCACCGACGAATCGATGCCGCCCGACAGGAACATGCCATAGGGCACGTCCGAGCGCTGGTGCAGTTCCACCGATTCGGTCAGCGTGTCGTCCAACTGGTCCAGCATCTGGTCCAGGCCGCCGTCCACCGGCCCGCCGGCGGGCAAGGCGGGCAGGCGGCGGCCTTCCGTGACGCAGCCTCCTTCGGCCACCACGGTCTCGCCCGCACCCAGGCGGCGAATGCCCTTGAAGATGGTCCGGGTGCCGGTGGTGAACTGCAATTGCAGCAATTCCGCCAGGGCGGCGGGGTCCAGCTCGGGCTTGACCAGCCCGGCGGCGATCAGGGCCTGGGGCTCGGAGGCGAAGGCCAGGCCGGGAGCGGTCTCCGTCAGGTAAAGCGGCTTGATGCCGAAGGGATCGCGGCCGAGAACCAGCTTCTGCGCCCCGCCGTCGTGGATGGCGAAGGCGTACATGCCGCGAAGCGAGCGGGCGAAGGCCGGGCCCTGGTGGCGGTACAGGTGCAGCGGCGGCTCGCAATCGGAGCCGGTGGCGAAGACCTGTCCCGCCATGTCCGATTTCAGTTCCAGGTAATTGTAGATCTCGCCATTGGCCACGATGGCGTTGCCCGCGCCGTCCAGGATCGGCTGCCTGCCGCCCTCCAGGTCGATGATGGACAGCCGGTTCTGCACCAGCCCCACATTGCCGCTCACATGGCGGCCGCGTCCGTCGGGGCCGCGATGGGCCAGGGCGTCGGCCAGCTTGTCCAGCACCTGCCCGTCGGGCGGGCCGTTGGCGGTCATGACGCCGGCGATGCCGCACATCAGCGTCGCTCCATCGATGTCATCCCGAGCGTCGGCGAGGGATCTCCGCCTGCTCCGCTGGTGCCGATTCTGACGCATGGGATCAGGACGAGATCCTTCCTCCCGATGGTCGTCAGGATGACAGGCGAGGTCATCGCTTCACCTTGTCGAAGAATTCGAGATAGCGCGCCACCACGGCGGCCTCCGTGAACTGGCGTTCATAGGCGGCGCGACCGGCCTCGGCCAGGGCGCGGGCGGTGTCGGGCTGGGCCAGCAGGCGGCGGATGGCCGCGGCCAGGGCGGTGCCGTCATCCACCGGCACCAGCACGCCGTCGGTTCCGTCGGTGATCAGCTGCCTTGGCCCCTGGGAGGCTGTTGCGATCACCGGCCGGGCGGCCGCCCAGGCCTCGATCACCACATTGCCCAGCGGCTCGTGGCGCGAAGGGCAGACGAACAGGTCGCCGGTGGCGTACAGCGCCGCCACGTCGTCGCGCCAGCCCAGGAATCGCACCCGGGGCTTGACCGACAGATGGGCGGCCAGGGCTTCCAGCTCGGCGCGCTCGGGGCCTTCGCCGGCAATCCACAGATAGCAATCGTGCACCTGTTCCACCGCGCGGAGCAGGACGTCGAAGGCCTTGTTGGCATGCAGGCGGCCCATGGCGACGATCAAAGGTGCGCCGGGCGGCGTGTCGAACGACGCCCGCGACAGCGGCTGGGTGCCCTTGGTGTCGGCGACGAAATTGGGAACGTAGTGAACCTGACCGGTCGGTCGACCTTTGGCGATGATCCAGTCGCGGATATCCGGGGTGTTGCCGATCAGGTGGTCGCACTGGCGGTAATACTTGAGGTCGTAATAGCCGCCGAGGCGTCCCACCGTGGTGTGGCGGCCCTTGGGCACGAAGCGCGACGCCCGGTTCATCCAGGTCAGCACGATATCGGGCTGGAAGTCCTTCACCTCGCGGCGAAAGCGCCAGTGGGTGACCAGATCCAGGGCGCCGCCGAATGGGGCTTCCACCACCTCGACCCCCTGGGCGCGCAGCAGGGCGGCGCGCTTGGGGTTGTCGCGGATCAGCACGCGCTGGGTCACGCCGGCCCGGGACAGGGCGGGGGCGAGGCGCTCGAAGAAGGCCTCGGCCCCGCCATGGGGGGCTCCGGCCATGGCCTGAAGCAGCCGCGTCATTTCAGCCAGCCTTCCAGGGTGGCGGCCACGCCGTCCCAGGTACGGCCCTTCCAGGCGGCACGGGCCTCGGCACTCATGGCTTGTTGCACTGACTGGTCGGTCAGCAGCAGGACGGCCAGATTGGCGAAGGCGTCGTCATCGGGGGCGACGTAGCCGGTGACGCCATCCCGGATGCGCTCGGGGGCGGCGCCCAGGGGGGCGGATTACCGCCGGACAGCCTGCCGCCTGGCTTTCCATCAGGGTGAAGCAGCCCATGTCGTCGGCATGGCCGGGATAGAGATGGACGCGGGCCTCGCGCAGGGCCTCGGCCATCAGGTAGTCGCCCTGGGGGCGGGTGACCACCACGCCGTGGGCGGCGGCGGCGGCGACCTTGGCGGCCAGGGGGCGCAGGGCCTCGTCCACCTCCTTGCCCTCGGCGGCGGAGGCCAGGGTCATGGAATGGATGTGCAGTTCGGCACTGGGCGCATTGGGGCGGATCCTGGCCACCCACAGATCCACCAGCCAGTCCAGGCCGTGGGCGGGATGGGTGGTGACCACGGCGCGCGGCGGGTCCTGGGGGCGGGGCTCGCCGCCCAGGAAATCGGGGCGTACCGCCATGGGCAGCAGCCCGGCGGCCAGCCCCTTGGTCTGGAAGTCCCGCGCCTGGGCCTCGGCCAGCAGCAGCAGCAGCGGCTTGTGGGTGTCGAGCATGGCCCGCGTCGCCGGGCGGTCCAGCAGGCGTCCCGGCCCCACATGCCAGAACACCCGCTTGCCCGCATGGCGGATGAATTCCAGAAGCTGGGGCTTGCGGAAGGCGATCAGCACGTCGGTGCGCAGCGGCTTCTTGCCCTCGAAGGTCTCCCACTGGGCGCTTTCGATATGCATGCCCCAGCGGCAGCGGTTGAACACCTGCACCGTATGGCCGAGACGGGCCAGGGCGCCGGGCAGCACGGCAAAGGCCTTCTCCGCCCCGCCCAGCGGGCGCGATGACGCGGAATAGCCGTCGAAGGGAATGGAATCGTCCACGAGGGTGATATGCATGGTTTGAATCTTATAAGACGCCCGGGGGGGCTTGTCATCCCAGCTGGTTTGACCCACCCTTTGCCTGGAAGGGTTGCCTGAGAGGATTTGGCCGATGAGCGACAGGGTCTTTGTGCGTCTGGAACAGCGTGCCGTGCTGGAAGTGGGGGGCGAGGACCGCCGCGCCTTCCTGCAGGGTCTGGTCTCCAACGACATGAACAAGGTGGCCGGCGACCGGGCGGTGTACACCGCCCTGCTGACCCCCCAGGGCAAATTCCTGTACGACTTGTTCGTGGTGGAACTGGGCGACGTCTTCCTGATCGACGCGGAAGCCGCGCGCATCGAGGAACTGAGGAAAAAGCTCTCCATGTACAAGCTGCGCTCCAAGGTGAGCGTCGCCGTGGCCGCCAATGTGGCGGTGTTCGCCCTGATGGGCGAGGGGGCGGCCTCCACCTTCGACCTTGCCGCCGAGGCCGGTGCCGCCACCGAATTCCGGGACCAGGGCCGGGATGCGGTTCCGCAGACGGGGACGGGTCCCGTCGCAGGCGCCACCATCACCAGTCAGGTCCAGGAAGTGGTCCAGGCCGAGGTCGCCGCGGCGCCCGCCGTGGACAATGCCCCTGACATCCAGGCCGTGGCGGTCAATCACGCGCCGATCGTCGCGGGCGTGGCCGACATCGGGACGATCGACGAGGATCATCCCCTGACCATGACCGCCGCGGAATGGCAGGCCAAGCTGTTGGCCAATGCCACGGATTCCGACGGCGACACCTTGTCGATTCTCAGCCTGGACGATATCCGGATCGACCATGGCAGCTTTGCCCGGAATGCCGACGGCACCTATACCTTCACGCCGGATGCCAATTTCAACGGCGAGATCAACGCGACTTATACCATTTCCGATGGTCACGGTGGGCTTGCGACCGGGTCGGCGTCGCTGCATGTCAATGCGGTGAACGACGCGGCCGAGATCACCGGCGACACCGCCGTGGTGGTGGGTGAGGATACGGCGCGGGCGGCCGGCAATCTGGACGCCACCGACATCGATTCTCCGGCCACCTTCGTGGCGGCGACGACGGCGGATGATTACGGCACCTTCTCGGTGGACGAGAGCGGCCAGTGGTCCTTCGCCATGAACGATTCCGTGCAGTCGCTTGGGGCGGGTGACCACCTGACCCGGACCTTCGAGGTCCAGACGGCGGACGGCACCTCTCAGACGGTGACGGTGACCATCGACGGTGCCAATGACCAGGCGGTGATCTCTGGCGACGCCAAGGACCTGTCGGGTTCCGTCGGCGAGGACGGCACCCAGACCGCCACCGGGACTCTCCATGTCTCCGACGTGGACAGCGGCGAGGCCCATGTCCAGGCCACCAGCGTCGAGACCGACCAGGGCACCTTCACCATCGGCGAGGACGGCAAGTGGTCGTTCGCGCTCAACAACGACGACCCGGCGGTGCAGGCCCTGGGCGCCAATGATTCCATGACCAAGACCTTCACGGTCACCAGCGCCGATGGCACCGACACCCAGGAAGTGACGGTCACCATCCACGGCAGCAACGACAGCGCCACCATCAGCGGCGACATCGCCGGCGGCGTCGGCGAGGACGGCACCGGCACGGCGACCGGCACCCTCAACGTCTCCGACGTGGACAGCGGCGAGGCCCATGTCCAGGCCACCAGCGTCGAGACCGATCAGGGCACCTTCACCATCGGCGAGGACGGCAAGTGGTCGTTCGCCCTCAACAACGACGACCCGGCGGTCCAGGCCCTGGGCGCCAATGATTCCATGACCAAGACCTTCACGGTGACGAGTGCCGACGGCACCGACACCCAGGAGGTGACGGTCACCATCCACGGCAGCAATGACAGCGCCACCATCAGCGGCGACATCGCCGGCGGCGTCGGCGAGGACGGCACTTCTACGGCCACCGGCACGCTCAACGTGGCGGATGTGGATAATGGCGAGGCCCATGTCCAGGCCACCAGCGTCGAGACCGATCAGGGCACCTTCACCATCGGCGAGGACGGCAAGTGGTCGTTCGCCCTCAACAACGACGACCCGGCGGTCCAGGCCCTGGGCGCCAATGAGTCCATGACCAAGACCTTCACGGTCACCAGTGCCGATGGCACCGACACCCAGGAAGTGACGGTCACCATCCACGGCAGCAATGACTCGGCCACCATCAGCGGCGACATCGCCGGCGGCGTCGGCGAGGACGGCACTTCTACGGCCACCGGCACGCTCAACGTGGCGGATGTGGATAATGGCGAGGCCCATGTCCAGGCCACCAGCGTCGAGACCGACCAGGGCACCTTCACCATCGGCGAGGACGGCAAGTGGTCGTTCGCCCTCAACAACGACGACCCGGCGGTCCAGGCCCTGGGCGCCAATGATTCCATGACCAAGACCTTCACGGTGACGAGTGCCGACGGCACCGACACCCAGGAGGTGACGGTCACCATCCACGGCAGCAATGACAGCGCCACCATCAGCGGCGACATCGCCGGCGGCGTCGGCGAGGACGGCACTTCTACGGCGACCGGCACCCTCAACGTCTCCGACGTGGACAGCGGCGAGGCCCATGTCCAGGCGACCAGCGTCGAGACCGATCAGGGCACCTTCACCATCGGCGAGGACGGCAAGTGGTCGTTCGCCCTCAACAACGACGACCCGGCGGTCCAGGCCCTGGGCGCCAATGAGTCCATGACCAAGACCTTCACGGTCACCAGCGCCGACGGCACCGACACCCAGGAAGTGACGGTCACCATCAACGGNNCCAATGACACGGCCACCATCTCCGGCGACATCGCCGGCGGCGTCGGCGAGGACGGCACCGGCACGGCGACCGGCACCCTCAACGTCTCCGACGTGGACAACGGCGAGGCCCATGTCCAGGCCACCAGCGTCGAGACCGATCAGGGCACCTTCACCATCGGTGAAGACGGCAAGTGGTCCTTCGCGCTGAACAACGACGACCCGGCGGTCCAGGCCCTGGGCGCCAATGATTCCATGACCAAGACCTTCACGGTGACGAGTGCCGACGGCACCGACACCCAGGAGGTGACGGTCACCATCCACGGCAGCAATGACAGCGCCACCATCAGCGGCGACATCGCCGGCGGCGTCGGCGAGGACGGCACCAGCACGGCCACCGGCACCCTCAACGTCTCCGACGTTGACTCCGGCGAGGCCCATGTCCAGGCCACCAGCGTCGAGACCGATCAGGGCACCTTCACCATCGGCGAGGACGGCAAGTGGTCGTTCGCCCTCAACAACGACGACCCGGCGGTCCAGGCACTGGGCGCCAATGAGTCCATGACCAAGACCTTCACGGTGACGAGTGCCGACGGCACCGACACCCAGGAGGTGACGGTCACCATCCACGGCAGCAATGACAGCGCCACCATCAGCGGCGACATCGCCGGCGGCGTCGGCGAGGACGGCACTTCTACGGCCACCGGCACGCTCAACGTGGCGGATGTGGATAATGGCGAGGCCCATGTCCAGGCCACCAGCGTCGAGACCGATCAGGGCACCTTCACCATCGGCGAGGACGGCAAGTGGTCGTTCGCCCTCAACAACGACGACCCGGCGGTCCAGGCCCTGGGCGCCGGCGATTCCATGACCAAGACCTTCACGGTGACGAGTGCCGACGGCACCGACACCCAGGAAGTGACGGTCACCATCAACGGCAGCAACGACAACGCCACCATCAGCGGCGACATCGCCGGCGGCGTCGGCGAGGACGGCACTTCTACGGCCACCGGCACCCTCAACGTGTCCGACGTGGATAATGGCGAGGCCCATGTCCAGGCCACCAGCATCGAGACCGACCAGGGCACCTTCACCATCGGTGAAGACGGCAAGTGGTCCTTCGCGCTGAACAACGACGACCCGGCGGTCCAGGCCCTGGGCGCCAATGAGTCCATGACCAAGACCTTCACGGTGACCTCTGCCGACGGCACCGACACCCAGGAGGTGACGGTCACCATCCACGGCAGCAACGACAGCGCCACCATCAGCGGCGACATCGCCGGCGGCGTCGGCGAGGACGGCACCGGCACGGCGACCGGCACCCTCAACGTGGCGGATGTGGACAATGGCGAGGCCCATGTCCAGGCGACCAGCGTCGAGACCGATCAGGGCACCTTCACCATCGGCGAGGACGGCAAGTGGTCGTTCGCCCTCAACAACGACGACCCGGCGGTCCAGGCCCTGGGCGCCGGCGACTCCATGACCAAGACCTTCACGGTCACCAGCGCCGATGGCACCGACACCCAGGAGGTGACGGTCACCATCCACGGCAGCAACGACAGCGCCACCATCAGCGGCGACATCGCCGGCGGCGTCGGCGAGGACGGCACCAGCACGGCGACCGGGACTCTCCATGTCTCCGACGTGGATACGGGCGAGGCCCATGTCCAGGCCACCAGCGTCGAGACCGACCAGGGCACCTTCACCATCGGTGAAGACGGCAAGTGGTCGTTCGCCCTCAACAACGACGACCCGGCGGTCCAGGCCCTGGGCGCCAATGATTCCATGACCAAGACCTTCACGGTCACCAGCGCCGATGGCACCGACACCCAGGAGGTGACGGTCACCATCCACGGCAGCAACGACAGCGCCACCATCAGCGGCGACATCGCCGGCGGCGTCGGCGAGGACGGCACCGGCACGGCGACCGGCACCCTCAACGTGGCGGATGTGGACAATGGCGAGGCCCATGTCCAGGCGACCAGCGTCGAGACCGATCAGGGCACCTTCACCATCGGCGAGGACGGCAAGTGGTCGTTCGCGCTCAACAACGACGACCCGGCGGTCCAGGCCCTGGGCGCCAATGATTCCATGACCAAGACCTTCACGGTGACGAGTGCCGACGGCACCGACACCCAGGAAGTGACGGTCACCATCCACGGCAGCAATGACAGCGCCACCATCAGCGGCGACATCGCCGGCGGCGTCGGCGAGGACGGCACCGGCACGGCGACCGGCACCCTCAACGTCTCCGACGTGGACAGCGGCGAGGCCCATGTCCAGGCGACCAGCGTCGAGACCGATCAGGGCACCTTCACCATCGGCGAAGACGGCAAGTGGTCGTTCGCCCTCAACAACGACGACCCGGCGGTGCAGGCCCTGGGCGCCAATGAGTCCATGACCAAGACCTTCACGGTGACCTCTGCCGACGGCACCGACACCCAGGAAGTGACGGTCACCATCCACGGCAGCAACGACAGCGCCACCATCAGCGGCGACATCGCCGGCGGCGTCGGCGAGGACGGCACCAGCACGGCGACCGGGACTCTCCATGTCTCCGACGTGGATACGGGCGAGGCCCATGTCCAGGCCACCAGCGTCGAGACCGACCAGGGCACCTTCACCATCGGTGAAGACGGCAAGTGGTCGTTCGCCCTCAACAACGACGACCCGGCGGTCCAGGCCCTGGGCGCCAATGATTCCATGACCAAGACCTTCACGGTCACCAGCGCCGATGGCACCGACACCCAGGAGGTGACGGTCACCATCCACGGCAGCAACGACAGCGCCACCATCAGCGGCGACATCGCCGGCGGCGTCGGCGAGGACGGCACCGGCACGGCGACCGGCACCCTCAACGTGGCGGATGTGGACAATGGCGAGGCCCATGTCCAGGCGACCAGCGTCGAGACCGATCAGGGCACCTTCACCATCGGCGAGGACGGCAAGTGGTCGTTCGCCCTCAACAACGACGACCCGGCGGTGCAGGCCCTGGGCGCCGGTGATTCCATGACCAAGACCTTCACGGTCACCAGCGCCGATGGCACCGACACCCAGGAAGTGACGGTCACCATCAACGGGTCCAATGACTCGGCCACCATCTCCGGCGACATCGCCGGCGGCGTCGGCGAGGACGGCACCCAGGCCGCGACCGGCACGCTCAACGTGGCGGATGTGGACAGCGGCGAGGCCCATGTCCAGGCGACCAGCGTCGAGACCGATCAGGGCACCTTCACCATCGGTGAAGACGGCAAGTGGTCGTTCGCCCTCAACAACGACGACCCGGCGGTGCAGGCCCTGGGCGCCAATGATTCCATGACCAAGACCTTCACGGTCACCAGCGCCGACGGCACCGACACCCAGGAGGTGACGGTCACCATCCACGGCAGCAACGACAGCGCCACCATCAGCGGCGACATCGCCGGCGGCGTCGGCGAGGACGGCACCAGCACGGCGACCGGGACTCTCCATGTCTCCGACGTGGATACGGGCGAGGCCCATGTCCAGGCCACCAGCGTCGAGACCGACCAGGGCACCTTCACCATCGGCGAGGACGGCAAGTGGTCGTTCGCCCTCAACAACGACGACCCGGCGGTGCAGGCCCTGGGCGCCAATGAGTCCATGACCAAGACCTTCACGGTGACGAGTGCCGACGGCACCGACACCCAGGAGGTGACGGTCACCATCCACGGCAGCAACGACAGCGCCACCATCAGCGGCGACATCGCCGGCGGCGTCGGCGAGGACGGCACTTCTACGGCCACCGGCACCCTCAACGTGTCCGACGTGGATAATGGCGAGGCCCATGTCCAGGCCACCAGCATCGAGACCGACCAGGGCACCTTCACCATCGGTGAAGACGGCAAGTGGTCCTTCGCGCTGAACAACGACGACCCGGCGGTGCAGGCCCTGGGCGCCGGTGATTCCATGACCAAGACCTTCACGGTCACCAGCGCCGATGGCACCGACACCCAGGAAGTGACGGTCACCATCCACGGCAGCAACGACAGCGCCACCATCAGCGGCGACATCGCCGGCGGCGTCGGCGAGGACGGCACCGGCACGGCGACCGGCACCCTCAACGTCTCCGACGTGGACAGCGGCGAGGCCCATGTCCAGGCCACCAGCGTCGAGACCGATCAGGGCACCTTCACCATCGGCGAGGACGGCAAGTGGTCGTTCGCCCTCAACAACGACGACCCGGCGGTCCAGGCCCTGGGCGCCAATGAGTCCATGACCAAGACCTTCACGGTGACGAGTGCCGACGGCACCGACACCCAGGAGGTGACGGTCACCATCCACGGCAGCAATGACAGCGCCACCATCAGCGGCGACATCGCCGGCGGCGTCGGCGAGGACGGCACTTCTACGGCCACCGGCACGCTCAACGTGGCSGATGTGGATAATGGCGAGGCCCATGTCCAGGCCACCAGCGTCGAGACCGATCAGGGCACCTTCACCATCGGCGAGGACGGCAAGTGGTCGTTCGCCCTCAACAACGACGACCCGGCGGTCCAGGCCCTGGGCGCCGGCGATTCCATGACCAAGACCTTCACGGTGACGAGTGCCGACGGCACCGACACCCAGGAAGTGACGGTCACCATCAACGGCAGCAACGACAACGCCACCATCAGCGGCGACATCGCCGGCGGCGTCGGCGAGGACGGCACTTCTACGGCCACCGGCACCCTCAACGTGTCCGACGTGGATAATGGCGAGGCCCATGTCCAGGCCACCAGCATCGAGACCGACCAGGGCACCTTCACCATCGGTGAAGACGGCAAGTGGTCCTTCGCGCTGAACAACGACGACCCGGCGGTCCAGGCCCTGGGCGCCAATGAGTCCATGACCAAGACCTTCACGGTGACCTCTGCCGACGGCACCGACACCCAGGAGGTGACGGTCACCATCCACGGCAGCAACGACAGCGCCACCATCAGCGGCGACATCGCCGGCGGCGTCGGCGAGGACGGCACCGGCACGGCGACCGGCACCCTCAACGTGGCGGATGTGGACAATGGCGAGGCCCATGTCCAGGCGACCAGCGTCGAGACCGATCAGGGCACCTTCACCATCGGCGAGGACGGCAAGTGGTCGTTCGCCCTCAACAACGACGACCCGGCGGTGCAGGCCCTGGGCGCCGGTGATTCCATGACCAAGACCTTCACGGTCACCAGCGCCGATGGCACCGACACCCAGGAGGTGACGGTCACCATCCACGGCAGCAATGACAGCGCCACCATCAGCGGCGACATCGCCGGCGGCGTCGGCGAGGACGGCACCAGCACGGCCACCGGCACCCTCAACGTCTCCGACGTTGACWCCGGCGAGGCCCATGTCCAGGCCACCAGCGTCGAGACCGACCAGGGCACCTTCACCATCGGCGAGGACGGCAAGTGGTCGTTCGCCCTCAACAACGACGACCCGGCGGTCCAGGCCCTGGGCGCCGGCGACTCCATGACCAAGACCTTCACGGTCACCAGCGCCGATGGCACCGACACCCAGGAGGTGACGGTCACCATCCACGGCAGCAACGACAGCGCCACCATCAGCGGCGACATCGCCGGCGGCGTCGGCGAGGACGGCACCGGCACGGCGACCGGCACCCTCAACGTCTCCGACGTGGACAGCGGCGAGGCCCATGTCCAGGCCACCAGCGTCGAGACCGATCAGGGCACCTTCACCATCGGCGAGGACGGCAAGTGGTCGTTCGCCCTCAACAACGACGACCCGGCGGTCCAGGCCCTGGGCGCCAATGAGTCCATGACCAAGACCTTCACGGTGACCTCTGCCGACGGCACCGACACCCAGGAGGTGACGGTCACCATCMACGGCAGCAACGACAGCGCCACCATCAGCGGCGACATCGCCGGCGGCGTCGGCGAGGACGGCACTTCTACGGCCACCGGCACCCTCAACGTGTCCGACGTGGATAATGGCGAGGCCCATGTCCAGGCCACCAGCATCGAGACCGACCAGGGCACCTTCACCATCGGTGAAGACGGCAAGTGGTCCTTCGCGCTGAACAACGACGACCCGGCGGTCCAGGCCCTGGGCGCCAATGAGTCCATGACCAAGACCTTCACGGTGACCTCTGCCGACGGCACCGACACCCAGGAGGTGACGGTCACCATCCACGGCAGCAACGACAGCGCCACCATCAGCGGCGACATCGCCGGCGGCGTCGGCGAGGACGGCACCGGCACGGCGACCGGCACCCTCAACGTGGCGGATGTGGACAATGGCGAGGCCCATGTCCAGGCGACCAGCGTCGAGACCGATCAGGGCACCTTCACCATCGGCGAGGACGGCAAGTGGTCGTTCGCCCTCAACAACGACGACCCGGCGGTGCAGGCCCTGGGCGCCGGTGATTCCATGACCAAGACCTTCACGGTCACCAGCGCCGATGGCACCGACACCCAGGAAGTGACGGTCACCATCCACGGCAGCAACGACAGCGCCACCATCAGCGGCGACATCGCCGGCGGCGTCGGCGAGGACGGCACCGGCACGGCGACCGGCACCCTCAACGTCTCCGACGTGGACAGCGGCGAGGCCCATGTCCAGGCGACCAGCGTCGAGACCGATCAGGGCACCTTCACCATCGGCGAGGACGGCAAGTGGTCGTTCGCCCTCAACAACGACGACCCGGCGGTCCAGGCCCTGGGCGCCAATGATTCCATGACCAAGACCTTCACGGTGACCAGTGCCGACGGCACCGACACCCAGGAGGTGACGGTCACCATCCACGGCAGCAATGACAGCGCCACCATCAGCGGCGACATCGCCGGCGGCGTCGGCGAGGACGGCACCAGCACGGCCACCGGCACCCTCAACGTCTCCGACGTGGACTCCGGCGAGGCCCATGTCCAGGCCACCAGCGTCGAGACCGACCAGGGCACCTTCACCATCGGCGAGGACGGCAAGTGGTCGTTCGCCCTCAACAACGACGACCCGGCGGTCCAGGCCCTGGGCGCCGGCGACTCCATGACCAAGACCTTCACGGTCACCAGCGCCGATGGCACCGACACCCAGGAGGTGACGGTCACCATCCACGGCAGCAACGACAGCGCCACCATCAGCGGCGACATCGCCGGCGGCGTCGGCGAGGACGGCACCGGCACGGCGACCGGCACCCTCAACGTCTCCGACGTGGACAGCGGCGAGGCCCATGTCCAGGCCACCAGCGTCGAGACCGATCAGGGCACCTTCACCATCGGCGAGGACGGCAAGTGGTCGTTCGCCCTCAACAACGACGACCCGGCGGTCCAGGCCCTGGGCGCCAATGATTCCATGACCAAGACCTTCACGGTGACGAGTGCCGACGGCACCGATACCCAGGAGGTGACGGTCACCATCCACGGCAGCAATGACAGCGCCACCATCAGCGGCGACATCGCCGGCGGCGTCGGCGAGGATGGCACCTCTACGGCCAGCGGCACCCTCAATGTGTCCGACGTGGATAATGGCGAGGCCCATGTCCAGGCCACCAGCGTCGAGACCGACCAGGGCACCTTCACCATCGGCGAGGACGGCAAGTGGTCGTTCGCCCTCAACAACGACGACCCGGCGGTCCAGGCCCTGGGCGCCGGCGATTCCATGACCAAGACCTTCACGGTGACCTCTGCCGACGGCACCGACACCCAGGAAGTGACGGTCACCATCCACGGCAGCAACGACAGCGCCACCATCAGCGGCGACATCGCCGGCGGCGTCGGCGAGGACGGCACCGGCACGGCGACCGGCACCCTCAACGTCTCCGACGTGGACAATGGCGAGGCCCATGTCCAGGCCACCAGCGTCGAGACCGATCAGGGCACCTTCACCATCGGTGAAGACGGCAAGTGGTCCTTCGCGCTCAACAATGACGACCCGGCGGTCCAGGCCCTGGGCGCCAATGAGTCCATGACCAAGACCTTCACGGTGACCTCTGCCGACGGCACCGACACCCAGGAGGTGACGGTCACCATCAACGGCAGCAACGACAGCGCCACCATCAGCGGCGACATCGCCGGCGGCGTCGGCGAGGACGGCACTTCTACGGCCACCGGCACCCTCAACGTGTCCGACGTGGATAATGGCGAGGCCCATGTCCAGGCCACCAGCATCGAGACCGACCAGGGCACCTTCACCATCGGTGAAGACGGCAAGTGGTCCTTCGCGCTGAACAACGACGACCCGGCGGTCCAGGCCCTGGGCGCCAATGAGTCCATGACCAAGACCTTCACGGTGACCTCTGCCGACGGCACCGACACCCAGGAGGTGACGGTCACCATCCACGGCAGCAACGACAGCGCCACCATCAGCGGCGACATCGCCGGCGGCGTCGGCGAGGACGGCACCGGCACGGCGACCGGCACCCTCAACGTGKCGGATGTGGACAATGGCGAGGCCCATGTCCAGGCGACCAGCGTCGAGACCGATCAGGGCACCTTCACCATCGGCGAGGACGGCAAGTGGTCGTTCGCCCTCAACAACGACGACCCGGCGGTGCAGGCCCTGGGCGCCGGTGATTCCATGACCAAGACCTTCACGGTCACCAGCGCCGATGGCACCGACACCCAGGAAGTGACGGTCACCATCCACGGCAGCAACGACAGCGCCACCATCAGCGGCGACATCGCCGGCGGCGTCGGCGAGGACGGCACCGGCACGGCGACCGGCACCCTCAACGTCTCCGACGTGGACAGCGGCGAGGCCCATGTCCAGGCCACCAGCGTCGAGACCGATCAGGGCACCTTCACCATCGGCGAGGACGGCAAGTGGTCGTTCGCCCTCAACAACGACGACCCGGCGGTCCAGGCCCTGGGCGCCAATGAGTCCATGACCAAGACCTTCACGGTGACGAGTGCCGACGGCACCGACACCCAGGAGGTGACGGTCACCATCCACGGCAGCAAYGACAGCGCCACCATCAGCGGCGACATCGCCGGCGGCGTCGGCGAGGACGGCACCAGCACGGCCACCGGCACCCTCAACGTCTCCGACGTGGACTCCGGCGAGGCCCATGTCCAGGCCACCAGCGTCGAGACCGACCAGGGCACCTTCACCATCGGCGAGGACGGCAAGTGGTCGTTCGCCCTCAACAACGACGACCCGGCGGTCCAGGCCCTGGGCGCCGGCGACTCCATGACCAAGACCTTCACGGTCACCAGCGCCGATGGCACCGACACCCAGGAGGTGACGGTCACCATCCACGGCAGCAACGACAGCGCCACCATCAGCGGCGACATCGCCGGCGGCGTCGGCGAGGACGGCACCGGCACGGCGACCGGCACCCTCAACGTCTCCGACGTGGACAGCGGCGAGGCCCATGTCCAGGCCACCAGCGTCGAGACCGACCAGGGCACCTTCACCATCGGCGAGGACGGCAAGTGGTCGTTCGCGCTGAACAACGACGACCCGGCGGTGCAGGCCCTGGGCGCCAATGATTCCATGACCAAGACCTTCACGGTGACGAGTGCCGACGGCACCGATACCCAGGAGGTGACGGTCACCATCCACGGCAGCAATGACAGCGCCACCATCAGCGGCGACATCGCCGGCGGCGTCGGCGAGGATGGCACCTCTACGGCCAGCGGCACCCTCAATGTGTCCGACGTGGATAATGGCGAGGCCCATGTCCAGGCCACCAGCGTCGAGACCGACCAGGGCACCTTCACCATCGGCGAGGACGGCAAGTGGTCGTTCGCCCTCAACAACGACGACCCGGCGGTCCAGGCCCTGGGCGCCGGCGATTCCATGACCAAGACCTTCACGGTGACCTCTGCCGACGGCACCGACACCCAGGAAGTGACGGTCACCATCCACGGCAGCAACGACAGCGCCACCATCAGCGGCGACATCGCCGGCGGCGTCGGCGAGGACGGCACCGGCACGGCGACCGGCACCCTCAACGTCTCCGACGTGGACAATGGCGAGGCCCATGTCCAGGCCACCAGCGTCGAGACCGATCAGGGCACCTTCACCATCGGTGAAGACGGCAAGTGGTCCTTCGCGCTCAACAATGACGACCCGGCGGTCCAGGCCCTGGGCGCCAATGAGTCCATGACCAAGACCTTCACGGTGACCTCTGCCGACGGCACCGACACCCAGGAGGTGACGGTCACCATCCACGGCAGCAACGACAGCGCCACCATCAGCGGCGACATCGCCGGCGGCGTCGGCGAGGACGGCACCGGCACGGCGACCGGCACCCTCAACGTCTCCGACGTGGACAGCGGCGAGGCCCATGTCCAGGCCACCAGCGTCGAGACCGATCAGGGCACCTTCACCATCGGCGAGGACGGCAAGTGGTCGTTCGCCCTCAACAACGACGACCCGGCGGTCCAGGCCCTGGGCGCCGGCGATTCCATGACCAAGACCTTCACGGTCACCAGCGCCGACGGCACCGACACCCAGGAAGTGACGGTCACCATCAACGGGTCCAATGACGGCCCGGTGGTGAGCGGCCCCGTGGATCTCGGCGCGACCGCCGAGGATCACTCCATCACCTTCACGGCGCAGCAATTGCTGGGCCATGCCTCGGACATCGATGGCGACAGCCTGTCGGTGAGCAATCTCAGTGCCGGTAACGGCACCATCAGCCAGAATGCCGACGGCAGCTATACCTTCACGCCCAATGCCGACTTCAACGGCGAGGTCAACGTGACCTACACCGTGTCGGACGGGCATGGCGGCACCACTTCGGGTTCGGCCAGCTTCGACGTGACCTCGGTCAATGACGGCCCGACCACCAGCGATGTGACGCTGGCCTCGGGGACCGAGGACCGCTCGGTGACCATCAAGGCCAGCGACCTGCTGGGCAACGCCCATGACGTGGACGGCGATACCTTGTCGGTGTCGAACCTGTCGGCCAGCAACGGCACCATCACCGACAACCATGACGGCACCTATACCTTCACGCCGAACCATGATTTCAGCGGCAACGTCGACCTGTCCTACACGGTCAGCGACGGCCAGGGCGGCAGCACGGCGGGCACGGCCCATTTCGGCATGGCCGCGGTGGCGGATTCGCCGGTCCTGTCGGCGTCGAACATTACCGTCGACCTGGGAGCCGGCCAGGCTCAGACCCTGAACGGCACCACCGGCAACGACACCCTGAGCGGCGGTTCGGGCAATGACGTGGTCAACGGCTCGTCGGGCGACGACGTGCTGTATGGCGACGGCACCGGCAGCGTGACGGTTCCGCTGAACATCAGCGACCGCCTGAGCGACACCGACGGTTCGGAATCCCTGGGCAGCGTGACCATCGGCGGTCTGCCGGCCGGGGCGAGCCTGTCTGCGGGCACCCATAATTCCGACGGCACCTGGACTCTGACTCCGGCGCAGCTGACGGGCCTCAGCGTGACCACCACCGAGGGCACCGCCCTGCATCTGAGCGTGACGGCGACCTCGACCGAGGCGTCCAACGGCTCGACCGCGACCACCACCACCAGCTTCGACGTCAGCTTCAGCGGCACGGCCGCCGGCAATGACACCCTGGACGGCGGGGCGGGCAACGACACCCTGTTCGGCGGGGCCGGCAACGACACCCTGACGGGCGGCGCGGGCGCCGACCTGCTGGAGGGCGGCGACGGCAACGACGTGCTGAACTACTCGACCGACGGGACCTGGAGCGGCGGTTTCGTGTCGCAGAACGTGGGTGATACCACCCATGCGGGCACCAACGAGACCTATACCATCACCGGTGACAACGACAGCCAGGACGTGTTCCGCGGCGGCGCCGGCACCGACACCCTGGTGATGGGCTCGGGCAATGACGCTCTGTTCCTGGACGACGGCTATAGCGGCTCGCCCACCGGCGGCGCGCGCATCGACGGCATCGAGAGCATTGTGGCCGGCGACGGCAACGACGTGGTCGACCTGACGTCGAGCAAGTACACCTATGGCGACGTCACCATCGACGGCGGCGCCGGCAACGACGTACTGATGGGCAATGCCGGCAACGACGTCATCGACGGCGGCACCGGCAACGACGTGCTGTATGGCGCTTCGGGCAACGATACGCTGCGGGGCGGCGATGGCGCCGATACCCTGGACGGCGGCTATGGCGCCGACACCATCGACGCGGGCGCCGGCAACGACCTTGGCATCATCAAGGGCGGCCAGTCGGCGGGCGACAATTACGACGGCGGCACCGGCACCGACACGCTGCGCATCGACCTTTCCGGGTCGCAATACACCGCGGCGGTGCGCGCCGAGCTGCAGCAGTTCCAGTCCTTCATCGCCGATCCGGCCCATGCCGGCCAAAGCTTCCACTTCAACACCCTGGGTGTTGACGCCAAGAACTGGGAAAGCCTGAAGCTGACGGTGGACGGCCGCGACGTCTCGCTGGAGAACGCTCCGACGGTGACCAGCGCCACGGCGGTGAGCACCGACGAGGATCATTCGGGCGCCGGCCGCGTGGTCGGGACCGACCAGGACGTGGGCGACAGCGTGCGCTACCACCTGATGGATGCCAGCGGCAACCAGGTGGACAGCCTGTCGACCGCCCATGGCACGGTGACCATCAACTCGGCCACCGGCGAGTACACCTTCACCCCCAATGCCGACGCGCAGAGCCTGCGGGCTGGCGACGTGCAGACCGACAGCTTCAAGGTCGTGGCCACCGACGGCACCATGACCAGCGCGCCCTCGACCGTGGGCGTCACCATCACCGGCAGCAATGACGGCGCGGTGATCACCGGCACCAGCGTGGGCACGGTGGGCGAGGACGGTAACCGCTCGGTGACCGGCACGCTCAACGTCGCCGATGTGGATCAGGGGCAGGCCCATGTGACCGCCCAGACGGTGCAGACCGATCAGGGCACTTTCAGCATCGGCGAGAACGGCCAGTGGACCTTCCAGGTCAACTCGGGCAATGCCGACGTGCAGGCCCTGGGGGCCGGCGAGTCCATGACCAAGACCTTCGCCGTGGCCTCGGCCGATGGCACCGCCACCCAGAACGTGACGGTGACCATCAACGGCGCCAATGACTCCGCCACCATCTCGGGCTCGACCACCGGCGCGGTGGCCGAGGACGGCAACGGCCGCGCCACCGGCACGCTGAGCGTCGCCGACGTGGATCACGGTCAGGCCCATGTGACCGCCCAGACGGTGCAGACCGATCAGGGCACCTTCTCCATCGGCGAGAACGGCCAGTGGACCTTCCAGGTCAACTCGGCCAATGCCGACGTGCAGGCCCTGGGCGCCGGCGAGTCCATGACCAAGACCTTCGCCGTGGCCTCGGCCGACGGCACCGCACCCAGAACGTGACGGTGACCATCAACGGCGCCAATGACTCCGCCACCATCTCGGGCTCGACCACCGGCGCGGTGGCCGAGGACGGCAACGGCCGTGCCACCGGCACCCTCAACGTGGCCGACGTGGATCACGGTCAGGCCCATGTGACCGCCCAGACGGTGCAGACCGACCAGGGCACTTTCAGCATCGGCGAGAACGGCCAGTGGACCTTCCAGGTCAACTCGGGCAATGCCGACGTGCAGGCCCTGGGTGCCGGCGAGTCCATGACCAAGACCTTCGCCGTGGCCTCGGCCGACGGCACCGCCACCCAGAACGTGACGGTGACCATCAACGGCGGCAATGACTCCGCCACCATCTCGGGCTCGACCACCGGTTCGGTGGCCGAGGACGGCAACGGCCGCGCCACCGGCACGCTGAGCGTCGCCGACGTGGATCACGGTCAGGCCCATGTGACCGCCCAGACGGTGCAGACCGATCAGGGCACCTTCTCCATCGGCGAGAACGGCCAGTGGACCTTCCAGGTCAACTCGGCCAATGCCGACGTGCAGGCCCTGGGGGCCGGCGAGTCCATGACCAAGACCTTCGCCGTGGCCTCGGCCGACGGCACCGCCACCCAGAACGTCAGCGTCACCATCACCGGCTCCAATGACGGCCCGACGGTGAGCGGCGCGGTGGGTCTCGGCCACACGGCCGAGGACAATTCCGTCACCTTCACCAAGGCGCAGCTGCTGGCCAACGCCCATGACACCGATGCCCACGACACCCTGTCGGTGAGCAACCTGTCGGCGGCCCACGGCAGCATCGTCGACAACGGCAACGGCACCTACACCTTCACGCCCACCGAGACTTTCAGCGGCCATGTGGATGTGAGCTATACCGTCAGCGACGGCCATGGCGGCACCACCACCGGTTCGGCGGCGCTGGACGTGGACGCGGTGGCCGACCGGGCCACGGTGTCGGTGGCCATCGGCGCCCCGGTGGAGACCCCCAACGGCAGCTTCACCGTCACCAATTTGGACAGCACGGCCTCGGCCGGCTACAACAACACCTATGGCTATTACGTCATGGACGACAGCGGCAACCCGACTTCGGGTGGCGTGATCTGGTCCAACGTGCATGCCTCGCCCGGCGCTTCGGTGACCATCAGCGGCGTCGATCCCGACCGGGTCGGCTTCTTCCTGATCCCCGACGGCGGCAGCCAGAATTCGTTGAGGCCGCGCAACGCCGTGGTGGTCAGGGCCGCCATCTGGGTGGTGCCCAGGGCGGCCAATTGGGTTTCGTCAAACTCGGACAGGGCCCGGACGCCGAGGCCCTTCACCTGATACTGATTGAGCCCCGCGATCTGTGTCGCGCTCAGGCCATGCACTTGTTCGGCGCTCAGCATGCCGATCTGCGTCGCCGACAAGGCGTTGAGCTGGGTCGCGGTCAGCCCCTGCAGGTGGCCCTGGGTCAGGCCCATGATGGCGGTCAGCGAAAGGGCGGCGATCTGGGCGCCGCTCAGCGCCTGCAGCTGATCCACCGTCAGGGTGCCGACCTCGGTGGCCGACAGCGCCTTGACCTGGGTGACGCTGAACGCCCCCACCTGGGACGGAGTCAGCGCCGCCACCTGGTCCTCGGTCAGCCAGCCGACCTCGGTGGCCGACAGGCCGCGCACCTGGGTGGCGGTCAGGCCGGCGATCTCGGCGGTGGAAAAGGTGCTGAACTGGGTGGTGGTCAGCACGCCGATCTGCGCCGCCGACAGCCCCCCGATCTGGGTGGCGTCCAGGGATTCCACGGCTTCGGAGGACAGGCCGAGAATCTGGGAGGTGTTGAAGGCCGCCACCTGGGTGGCGGTCAGCAGGTCGATCTGCTCGGCATCAAGCCCCGCCACGCCCCGTGTGCTTAGATACGAAATCTGCGTGGTGGACATCGTCGACAGTTGGGTATCGGTGAGTCCGGCCACTTGCTTGGCGGTCAGGGACCCCAATTGGGTGGAACTCAGCGCCGCCATCTGGGTGGCGTTCAAGGTGGCGATGGCGGTGGTCGACAGAAACTGGAACTGCGACGAGGTGATGGCCGCCAGTTGGGTCTGGCTCAGCACCCCCACCTGGGTCACATCGAATCCCTGGACGCCGAACATGCTGAGCGCCGCCACCTGACTGGTGCCCAGTGCCGCCATCTGGGCGGCGCTCATGCCGCCCGTGGCCGTCTGGGTCAGGCCGCGCATCTGGGTGGTGGACAGGGCCGCCACCTGGGAGGGACTGAACGCGGTGATCTGGGTGGACGACAGGGCCAGCATGGCGGTGATGGACAAGCCGCTTAACTGGGCCAGGGTCAGCGAGGCCAGGGTCTCGGTCGCCAGCCCGCTCACCTGGGAACCGTTCATCACGGAAAGCTGGACCGCTCCCATCCCGGTCATCTGGGTAGGGCTCAGCGCCCCGGTCTCGGTGGCGGTCAGCCCCTTGATCTGGGTGACGGACAGTACGGACAACTGGGACGGGGCCAGGGCCTGGAACTGGGTGACCGTCATCTCGCCCAGGTCGGTGGCGGTCAGTCCCTTGATCTGCAGCGTGGACAGCGACTGGATGACGTCGACGCCGAACGCATCGAACTGGGCGTCGAGCAGAACCGACAGCTGGTCGCCGCTGAACGCCGCCTGGGAGGGGGTCAGAGCGCCGATCTGAGTCTCGGTCAGCCCCGTCATCTGGGTGGTGCTGAACGACGACAGCTGGGTGCCGCTCATCTCCTGGATCTGGGAGACGCTGAAGGCGGCGATCTGGAAGGTGCTGAGTTCGCGGATATCGGAGGCGGTCAGGTCCCGAATGGCCGAGCCGCTCAGTTGAGCGATCTGCGCCTCATTCATCAACGATATGGACGAGACCATGGGTGCTTCTCCGACCGGACCCTAGGAGATCACGGCGATGCCAGACCTGATTTCGCGTGGCGACGCAAGAAACATGCCGAACCCCGTCTTCCGGCGGGACAAGGAAAAACCTGTGTTTCTTATAGGGATGATCGAGGGCTTCGTCCCGGCAAATTTTGCCTAGGGCACATATTGCCGAGGTATTCCTGCCCACTCGGGTTCAGGCCAAATCCGAACGGTTCATTCGGATTTGGCCTGGATAACTCATTTCGTCCCTCGCCGGGCGCAAACCCGTGGGTTGCGCATCACTCGCCGGCCGAGGCGGGGTCCGGGGGCATGTGGCGGCGAATCAGCGGCATCTGGAACAGCATGAAAATGAAGGTCAGCACCATGCTGCCCGGCACCTTCCACAGCACCCACAGATCCATGCTGGCCACGCGGCGGACCACCTCGTTGGCCAGGGCCATGGCGAGGAAGAACAGGCAAAAGCGCAGCGACAGCCGGCGCCAGCCGTCATCGTCCAGGTGCATGGCCTCGCCCAGGATCGCCTTGATGGTGGGGCGCTTCAGCGCCAGACCGCCCCCCAGAACCAGGGCGAACAGGCCATAGACGATGGACGGCTTCATCATGATGAAGGTCTCGTCGTTCAGCCACAGGGTCAGCCCGCCGAACACGCCGACCACCAGGGCGGTGACCAGCGGCATCAGGGCGACCTTGCGGGTGAAGGCGAAGGACAGCGCCAGGGCGATTCCCGTCGCCGCCATCAGGGCGGCGGTGGCGGGCAGCAGGCCCTTCAGCCAGTAAAGCCCCAGGAACACGGCCAGGGGGCCGAAATCTACGGTGGGCTTCAGCCATTTGGGGGCAGGGGAATTTGAAACCGGCATTGCTGAACCTTGATTGATGCTTGGTGGTCGTCGGTGCGAGATGATGGCCGTTCCCGGCCCGTCTGTCAGGAGGAAAGATGGTGTCCGATGCCGATGGATTGCAGCCCATTTGTGGCGAAATTCAGGAAAGCGCGGGTGCGGGCCGCCATGTGACGCCCCCCCGGCACAACCAGATGAACCGGTTGCAGGGCGCCGCTTCCCGGCAGAACCCGGACCAGATGCCCAGCCGCCAGGTCGTCGACCACCTGATAGGACAGGGCACGGGCGATTCCCAGGCCGGCGCGGGCGGCGGCCAGGGATGCCTCCACCTGATTGACCATCAGGCGCGGCGTCAGCCGGACATTCCGCTCGCGGCCGCCCTCGATCAGCCGCCACTCCACCAGGACCGGGCGCCCCGAGGTGAAGATCACGTCATGCTCCGCCAGTTCATCGACGGCGAGGGGAAGGCCGTGGGCGGCAATGTAACCGGGACTGGCGACCAGCACGCTCTCCACCTCTCCGACCCGCCGGGCCACCAGGGTGGAATCAGCCAGCGTTCCGATCCGGACCGCGACGTCCAGTTCCTCCTCGATCAGGTCGAGGTTGTTGTCCGAGAACACCGCCTCGATGGAAATTTGCGGATAGGCTCGCAGGAAGTCGACGATGATCGGCGTCACGTGGCGACGGCCGAACACCACCGGCGCGGTGACGCGCAGCCGCCCGCGCAGGGGCTCGTCGGCACCGGCGGAGCGCAAGGCCTCGTTATAGCCGGACAGCAGGTGCCGGGCCTGCTCGGCGAAGCGCCGTCCGGCGTCGGTCGGGGCCAGTCGGCGGGTCGTTCGCTCCACCAGACGCACGCCCAGCCTGTCCTCCAGCCCGGCCAGACAGCGGGTGATGGCCGGCGGCGACCGCCGCAGCCGCCGGGCCGCCCCGGCCAGGGAGCCCACCTCCAGGATGGCGATGAAGATGGCCAACTCGTCCAGGCGGTCCATGTATACTTCCATATTTTGAAATAATGACTTTCAAGGATGGCGCTTTTTCTCCGTGTCCGGCAATGGCTAAGGTGTCAGACCCCATTCGCGGAGCTGATCATGACTGACACGTCCCTCATTCTCTACGGCACACCCCTGTCCGGCCACGCCCATAGGGCTGAGCTGATGCTGCGCCTTCTCGGCCTTGCCTACCGGTATGAGGACGGCTCGGCGCCAGTGCGCCGGACTCCGGCCTTTCTGGCTCTCAATCCCCTGGGCCAGATCCCGATTCTGGTTGACGGAGATCTGGTTCTTCCCGATTCCAACGCCATCCTGGTCTACCTGGCCCGGCGTTACGATCCGTCCGGGGCGTGGTATCCCGATGACATGGTGATTGCCGCCCGCATCCAGCGCTGGCTGTCCATGGCGGCGGGGGAGGTGCGCTACGGCCCGGCCAAGGCGCGGGTGATCCAGCTCTTCAAGGCCGAGGGTGATCTGGCGGCCGCCCAGGCCATTGCCACCCAGCTTCTGGTGTTCATGGACGGGTATCTGGCCGATCGCGCCTTCCTGGCCCATCATGCTCCGACCATCGCCGATGTGGCGTGCTATTCCTATATCGCCCATGCCCCGGAGGGTGGCATTCCGCTTGATGCTTATGCCCATGTCCGGGGCTGGCTGGGCCGGGTCGAGTCCTTGCCGGGCTTTGTCCCCATGCCCCGTTCCCCGGTCCCGGACTGAGATGATGGAACTGTCGCCCTTCCACGCGGGTGAGCGGGAGGCGCAGCGCCGGGCCGGCTTCGGCCAGGTAAGCGCTCCCATCAGGGACTTCATGCCCGATCAGCACCGCGCCTTTTTCTCCCTGCTGCCGTTTCTGCCGTTGGCAAGCGTGGACGAGGACGGCTTCCCGGTGGCGACCGTTCTGACTGGGCCGCCGGGCTTCATCTCCAGCCCCGATCCCACGACATTGGCCATCCTGTCGCCGCCGCCTTCCGACGGGACTTGCGCCCTGGTCGAAGGAGTGCCCGTCGGAATCCTCGGAATCGATCTTGCCACCCGGCGGCGCAACCGCGCCAACGGCCGGATCGTCTCGGTCAACCCCTCCGGCTTTGCCGTGGCGGTGGAGCAGAGCTTCGCAACTGCCCGAAATACATCCAGACCCGTGACCTTGTCCCGGCCGCGGCGGCGACGTCCGGCGTCGTCGAACGCCTGAGCGGGCTCGACGACGCGGCTCGCGATCAGATCGGGGCGGCGGACACCGTCTTCGTCGCCTCCTTTTCCGGAGACGTCGCGCAGGGCGGGGTGGACATGTCCCATCGCGGCGGCCGCCCGGGCTTCGTGCGGGTCGAGGGCAACCGTCTGACCATCCCTGATTTCAGCGGCAACCGCTATTTCAACACCTTGGGCAATTTCGTGCGCTTGCCCAGGGCGGCGCTGCTGTTCATCGACTTTGCCGGCGGGGATCTGCTGCATCTCGATGGAACCGTGACGATCGACTGGCAGCCGCCGCCAGGCTACGCTGGCGCCCAGCGTCTCTGGTCCGTTGACGTGCGGAGCGGCTGGCGCTGCCGCGGCGCCTTCGGGCTGCGCGGAACGGTCGGGGAGATGTCTCCCGCCACCCTGGGCACCGGGTGCTGGCCTTGAAGTGGGCTCCGGCCTGATACGATTAGCTGTGTCTCTCGGATCGCCCTCGGAGGGCTGCGTGCCGAGGAGAGCATGCGTTTGCCGGGGCTTGCGTCATTTTTTGTTCATTTCCACACTGAAAACTGTTTACCTTTTTGGTGTATATGCCAGATTGGAAGGTGGTAAAGTGCCGCTGATGGTGGCATTTGCCAGGGCCGTGGGATGGCTTGGCCTGGTCGAAGCGGGGGGGGATCCCGCAGCTTCGTTCGGGCCGGTTATGGGTGGTTGCCCACAGCCTGATGGTGCGGGGCGTGTAATCTGTTTTTCGTGAAGACCATGGAAATCCTCATTGAGGATCGCTTTCGCATGGGAATTTTTTGGGTTTGACCTTGCCGCCTTGTCGGTGGCGCGCAGCGCGTAAATGGCCGTCTGAAACTGGATCTGGCCTCATTCGGGAGTTCTGCTATGGCTGAGAACAACAACTCCAATCCTCCGCATGACCAGCATGACGGGGCGGAGGAGAACGCACAGCAGTCGCTAGACGACCTGACGGTGCTGCAGAACGTCCAGAACCAGAACATGGGCGATGCGCGACTGAATGTGGCGCGCGCGGTTGATGTCAGCGACACCCAGCTGGGCAATCTGGCGAATGTGCAGCAGGGCTCGACGGGCAGCCCTCAGGTGCAGAACCTGGGCGGCATCGCGGGCGGTGCGAACATCTCGGTCGACGTTGAGATCGAAGCGGCCAAGGACAATTCCGTGGCGCCGCCGGAACTGGACGGCTTGGCCGTCGATATCCGGGACGAGGCTCCGACCATTTCGGTCAATCCGGGTGGGGCGAAGCCCCTGAACGTGCAGGAGCTCCCTGATCTTGCCAGGCCTGACGCCGAATTCCGGGACCAGGGCCGGGATGCGGTTCCGCAGACGGGGACGGGTCCCGTCGCAGGCGCCACCATCACCAGTCAGGTCCAGGAAGTGGTCCAGGCCGAGGTCGCCGCGGCGCCCGCCGTGGACAATGCCCCTGACATCCAGGCCGTGGCGGTCAATCACGCGCCGATCGTCGCGGGCGTGGCCGACATCGGGACGATCGACGAGGATCATCCCCTGACCATGACCGCCGCGGAATGGCAGGCCAAGCTGTTGGCCAATGCCACGGATTCCGACGGCGACACCTTGTCGATTCTCAGCCTGGACGATATCCGGATCGACCATGGCAGCTTTGCCCGGAATGCCGACGGCACCTATACCTTCACGCCGGATGCCAATTTCAACGGCGAGATCAACGCGACTTATACCATTTCCGATGGTCACGGTGGGCTTGCGACCGGGTCGGCGTCGCTGCATGTCAATGCGGTGAACGACGCGGCCGAGATCACCGGCGACACCGCCGTGGTGGTGGGTGAGGATACGGCGCGGGCGGCCGGCAATCTGGACGCCACCGACATCGATTCTCCGGCCACCTTCGTGGCGGCGACGACGGCGGATGATTACGGCACCTTCTCGGTGGACGAGAGCGGCCAGTGGTCCTTCGCCATGAACGATTCCGTGCAGTCGCTTGGGGCGGGTGACCACCTGACCCGGACCTTCGAGGTCCAGACGGCGGACGGCACCTCTCAGACGGTGACGGTGACCATCGACGGTGCCAATGACCAGGCGGTGATCTCTGGCGACGCCAAGGACCTGTCGGGTTCCGTCGGCGAGGACGGCACCCAGACCGCCACCGGGACTCTCCATGTCTCCGACGTGGACAGCGGCGAGGCCCATGTCCAGGCCACCAGCGTCGAGACCGACCAGGGCACCTTCACCATCGGCGAGGACGGCAAGTGGTCGTTCGCGCTCAACAACGACGACCCGGCGGTGCAGGCCCTGGGCGCCAATGATTCCATGACCAAGACCTTCACGGTCACCAGCGCCGATGGCACCGACACCCAGGAAGTGACGGTCACCATCCACGGCAGCAACGACAGCGCCACCATCAGCGGCGACATCGCCGGCGGCGTCGGCGAGGACGGCACCGGCACGGCCACCGGCACCCTCAACGTCTCCGACGTGGACAGCGGCGAGGCCCATGTCCAGGCCACCAGCGTCGAGACCGATCAGGGCACCTTCACCATCGGCGAGGACGGCAAGTGGTCGTTCGCCCTCAACAACGACGACCCGGCGGTCCAGGCCCTGGGCGCCAATGATTCCATGACCAAGACCTTCACGGTGACGAGTGCCGACGGCACCGACACCCAGGAGGTGACGGTCACCATCCACGGCAGCAATGACAGCGCCACCATCAGCGGCGACATCGCCGGCGGCGTCGGCGAGGACGGCACTTCTACGGCCACCGGCACGCTCAACGTGGCGGATGTGGATAATGGCGAGGCCCATGTCCAGGCCACCAGCGTCGAGACCGATCAGGGCACCTTCACCATCGGCGAGGACGGCAAGTGGTCGTTCGCCCTCAACAACGACGACCCGGCGGTCCAGGCCCTGGGCGCCAATGAGTCCATGACCAAGACCTTCACGGTCACCAGCGCCGATGGCACCGACACCCAGGAAGTGACGGTCACCATCAACGGGTCCAATGACTCGGCCACCATCTCCGGCGACATCGCCGGCGGCGTCGGCGAGGACGGCACCAGCACGGCCACCGGCACCCTCAGCGTGGCGGATGTGGATAATGGCGAGGCCCATGTCCAGGCCACCAGCATCGAGACCGACCAGGGCACCTTCACCATCGGCGAAGACGGCAAGTGGTCGTTCGCCCTCAACAACGACGACCCGGCGGTGCAGGCCCTGGGCGCCAATGAGTCCATGACCAAGACCTTCACGGTGACCTCTGCCGACGGCACCGACACCCAGGAGGTGACGGTCACCATCAACGGCAGCAACGACAGCGCCACCATCAGCGGCGACATCGCCGGCGGCGTCGGCGAGGACGGCACTTCTACGGCCACCGGCACCCTCAACGTGTCCGACGTGGATAATGGCGAGGCCCATGTCCAGGCCACCAGCATCGAGACCGACCAGGGCACCTTCACCATCGGTGAAGACGGCAAGTGGTCGTTCGCGCTGAACAACGACGACCCGGCGGTCCAGGCCCTGGGCGCCAATGAGTCCATGACCAAGACCTTCACGGTGACCTCTGCCGATGGCACCGACACCCAGGAAGTGACGGTCACCATCCACGGCAGCAACGACAGCGCCACCATCAGCGGCGACATCGCCGGCGGCGTCGGCGAGGACGGCACCGGCACGGCGACCGGCACCCTCAACGTCTCCGACGTGGACAGCGGCGAGGCCCATGTCCAGGCCACCAGCGTCGAGACCGATCAGGGCACCTTCACCATCGGTGAAGACGGCAAGTGGTCCTTCGCGCTGAACAACGACGACCCGGCGGTCCAGGCCCTGGGCGCCAATGATTCCATGACCAAGACCTTCACGGTGACGAGTGCCGACGGCACCGACACCCAGGAGGTGACGGTCACCATCCACGGCAGCAATGACAGCGCCACCATCAGCGGCGACATCGCCGGCGGCGTCGGCGAGGACGGCACCGGCACGGCGACCGGCACCCTCAACGTCTCCGACGTGGACAGCGGCGAGGCCCATGTCCAGGCCACCAGCGTCGAGACCGATCAGGGCACCTTCACCATCGGTGAAGACGGCAAGTGGTCCTTCGCGCTGAACAACGACGACCCGGCGGTCCAGGCCCTGGGCGCCAATGATTCCATGACCAAGACCTTCACGGTGACGAGTGCCGACGGCACCGACACCCAGGAGGTGACGGTCACCATCCACGGCAGCAATGACAGCGCCACCATCAGCGGCGACATCGCCGGCGGCGTCGGCGAGGACGGCACCAGCACGGCCACCGGCACCCTCAACGTCTCCGACGTTGACTCCGGCGAGGCCCATGTCCAGGCGACCAGCGTCGAGACCGATCAGGGCACCTTCACCATCGGCGAGGACGGCAAGTGGTCGTTCGCCCTCAACAACGACGACCCGGCGGTGCAGGCCCTGGGCGCCGGTGATTCCATGACCAAGACCTTCACGGTCACCAGCGCCGATGGCACCGACACCCAGGAAGTGACGGTCACCATCAACGGGTCCAATGACTCGGCCACCATCTCCGGCGACATCGCCGGCGGCGTCGGCGAGGACGGCACCCAGGCCGCGACCGGCACGCTCAACGTGGCGGATGTGGACAGCGGCGAGGCCCATGTCCAGGCGACCAGCGTCGAGACCGATCAGGGCACCTTCACCATCGGTGAAGACGGCAAGTGGTCGTTCGCCCTCAACAACGACGACCCGGCGGTGCAGGCCCTGGGCGCCAATGATTCCATGACCAAGACCTTCACGGTCACCAGCGCCGACGGCACCGACACCCAGGAGGTGACGGTCACCATCCACGGCAGCAACGACNGCGCCACCATCAGCGGCGACATCGCCGGCGGCGTCGGCGAGGACGGCACCAGCACGGCGACCGGGACTCTCCATGTCTCCGACGTGGATACGGGCGAGGCCCATGTCCAGGCCACCAGCGTCGAGACCGACCAGGGCACCTTCACCATCGGCGAGGACGGCAAGTGGTCGTTCGCCCTCAACAACGACGACCCGGCGGTCCAGGCCCTGGGCGCCAATGAGTCCATGACCAAGACCTTCACGGTCACCAGCGCCGATGGCACCGACACCCAGGAGGTGACGGTCACCATCCACGGCAGCAACGACAGCGCCACCATCAGCGGCGACATCGCCGGCGGCGTCGGCGAGGACGGCACCGGCACGGCGACCGGCACCCTCAACGTGGCGGATGTGGACAATGGCGAGGCCCATGTCCAGGCGACCAGCGTCGAGACCGATCAGGGCACCTTCACCATCGGCGAGGACGGCAAGTGGTCGTTCGCGCTCAACAACGACGACCCGGCGGTCCAGGCCCTGGGCGCCAATGATTCCATGACCAAGACCTTCACGGTGACGAGTGCCGACGGCACCGACACCCAGGAAGTGACGGTCACCATCCACGGCAGCAATGACAGCGCCACCATCAGCGGCGACATCGCCGGCGGCGTCGGCGAGGACGGCACCGGCACGGCGACCGGCACCCTCAACGTCTCCGACGTGGACAGCGGCGAGGCCCATGTCCAGGCGACCAGCGTCGAGACCGATCAGGGCACCTTCACCATCGGCGAAGACGGCAAGTGGTCGTTCGCCCTCAACAACGACGACCCGGCGGTCCAGGCCCTGGGCGCCAATGAGTCCATGACCAAGACCTTCACGGTGACCTCTGCCGACGGCACCGACACCCAGGAAGTGACGGTCACCATCCACGGCAGCAACGACAGCGCCACCATCAGCGGCGACATCGCCGGCGGCGTCGGCGAGGACGGCACCAGCACGGCGACCGGGACTCTCCATGTCTCCGACGTGGATACGGGCGAGGCCCATGTCCAGGCCACCAGCGTCGAGACCGACCAGGGCACCTTCACCATCGGTGAAGACGGCAAGTGGTCGTTCGCCCTCAACAACGACGACCCGGCGGTCCAGGCCCTGGGCGCCAATGATTCCATGACCAAGACCTTCACGGTCACCAGCGCCGATGGCACCGACACCCAGGAGGTGACGGTCACCATCCACGGCAGCAACGACAGCGCCACCATCAGCGGCGACATCGCCGGCGGCGTCGGCGAGGACGGCACCGGCACGGCGACCGGCACCCTCAACGTGGCGGATGTGGACAATGGCGAGGCCCATGTCCAGGCGACCAGCGTCGAGACCGATCAGGGCACCTTCACCATCGGCGAGGACGGCAAGTGGTCGTTCGCCCTCAACAACGACGACCCGGCGGTGCAGGCCCTGGGCGCCGGTGATTCCATGACCAAGACCTTCACGGTCACCAGCGCCGATGGCACCGACACCCAGGAAGTGACGGTCACCATCAACGGGTCCAATGACTCGGCCACCATCTCCGGCGACATCGCCGGCGGCGTCGGCGAGGACGGCACCCAGGCCGCGACCGGCACGCTCAACGTGGCGGATGTGGACAGCGGCGAGGCCCATGTCCAGGCGACCAGCGTCGAGACCGATCAGGGCACCTTCACCATCGGTGAAGACGGCAAGTGGTCGTTCGCCCTCAACAACGACGACCCGGCGGTGCAGGCCCTGGGCGCCAATGATTCCATGACCAAGACCTTCACGGTCACCAGCGCCGACGGCACCGACACCCAGGAGGTGACGGTCACCATCCACGGCAGCAACGACAGCGCCACCATCAGCGGCGACATCGCCGGCGGCGTCGGCGAGGACGGCACCAGCACGGCGACCGGGACTCTCCATGTCTCCGACGT
This sequence comes from Paramagnetospirillum magneticum AMB-1, assembly GCF_000009985.1. Lineage (GTDB taxonomy): Bacteria > Pseudomonadota > Alphaproteobacteria > Rhodospirillales > Magnetospirillaceae > Phaeospirillum > Phaeospirillum magneticum. The sequence goes on from NC_007626.1 coordinate 1,382,707, forward strand.
GGATACGGGCGAGGCCCATGTCCAGGCCACCAGCGTCGAGACCGACCAGGGCACCTTCACCATCGGCGAGGACGGCAAGTGGTCGTTCGCCCTCAACAACGACGACCCGGCGGTCCAGGCCCTGGGCGCCGGCGACTCCATGACCAAGACCTTCACGGTCACCAGCGCCGATGGCACCGACACCCAGGAGGTGACGGTCACCATCCACGGCAGCAACGACAGCGCCACCATCAGCGGCGACATCGCCGGCGGCGTCGGCGAGGACGGCACCGGCACGGCGACCGGCACCCTCAACGTGGCGGATGTGGACAATGGCGAGGCCCATGTCCAGGCGACCAGCGTCGAGACCGATCAGGGCACCTTCACCATCGGCGAGGACGGCAAGTGGTCGTTCGCCCTCAACAACGACGACCCGGCGGTGCAGGCCCTGGGCGCCGGTGATTCCATGACCAAGACCTTCACGGTCACCAGCGCCGATGGCACCGACACCCAGGAAGTGACGGTCACCATCAACGGGTCCAATGACTCGGCCACCATCTCCGGCGACATCGCCGGCGGCGTCGGCGAGGACGGCACCCAGGCCGCGACCGGCACGCTCAACGTGGCGGATGTGGACAGCGGCGAGGCCCATGTCCAGGCGACCAGCGTCGAGACCGATCAGGGCACCTTCACCATCGGTGAAGACGGCAAGTGGTCGTTCGCGCTCAACAACGACGACCCGGCGGTGCAGGCCCTGGGCGCCAATGATTCCATGACCAAGACCTTCACGGTCACCAGCGCCGACGGCACCGACACCCAGGAGGTGACGGTCACCATCCACGGCAGCAACGACAGCGCCACCATCAGCGGCGACATCGCCGGCGGCGTCGGCGAGGACGGCACCAGCACGGCGACCGGGACTCTCCATGTCTCCGACGTGGATACGGGCGAGGCCCATGTCCAGGCCACCAGCGTCGAGACCGACCAGGGCACCTTCACCATCGGCGAGGACGGCAAGTGGTCGTTCGCCCTCAACAACGACGACCCGGCGGTCCAGGCCCTGGGCGCCGGCGACTCCATGACCAAGACCTTCACGGTCACCAGCGCCGATGGCACCGACACCCAGGAGGTGACGGTCACCATCCACGGCAGCAACGACAGCGCCACCATCAGCGGCGACATCGCCGGCGGCGTCGGCGAGGACGGCACCGGCACGGCGACCGGCACCCTCAACGTCTCCGACGTGGACAGCGGCGAGGCCCATGTCCAGGCCACCAGCGTCGAGACCGATCAGGGCACCTTCACCATCGGCGAGGACGGCAAGTGGTCGTTCGCCCTCAACAACGACGACCCGGCGGTCCAGGCCCTGGGCGCCAATGATTCCATGACCAAGACCTTCACGGTGACGAGTGCCGACGGCACCGATACCCAGGAGGTGACGGTCACCATCCACGGCAGCAATGACAGCGCCACCATCAGCGGCGACATCGCCGGCGGCGTCGGCGAGGATGGCACCTCTACGGCCAGCGGCACCCTCAATGTGTCCGACGTGGATAATGGCGAGGCCCATGTCCAGGCCACCAGCGTCGAGACCGACCAGGGCACCTTCACCATCGGCGAGGACGGCAAGTGGTCGTTCGCGCTCAACAACGACGACCCGGCGGTCCAGGCCCTGGGCGCCGGCGATTCCATGACCAAGACCTTCACGGTGACGAGTGCCGACGGCACCGACACCCAGGAAGTGACGGTCACCATCCACGGCAGCAACGACAGCGCCACCATCAGCGGCGACATCGCCGGCGGCGTCGGCGAGGATGGCACCTCTACGGCCAGCGGCACCCTCAATGTGTCCGACGTGGATAATGGCGAGGCCCATGTCCAGGCCACCAGCGTCGAGACCGACCAGGGCACCTTCACCATCGGCGAGGACGGCAAGTGGTCGTTCGCCCTCAACAACGACGACCCGGCGGTCCAGGCCCTGGGCGCCGGCGACTCCATGACCAAGACCTTCACGGTCACCAGCGCCGATGGCACCGACACCCAGGAGGTGACGGTCACCATCCACGGCAGCAACGACAGCGCCACCATCAGCGGCGACATCGCCGGCGGCGTCGGCGAGGACGGCACCGGCACGGCGACCGGCACCCTCAACGTCTCCGACGTGGACAATGGCGAGGCCCATGTCCAGGCCACCAGCGTCGAGACCGATCAGGGCACCTTCACCATCGGTGAAGACGGCAAGTGGTCCTTCGCGCTCAACAATGACGACCCGGCGGTCCAGGCCCTGGGCGCCGGCGATTCCATGACCAAGACCTTCACGGTGACCTCTGCCGACGGCACCGACACCCAGGAAGTGACGGTCACCATCCACGGCAGCAACGACAGCGCCACCATCAGCGGCGACATCGCCGGCGGCGTCGGCGAGGACGGCATCGGCACGGCGACCGGCACCCTCAACGTCTCCGACGTGGACAATGGCGAGGCCCATGTCCAGGCCACCAGCGTCGAGACCGATCAGGGCACCTTCACCATCGGTGAAGACGGCAAGTGGTCCTTCGCGCTCAACAATGACGACCCGGCGGTCCAGGCCCTGGGCGCCGGCGATTCCATGACCAAGACCTTCACGGTGACCTCTGCCGACGGCACCGACACCCAGGAAGTGACGGTCACCATCCACGGCAGCAACGACAGCGCCACCATCAGCGGCGACATCGCCGGCGGCGTCGGCGAGGACGGCACCGGCACGGCGACCGGCACCCTCAACGTCTCCGACGTGGACAATGGCGAGGCCCATGTCCAGGCGACCAGCGTCGAGACCGATCAGGGCACCTTCACCATCGGCGAGGACGGCAAGTGGTCGTTCGCCCTCAACAACGACGACCCGGCGGTCCAGGCCCTGGGCGCCAATGAGTCCATGACCAAGACCTTCACGGTCACCAGCGCCGACGGCACCGACACCCAGGAAGTGACGGTCACCATCAACGGGTCCAATGACGGCCCGGTGGTGAGCGGCCCCGTGGATCTCGGCGCGACCGCCGAGGATCACTCCATCACCTTCACGGCGCAGCAATTGCTGGGCCATGCCTCGGACATCGATGGCGACAGCCTGTCGGTGAGCAATCTCAGTGCCGGTAACGGCACCATCAGCCAGAATGCCGACGGCAGCTATACCTTCACGCCCAATGCCGACTTCAACGGCGAGGTCAACGTGACCTACACCGTGTCGGACGGGCATGGCGGCACCACTTCGGGTTCGGCCAGCTTCGACGTGACCTCGGTCAATGACGGCCCGACCACCAGCGATGTGACGCTGGCCTCGGGGACCGAGGACCGCTCGGTGACCATCAAGGCCAGCGACCTGCTGGGCAACGCCCATGACGTGGACGGCGATACCTTGTCGGTGTCGAACCTGTCGGCCAGCAACGGCACCATCACCGACAACCATGACGGCACCTATACCTTCACGCCGAACCATGATTTCAGCGGCAACGTCGACCTGTCCTACACGGTCAGCGACGGCCAGGGCGGCAGCACGGCGGGCACGGCCCATTTCGGCATGGCCGCGGTGGCGGATTCGCCGGTCCTGTCGGCGTCGAACATTACCGTCGACCTGGGAGCCGGCCAGGCTCAGACCCTGAACGGCACCACCGGCAACGACACCCTGAGCGGCGGTTCGGGCAATGACGTGGTCAACGGCTCGTCGGGCGACGACGTGCTGTATGGCGACGGCACCGGCAGCGTGACGGTTCCGCTGAACATCAGCGACCGCCTGAGCGACACCGACGGTTCGGAATCCCTGGGCAGCGTGACCATCGGCGGTCTGCCGGCCGGGGCGAGCCTGTCTGCGGGCACCCATAATTCCGACGGCACCTGGACTCTGACTCCGGCGCAGCTGACGGGCCTCAGCGTGACCACCACCGAGGGCACCGCCCTGCATCTGAGCGTGACGGCGACCTCGACCGAGGCGTCCAACGGCTCGACCGCGACCACCACCACCAGCTTCGACGTCAGCTTCAGCGGCACGGCCGCCGGCAATGACACCCTGGACGGCGGGGCGGGCAACGACACCCTGTTCGGCGGGGCCGGCAACGACACCCTGACGGGCGGCGCGGGCGCCGACCTGCTGGAGGGCGGCGACGGCAACGACGTGCTGAACTACTCGACCGACGGGACCTGGAGCGGCGGTTTCGTGTCGCAGAACGTGGGTGATACCACCCATGCGGGCACCAACGAGACCTATACCATCACCGGTGACAACGACAGCCAGGACGTGTTCCGCGGCGGCGCCGGCACCGACACCCTGGTGATGGGCTCGGGCAATGACGCTCTGTTCCTGGACGACGGCTATAGCGGCTCGCCCACCGGCGGCGCGCGCATCGACGGCATCGAGAGCATTGTGGCCGGCGAGGGCAACGACGGTGGTCGACCTGACGTCGAGCAAGTACACCTATGGCGACGTCACCATCGACGGCGGCGCCGGCAACGACGTACTGATGGGCAATGCCGGCAACGACGTCATCGACGGCGGCACCGGCAACGACGTGCTGTATGGCGCTTCGGGCAACGATACGCTGCGGGGCGGCGATGGCGCCGATACCCTGGACGGCGGCTATGGCGCCGACACCATCGACGCGGGCGCCGGCAACGACCTTGGCATCATCAAGGGCGGCCAGTCGGCGGGCGACAATTACGACGGCGGCACCGGCACCGACACGCTGCGCATCGACCTTTCCGGGTCGCAATACACCGCGGCGGTGCGCGCCGAGCTGCAGCAGTTCCAGTCCTTCATCGCCGATCCGGCCCATGCCGGCCAAAGCTTCCACTTCAACACCCTGGGTGTTGACGCCAAGAACTGGGAAAGCCTGAAGCTGACGGTGGACGGCCGCGACGTCTCGCTGGAGAACGCTCCGACGGTGACCAGCGCCACGGCGGTGAGCACCGACGAGGATCATTCGGGCGCCGGCCGCGTGGTCGGGACCGACCAGGACGTGGGCGACAGCGTGCGCTACCACCTGATGGATGCCAGCGGCAACCAGGTGGACAGCCTGTCGACCGCCCATGGCACGGTGACCATCAACTCGGCCACCGGCGAGTACACCTTCACCCCCAATGCCGACGCGCAGAGCCTGCGGGCTGGCGACGTGCAGACCGACAGCTTCAAGGTCGTGGCCACCGACGGCACCATGACCAGCGCGCCCTCGACCGTGGGCGTCACCATCACCGGCAGCAATGACGGCGCGGTGATCACCGGCACCAGCGTGGGCACGGTGGGCGAGGACGGTAACCGCTCGGTGACCGGCACGCTCAACGTCGCCGATGTGGATCAGGGGCAGGCCCATGTGACCGCCCAGACGGTGCAGACCGATCAGGGCACTTTCAGCATCGGCGAGAACGGCCAGTGGACCTTCCAGGTCAACTCGGGCAATGCCGACGTGCAGGCCCTGGGCGCCGGCGAGTCCATGACCAAGACCTTCGCCGTGGCCTCGGCCGATGGCACCGCACCCAGAACGTGACGGTGACCATCAACGGCGCCAATGACTCCGCCACCATCTCGGGCTCGACCACCGGCGCGGTGGCCGAGGACGGCAACGGCCGTGCCACCGGCACCCTCAACGTGGCCGACGTGGATCACGGTCAGGCCCATGTGACCGCCCAGACGGTGCAGACCGATCAGGGCACTTTCAGCATCGGCGAGAACGGCCAGTGGACCTTCCAGGTCAACTCGGGCAATGCCGACGTGCAGGCCCTTGGGGGCCGGCGAGTCCATGACCAAGACCTTCGCCGTGGCCTCGGCCGATGGCACCGCCACCCAGAACGTGACGGTGACCATCAACGGCGCCAATGACTCCGCCACCATCTCGGGCTCGACCACCGGCGCGGTGGCCGAGGACGGCAACGGCCGCGCCACCGGCACGCTGAGCGTCGCCGACGTGGATCACGGTCAGGCCCATGTGACCGCCCAGACGGTGCAGACCGATCAGGGCACCTTCTCCATCGGCGAGAACGGCCAGTGGACCTTCCAGGTCAACTCGGCCAATGCCGACGTGCAGGCCCTGGGSGCCGGCGAGTCCATGACCAAGACCTTCGCCGTGGCCTCGGCCGACGGCACCGCCACCCAGAACGTCAGCGTCACCATCACCGGCTCCAATGACGGCCCGACGGTGAGCGGCGCGGTGGGTCTCGGCCACACGGCCGAGGACAATTCCGTCACCTTCACCAAGGCGCAGCTGCTGGCCAACGCCCATGACACCGATGCCCACGACACCCTGTCGGTGAGCAACCTGTCGGCGGCCCACGGCAGCATCGTCGACAACGGCAACGGCACCTACACCTTCACGCCCACCGAGACTTTCAGCGGCCATGTGGATGTGAGCTATACCGTCAGCGACGGCCATGGCGGCACCACCACCGGTTCGGCGGCGCTGGACGTGGACGCGGTGGCCGACCGGGCCACGGTGTCGGTGGCCATCGGCGCCCCGGTGGAGACCCCCAACGGCAGCTTCACCGTCACCAATTTGGACAGCACGGCCTCGGCCGGCTACAACAACACCTATGGCTATTACGTCATGGACGACAGCGGCAACCCGACTTCGGGTGGCGTGATCTGGTCCAACGTGCATGCCTCGCCCGGCGCTTCGGTGACCATCAGCGGCGTCGATCCCGACCGGGTCGGCTTCTTCCTGATCCCCGACGGCGGCAGCCAGAATTCCGGCCTGGCCAATGGCGCGGCGCTGACCTTCTCCAAGGATGCGTCGGGCAACTGGCAGGCCAGCGACAGCGCCGGCCACGTGCTCTCGGGCGCCGGGACCAAGGTGCTGTTCGACAAGAGCGCGCTCAACGGCGACCACATGGTCCATAGCGAGGACACCAGCGCGGTGTCGGGCAACCAGAACTGGGAAGACCTGACCGGCGGCGGCGACCGCGACTACAACGACGTCAACATGTCGGTGACCTGGGGCAATGCGGCGCCGACGGCGACCCATCCGCTCACCGTCTCGGCCAGCTTCCCCGACATGGACGGCTCGGAAGGCCATGCGGTCAAAATCTCCGGCCTGCCCTCGGGCTCGACCCTGTATCAGAACGGCGTGGCCCTGGTGGCCGGCGCCGACGGCTCGTACTCCCTCAACCCGGCCCAGCTGGGCGGCCTGTCGGTCAAGACTCCGGCCGGCTTCAACGGCGACCTCAACGTCAACGTGACGGCGGTGGCCACCGACGGCACCAGCGTGGCCTCGTCCACCGCTTCGGCCACCGTGCATGACGACCTGTCCAACCACGGGCCGGATGCGGGCGACGCCACCTCGGTGCACGGCGCCATGGGCGCCACCATCACCGGCGCGGCCGGCGTCACCGATTCCGACGGCGACCACCTGTCCTATGCGGTGGGCACCGGCACCAGCGGACCGCAGCACGGCACCGTGGTGGTCAACACCGACGGCACCTTCACCTATACGCCCAGCGGCAATTACAGCGGCACCGACACCTTCAAGATCACCGTGTCGGACGGCCACGGCGGCACCGCCACCGAGACCGTCAACGTCACCGTGGAGAACGGCGCCCCGACGCTCACCACCGCCAACGCGGCGACGGCCAACGATCACAGCGCCGTCACCGGCCACGTCACCGGCTCCGACACCCCCGGCGACACCCTCAGCTACTCGCTGGTCGACGCCAACGGCAACCATGTCGGCAGCCTGGTCACCGACCACGGCACCGTCAGCATCAACGCCGCCACCGGCGACTACACCTTCACCCCTAACGCCGCCAACGCCAGCCTCGGCGTCGGCGCCTCGGTCACCGACAGCTTCAAGGTCGTCGCCACCGACAACCACGGCGCCGACAGCAACCTCGGAACCGTCGCCGTAACCGTCACAGGAAGCAATGACGGGCCGGTGGTGACCGGGGTGACCGGCGGTACCGGCAACGAGAGCATCACCAGCGCCCGTTCCGTGGTGACCGGCCATATCTCGGCGGGTGACGTGGATGCCGGCGACACGCTCTCCTACAGCGTCACCGACAACGCCGCCGCCGGCCATCACGGCACTCTGGCGGTCAACGCCAGCGGCGACTACACCTTCACCGCCTCGGACAGCAACTGGCACGGCACGGACAGTTTCACCGTCCAGGTGTCGGACGGCCATGGCGGCACGGTCAACCAGACGGTGGCCATCACCGTCAATGCCCAGGCCGACGCGGCGACCATCAATGCCCAGGACGCCAGCATGGCGGCGCAGTCGGGCGCGACTTTCACCGCCAGCGGCGGCTATGCCGAGGGTGGTTCGGGCTCGGACATCATCAACGGCAGCAGCGCCAACGATATCCTGTACGGCGACGACCCGTCGGGTGACACCGAGGTGACGGTCGCCCTCAACATCTCGGCCGCGGCGATTTCCGGTGAATCGGTGTCCTCCATCACCCTGTCGAACCTGCCGGGCGGCGCGGTCCTCAACCATGGCCACGACAACGGCGACGGCACCTGGACCCTGGCTCCCGGCGATCTCACCGGCCTTACCCTGACCTCGAACAACGGCATAGGCGGCACCGTCGACGTGGCGGTGACCACCCTGGACGGCACCAGCACGGCGGTGACCAACAGCTCGTTCAACGTCTCGTTCTCGGGCGGGTTCAACGACACCATCACCGGCGGCGTCGGGGCCGACACCATGTATGGCGGCGCGGGCAACGACACCTTCAAGGTGTCGGGCGCCAGCGAGAGCACCGGCGACATCTATGACGGCGGTTCGGGGACGGATACCGTCCTGGGCAGCTCGGGCAACGACGTCATCTCGGTGACCAGCAATCTCGGCAACATGCGCTCCATCGAGGTGATCGACGGCGGTGCCGGCACCGACACCCTGCTGGCCGGGTCGGGCAACGACTATCTCGACTTCTCCGGCACCACCATCCGCGGGGTCGAGGTGATCGATACCGGCGCCGGCAACGACGTGATCACCGGCTCGGCCGGGGCGGACACCATCCTGACCGGCACCGGCGACGACACCGTGGTGGCCATCGGCGGCCAGACGGCGGGCGATGTCTATGACGGCGGCGCCGGCACGGATACCCTGAACGTCGACCTGACCCCGGCCCAGTACACCACGGCGGTGCGGCTGGAACTGATGAGCTTCGCCAGCTTCGTCGACAACCCAGCCAATGCGGGCAAGAGCTTCACCTTCCAGAGTCTGGGCGGCCTCAAGGCCACCAATTTCGAGGATCTGCGGGTGACGGTGGACGGCAATGACGTCGACCTCAACCACCCGCCGCAGGTGACCAGCGTCGAAAGCAACTATACCGCCGGCCATGCCGACGGCGTGGTGCACGCCACCGATTCCGATGGCGACACCATGAGCTACTCGTTCGGCACCAACACCAACGGGACGCCCATCACCTCCATGGCGACGGCGCACGGCACCGTCACCATCGACAGCTCGACGGGCGAGTACCACTTCACCGCCTCGGATGCCAACTTCAAGGGCACCGACACTTTCAGCGTCACCGTCAAGGACGGCATGGGCGGCACCACCACCCAGAAGGTCAACCTGGACTTCAATCCGGGCGACGACGCCACCGTGGTCACCGGCCCGACCAGCCTGGGCGGCAGCGACGAAGATACCCAGACCTTCATCCGCACCGACCAGTTGCTGGCCAACGCCACCGACGTGGACAATACCCTGCATGTGGCCAATCTGTCGGCGGTGGATTCCCACGGCGCCGTGGTGGGAAGCTTCGTGCACGCCGTGGATGCGGACGGGCATGATGGCTATGCCTTCACCCCCAATGCCAATTTCGCGGGCGATGTCACCGTCAATTACGATGTGGTGACCGACACGGGCATCGCCACCCACACCAGCGGTTCGCTGCATGTGGATGCGGTGGCAGATGCGGCGACCTTCGATGCCACCATCGGCTCCAACGGCGTCTCGGTGGCCCATCTGGGCAATGACAGCAAGGTGGTCAACCTGTTCGTCAACGACACCAGCAGCGGCACCGCCGGCTTCGACATCTACCTGGGTGGCACCAATATCGGCCACTACACGGTGGGGCGCAGCTATAGTTCCGACAAGTCGGTGTCGCTGACCCTGACCGACGCGCAGCACACCCAGTTGCTGAACGGCGCCGACATCAAGATCGTGGACAATGACGGCTACAACACTCGCGACGTCCTGGTGGACAGGATCCAGGTGGACGGCCTGACCTTCCAGGCGGAAAACGGCATCCTGTCGGGGGCCAGCACCACCAGCGGCTATTACGGCGTCTCCAGCGAGACCTATGCCCGCCTGAACAACGTGGGATCGTCGGTGACCTTCGACTTCGACTCGTCGGTCAGCCATACGTCCAGCGGCTATCATGTGGATCTCGCCGGGCATCTCAATGATACCGACGGGTCCGAGACGCTCAGCTATCACATCGATGCCATGACCACCGGTGCGTCCCTCAGCTACACCGGCAACGAGGGCACCCTGGTCCACAACACCGACGGCAGCTGGGACTTCAACGTCGACGCCTCGCATTACGACGGCGCCGTGTCCCTGAACCTCAACGTGGCCAACGGTACCGCCGGTTTCGATGTCCACGTCACCGCCAACGCCACCGAGACCTCCAACCTGGACGTGGCCGGTGTCGGCGATACCGTCCATTGCGACGGCGCCATCGGCGGGGCCGGCGCCATCCCCGGCATCACCCTGGTGGGCAATGCCGGCAATGACGACATCATCGGCACCAACGGCAACGACCTGTTGCTGGGCGGCAAGGGCGGCGCCACCTACCGCTTCTCGGGCGGCGGTTGCGGCTCGGGCGGCGGCTGGTCCATCGTCCAGTCCGACACCAACGACGTGATCAGTGCCGGAGCCGGCGACGACGTGATCTACGGCGACGCCAGGCTGGTGAACGGCAACATCCAGATCACCGGATCGGGCAACGACGTCCTCGATGGCGGATCGGGCAACGACCAGATCCATGGCGGTGCCGGCAACGACACCATCATCGGCGGCACCGGCGACGATGTGATGTTCGGTGACCAGGGCAACGACACCTTCCTCTTCGACTTCGGCTTCGGCCATGACGTGGTGGACGGCGGCCGCGGCTCCAATTGGACCGATACCCTGGATCTCACCCATGACAACCAGATATCGTCGGTCAACATCGAGGGTGTGTCGGGCTGGGCGGTGTCGGTGGATGCCCAGGGCCATCACGTGGCCCAGGCCACCAACGGCGCCCACGATGCCAACGGCACCATCGTCGTCACCAATCACGACGGCAGCCAGGACACCATCGAGTTCCACAACGTGGAAAAAGTGGTCTGGTAGTCCCAGGATCGGGGTTAGGATCGGGGGCCGTCCTGCGGGGCGGCCCCTTTTTCATGGGAGAGCGGCCAGGGTGGCGAGCATCGGGCGATATACGGTCATCCGGCCCTTGATCGAGACGGCCTTTTCCCGCCTGATCCTGGCCTCGGACGAAGCGCTGGGGCGCCCGGTGGTGATCAAGATCTTCGCCGTGGACCTCGCCAGGCCCGAGCCGCCGTTCAGCCGGAGCGAATGGCTGGGGCGCTTCGTCGCCGAAGGGCGGATCATGGCCTCCCTGGATCACATCAATGTCCTGCCGGTGCACGAGATCGGCCGCCAGCCGGACGGCACGCCCTATCTGGTGCTGCCGTTCATGCGGGCTAATCTGCCGCGCCTGATCGGCTTTGACACGGACGAGCCGGGGATGGCCGAGGACGAGCGGCCGCAGCGTCTAGGTCATGCGGTGGCTCTGCCCATCCTGTTTCAGGTCCTGTCGGCCCTGGCCTATCTTCATGGGCGCGGGATCATTCACCGCGACATCAAGCCGGCCAATATCCTGCTGACCGCGCGTCAGGGCGGAGTGGCCAAGCTTTGCGATTTCGGCATGGCGCGACGGGGCGTCGGAGCAGATGCCGCGCCCAGGGCGTGGTTCGGAACCCTCGACTACATCAGCCCGGAACAGCGCGACGGCACCGGAGCGGTCGACGGGCAGGCCGACGTGTATTCCACGGCGGCCATGGCCTATCGACTGCTGGGCGGGCGATTGCCGGGGGATGAGAGCCGTCCACCCTTGCCGGAGCTTGCGCCCGACCTACCTGCCGGCCTGCGTGACTGGGTCGCCGCAGCCCTCGATCCCGACCCGGCCAAACGGCCGACCGCCGAACAATCGGTCCTCTGGATCCGGAGCCTTCTGGGGCGGTAGAGGGCCGCCGACGACCGTATCGGGTCTTATGGCCCGGCCCATCCGGGGCGAGGGTCCCGTTTTTATTCCACCGTGACGCTTTTCGCCAGATTGCGGGGCTGATCCACGTCGGTGCCCTTGGCGACGGCCACGTGATAGGCCAGCAACTGCACCGGAATAGCGTAGAGGATGGGTGCGACCACCGGGTCGACGGAGGGCAGGGCCATGGAGGAGAAGACCTTGGCCGACAGGCGGTCGATGCCTTCCCGATCGGAGAAGAACACCACGCGGCCGCCGCGGGCCACCACTTCCTGGACGTTGCTGGCCGTCTTCTCGTAAAGCTCGTCGGTCGGGCAGATGACGATGACCGGGACCGAATCGTCGATCAGCGCGATGGGGCCGTGCTTGAGCTCGCCGGCGGCATAGGCCTCGGCGTGGATATAGCTGATTTCCTTGAGCTTCAGCGCGCCTTCCAGGGCGATGGGATAGCCGGTGCCACGCCCGAGATAGAGCACGTCGCGGGCCTCGGCGATGCCCTGGGCGATGACGCGGATGTCGTCGTCGCGCCGCAGCACTTCGGCGATGCGGGCGGGGATTTCCGACAGCGAGCGACAGATATCGGCCTCGGCCTCCGCCGACAGGGCGCCGGTGGCGCGGCCCATGCCGATGGCCAGGCAGGCCAGCACAGTCAGCTGGGTGGTAAAGGCCTTGGTCGACGCCACGCCGATCTCGGGGCCGGCCATGGTCAGCAGGGCGGCCTCGGATTCGCGGGCGATGGTGCTTTCCGGCACGTTGACCAGGGACAGGGTGTGCTGGCCATGCTCGCGGCAATAGCGCAGAGCAGCCAGGGTGTCGGCGGTCTCGCCCGACTGGGAGATGAAGATGGCCAGGCCATCGGCCTCCATGGGCGGGCAGCGGTAGCGGAACTCGGAGGCGATATCCACTTCCACCGGCAGGCGGGCCAGCTTCTCGATCCAGTACTTGGCCACCGAACCGGCGTAGAACGAGGTGCCGCAGGCGATGATCCGCACCCGCTTCACCGCCGCCAGATCGAAGGGCAGCCGGGGCAGGGTGATGGTGCGGTCGGCCGGGTTCAGCATGGTGTTGAGCGCGTTGCTCACCACTTCGGGCTGCTCGAAGATTTCCTTGAGCATGAAGTGGCGGTGCTCGCCCTTGCCGATCATGGCGCCCGAGAACTGGGTCTGGCGCACCTCGCGGGTGACGGTGGCGCCGGTGCGGTCGCGGATGACCACGGTCTCGGCGGTCAGCACCGCCCAGTCGCCATCGTTGAGATAGGCGATCTTCTGGGTCAGCGGCGCCAGCGCCAGGGCGTCCGAGCCCAGATACATCTCGCCCGCGCCATAGCCGATGGCCAGCGGCGAGCCCTGCCGCGCCGCGATCATCATGTCGGGCCGCCCGGCGAAGACGATGCCCAGGGCGAAGGCGCCCTGCAGACGCTCCAGGGCCTTGGCGGTGGCGTCCTCGGCCCCCATGCCCTGGGCGAGATGATAGTCGATGAGCTGGGCCACTGCCTCGGTGTCGGTGTCGCTCTCGAACACCTGGCCCTTGGCCGACAGTTCGGCCTTCAACTCGTGGAAGTTCTCGATGATGCCGTTGTGCACCACCGCCACCCGCTTGGTGGCATGGGGGTGGGCGTTGCGCTCGTTGGGCACGCCGTGGGTGGCCCAGCGGGTGTGGCCGATGCCGATCAGCCCGCCCACCGGCCGGGTCTTCAGCAGGGCTTCGAGATTGGCCAGCTTGCCTTCGGCGCGGCGGCGCTCGATCTGGCCGTCCACCAGGGTGGCGATGCCCGCCGAGTCATAGCCGCGATATTCCAGGCGCCGCAATCCCTCCACCAGGAGGGGGGCCGCTTCCACTTTGCCGATGATTCCGACGATGCCGCACATGGCGTCTAGTCCTTCTTCGCTTTCTTGGCGGCTTGCTGGGCGCGGAAGCGCTCGGCCCAGCCCTTCAGCTCCATCTGCGAGCCGCGCGCCACCGCCAGCGCGCCTGGAGTCACTTCCTTGGTGATCACCGAGCCGGCGCCGACCACGGCACCGTCGCCCACCTTCACCGGCGCGACCAGCGAGGTGTTGGAGCCGATGAAGGCCCCCGCGCCGATATCGGTGAACGACTTGTTGAAGCCGTCGTAATTGCAGGTGATGGTGCCGGCCCCCACATTGGCGCCGGCCCCGACGCGGGCATCGCCCACATAGGCCAGATGGTTGATCTTGGCGCCGGCTTCGACCGTGGCCTTCTTGACCTCGACGAAATTGCCGATATGGGCGCCTTCGCCGATTTCGGCGCCGGGGCGCAGCCGCGTGAAGGGGCCGGCGGCTACGCCCGCCTCGACCATGCAGCCCTCGAAATGGCAAAAGCCCTTGATCTCCACGTTGTCGCCCACGGTGACGCCGGGGCCGAACACCACATGCGGCCAGATGGTGACGTCGCGGCCGATTTTGGTGTCCCACGAGAACCAGACGGTGGCGGGGTCGATCAGGGTGGCGCCGTTATCCATGGCGGCCTCGCGCAGGCGGGCCTGGACCAGGGCTTCGGCCACCGCCAGTTCCGATCGGGCGTTGACGCCCAGCAGCTCGGCCTCGTCGCCCTCCACATGGGTGCAGGTGGCGCCGTCGGCGCGGGCCAGGGCGACGATGTCGGTCAGATAGTACTCACCCTTGGAGTTCTTGTTGTCGACCCGCTCGATCAGGCTCCAGAGACGATTGCCGTCGATGGCCATGACGCCGGAATTGCACAGCGGATTCTCGCGCTGGTCGGGGGTGGCGTCGCGGTATTCGACGATGGCCTTCAGCCCTTCGGCACCCACCACCAGGCGGCCGTAATGGCCGGGGTCCTGAGGCTTGAAGCCCAGCACTACCACCGCCGGGTCACGGGGACCCCGGCGCTCGGCCAGCATGCGCTCCAGCGTGGCGCGGGTGATCAGCGGCGTGTCGCCGTAAAGCACCAGCACGTCGCCGTCGAACTGCCCCAGCGCCGCCTTGGCCTGCAACACGGCATGGCCGGTGCCCAGCCGGTCGGCCTGGATGACAGTGGGGAAGGGGGCGACGGTCTTGCCGACCAGCTCCATGTCGGGTCCGACCACCACCACCATGCGGTCGGGCGAAAGCCCCGACACGGTGTCGAGCAGATGGCTCACCATGGGCCGTCCCGCCAGCGGGTGCATCACCTTGGGGAGCGACGACTTCATGCGCGTGCCCATGCCGGCGGCAAGGACGATGACGGCGAGCTTGCTGGAAGCCATGATGCGGGCTGGACCCAATCTGTTGCGGTTGTGGCCGGAAGGTGCCACAAAAGGCCCGAGTGGGCCAAGTCAATCTTTGTTTCGGAAGGTTTCAATGGGCATGGGATTGCAGGCGGTGCTGTTCGACCTGGACGGCACCCTGATTCATTCGCTTCCCGATCTGGTGGCGGCGGTCAACCGGTTGCTGGCCTCCGAGGGGCGAGGGGCTCTGGACGACCGTACGGTGATGTCCTTCGTGGGCGACGGAGCGGGGACGCTGGTGATGCGGGCCTTCACCGCCACCGGCGGCATGCCGGGCCCGAAGGTGGAGCCTTACCTCGATCGTTTCCTGGCCGATTACGAGCCGCGCTCGGCGGAGAGCACCCGGCCTTGGCCCGGCGTGCCGGAGACCCTGGCGGACCTGAAGGCGGCCGGCCTGACCCTTGCCGTGTGCACCAACAAGCCGTCCCGCGCCACCGCCGAGATTCTGGCGGCCTTGGACCTGGGGCGCTGGTTCGACCTGGTGGTGGGGGCCGATGACGCTCCGGCCATCAAGCCAGATCCCGCGCATGTCACCTGCATCCTCGACCGCCTGGGCGTGGCCGCCGACCGGGCGGTGATGGTGGGGGATTCCGCCAACGACATCGTGTCGGCGCGGGCGGCGGGCGTGCGCAGCGTGGCCCTCTCCTTCGGCTATTGCCACGGGCCGGTGGCCGAATTGGGCGCCGACTGGGTTATCGATGATTTTCGCCAGCTTTCCCCCTTGCTGCTGGGCCGGCGGCCGCCGGTTTCGTGACAATTCGATGCAGCGCCACGGCCTCAGCCCTCTTGCGTTGAAAGTGGTTCGAGGCCATGCTCCTTGCAGCCGTTTTTTGGGGGCACCGTGGTCGAGGCTAAAGGGAAATCGCCGCAGCGGCGGGTGGAGGAGCTGTCGCAGCAGGTGGAGCGTCTCTCGCTCTATCAGGCCGTGTTCGATAATGCCTTCGAAGGCATGTTCGCCACCGATGCCGCCAATCGCATCATCGCGGTCAATCCCGCCTTTACCGCCATCACCGGCTATGCGGCCGAGGAAGCCATCGGCAACGATCCGCGCATGCTCAGCTCGGGCTTCCATGACCCCGCCTTCTACCAGGAGATGTGGGATCAGCTTTCCACGACCGGCCAATGGCAGGGTGAAGTCGTCGACCGCCACAAGGACGGCCGTCCGGTGCGGCTGTGGCTGTCCATCACCTCCCAGCGCGGCGCCGACGGCAAAGTGGCGCGCCGTATCGCCGTATTCCGCGACGTCACCGAGGCGCGCGAGACCGCAGAACAGCTTTGGCAGCGCAGCAATTTCGACCCGCTGACCGAATTGCCCAACCGCAACCTGTTCCTCGACCGCCTGCTGCAGGCCCTGGTCCTGGCGGGTCGCGAGGGCTCCAAGGTGGCCATGCTGTTCATCGGCCTGGACGGCTTCAAGAACATCAACGATTCCCTGGGCCACTGGATCGGCGACAAGGTGTTGCAGGAGGCGGCGCGCCGCTTCCAGAACTGCCTGCGCCAGGGCGATACGGCGGCGCGCTTCGGCGGCGACGAGTTCACCGTGGTGCTGTCGGGCGTGCGGGCCACCGCCGAGGTGGAGGCGGTGATCCGCTCTGTTCTGGAGGTGCTGCAGGAGCCTTTCGTGGTCGAGCATCACCACATCCTGATCTCGTGTTCCATCGGTGTCTGCATGTGGCCCGGCGACGGCGAGGACGTGGATTCGCTGATGCGCAACGCCACGGCGGCGCTGCAGCAGGCCAAGCAGGCCGGCCGCAACACCTTCCGCTTCTTCACTCCAGCCATGGACGCTCGCGCCCAGGCCCGCTCGCGCCTGGCGGACGAGCTGTCCGGGGCATTGTCCCAGGGCGAGTTCCATCTGGTGTTCCAGCCACTGGTGGACGTGAAGTCGGGCAAGGTCAACGCGGCCGAGGCGTTGCTGCGCTGGCACAACCGCTATCTCGGTGTGGTCAGCCCCGACCAGTTCGTGCCGTTGGCCGAGGAAATCGGCCTGATCCGCCCCATCGGCGAATGGCTGCTGACCGCCGCTTGCCGCGAGGCGCTGGTCTGGCAGGGCATGGGGCTGGGCGAGATCAATATCGCCGTCAACATTTCGCCGCGCCAGTTCCAGCAGGGCGACATCGTCGGCATCATCCGCCGCGCCCTGGAAGACACTCGTCTGCCGCCCTGGCTGTTGACCATCGAGATCACCGAGGGGCTGCTGCTGTCCAACGGCGAGGAGATCCTGGCCAAGATGGAGGCCATCCGCACGCTGGGCGTCAGCCTGTCGGTGGATGATTTCGGCACCGGCTATTCCTCGCTGTCCTACCTAAAGAGCTTCCCGGTGGATGTGCTGAAGATCGATCGCTCGTTCATCGCCGACATGGGCGATCACAGCGACGACGCCACCATGGTCGAAGCCATCATCGCGCTGGGCCACTCCCTTCATCTCGAAGTGGTGGCCGAGGGGGTGGAGACCAAGCAGCAGCTGGACTTCATCACCGCCCAGGGCTGCGACGTGGCCCAGGGCTATTACTTCTCGCCGCCGCTCAGCGGGCCGCGGTTCCGCGAGTTCGTGCTCGAACGCCTGGGCCTGCCCGAGCCCGAAGGGATGGCCGGCGTGGCGCCCCACGGTGTCCGGGTGCTGTTCGCCGATGATGTGGAACTGGTACGGCTGGTGTTTCGCGACTTCCTCGAAGGCACCGGCTGCGTTATCGACGAGGCCGCCGACGGAACCCAGGCCATCGCCAAGGCCACCGCCGTGCGCAAGGACGGAGGCAACCGGCACCAGTTGATGGTGTTCGATCTGTGCATGCCCGGCGTGGATGGCTTCGAGGTGGCCAGGGCCGTCCGGCTGTTCGAGGCCGCCAACCACCTGGACCCGGTGCCGCTGATCGCGCTGACCGTCGACGATTCCGAGGAGAGCCGGGAGAGGGCGCGGCAGGCCGGATTCGACCGCTTTCTCACCAAGCCCATCGCCCGGTCGGAATTGCTGGCCGCCATGGCCGAGATGCTGCCGGCCGCCAATACCGACATGGCTCCGGCCGATGGCAGCCTGACCGCCGGACTGAACATTCCCACCGGTCTCGAGCATCTGCTGCCCACCTTCATGGCCGAGATGCTCAAGGACCAGCAGACCCTGCGCAGCCTGGCCGAGGGGCGGGACCGCGCTGCCCTGGCCGATCATGCCCATGCCATGCGCGGCAAGTGCGGCATGTTCGGCGAGGAGGTGCTCTACTCGCTGCTGGGGGATCTGGAAAGCCTGGCGCCGCTGGGCGACCGGGGGGAAATCACCCGTCTGGTCGCCAAGGTCGTTGAACGGGTCGGCCGCCTGTAGCACCATGGATCCCGATCCGGGACCCAGGGGCGGGGCACAATGAAGATCACTCAGTTCACCGACTTCTCCATCCGTTTGTTGATTTATCTGTCGCGGCATCCCGACCGGGTGGTGACGGTGCGCGAAGTGGCCGAGTATTACGATATCTCGGCCGAGCACCTGAAAAAGATCGTCCGCTCCCTGGCCGAGCTGGGGCACATCCAGACCGTGCGGGGCAAGCATGGCGGCCTGCGCCTGGGCCGCGAGCCCCAGGCCATCGATCTCGGCCATCTGTTCCGCCAGCAGGAGAATCTGGCCCTGCTGCCCTGTCACGAGCCCTGCGATTCCTGTCCCATCGCCGATTGCCGCCTGCGCGGCCTGGTCGACAGCGCCCTGGCGGCGTTTCTGGCCGTGTTCGACGGCAAGACCCTGGCGGATGTGATCTAGCGGGGGCATTTGCCTGTCATCCCGACGACCTGGGGGAGGAGGGATCTCGTCCTGGTCCGGCGTCTCGGAATAGGCACCGCCATGCCAAGCGGAGATCCCTCGCTCTCGCTCGGGATGACGACGGAAAATGTGATCTAGCCGGCCACCGGCGCCCACAGCACGTCGTCGATGGTCTCCGTCCCCGCCAGCAGCATCACCAGCCGGTCGAAGCCTAGGGCGATGCCGGCGGAGTCCGGCATGCCCGCGTCCAGGGCCGTCAGGAAATCCTCGTCCAGGGGATAGCGCTCGCCGTACAGGGCCTGCTTCAGGTCCATGTCGGCGGTGAAGCGGCGGCGCTGTTCGGCGGGGTCGGTCAGCTCACCGAAGGCGTTGCACAGCTCCACGCCCAGGGCATAGGCCTCGAAGCGCTCGGCCACCCGGGGGTCGGCGGGCGAGGGGCGCGACAGCGCCGCCATGGAGACCGGGTAGGAATGGAGGATGACCGGTCGGTCGAAGCCGAGATGGGGCTCGACCCGGTCCAGCATCACCTTGAAGAAGATATCCTCCCAACTGTCCGACGGGCTGACCGAGAGGCCGATGCGCGCCGCCTCGGTGGCCAGGACCGACCGGTCGGGCGACCAAGGGTCGGGGGCACTGGCCAGCACGTCGATGCCGGCGTATTCGGCAAAGGCCTCGGCCACCGACAGCCGCCGCCAGGGGGCGAAGGGGTCGCAGGTGGTCCCCCGGCGCCGCAACAGGCCGACGCCGGCGGCCTTGGCGCAATCTCGGACCAGGGCCTCGGTGTCGGCCATCAGATCCTCGATGGAGGCTCCGGCCCGGTACCATTCCAGCATGGTGAATTCCGGGTGATGGGTGGCCGAGCGCTCGGCATTGCGGAAAACCTTGGCCAGCTGGTACAGGCGCGGCACGCCCGCCACCAGCAGCTTCTTCATGGCGAATTCGGGGCTGGTGTGAAGGTAAAGCGGCCGGTCCGGCCCGCCGAAGGGATCGGCAAAGGCGGTGGCGAAGGCCTTGAGATGGGGCTCCAGGCCCGGCGAGACCTGCAGACAGGGAGTCTCGACCTCGGCGAAGTCGCGGGCGGCGAAGAAGGCGCGGGTGGCGTTGACCACGCGGCCGCGCAGGTCCAGGGCCGCCTTGCGCCGGGCGAACACCTCGGGTCGCCACCATTCTTTACCTGCCATGGCCTTTTCCTCTATCTAGGGACCCCATGTCGAGCCGCCGAACCCTACGCACCGCCCAAGACCTGCATGACGCCGGGCTGATCCCGTCCGTCGAGGCGGTGGCCGGCGTCGCCGAGGCCTACGCGGTGGCGCTGACGCCGGCGGTGGTGGATCTGATCGATCCCGCCGACCCGGCCGACCCCATCGCCCGGCAATACGTGCCCTCGGCCGAGGAACTGGTGACCACGCCGGAAGAGCTGGCCGACCCCATCGGCGACGCAGCCTACAGCCCGGTGAAGGGGCTCGTCCACCGCTACCCCGACCGGGTGCTGCTGACGCCGCTGCTGGTCTGCCCGGTCTATTGCCGCTTCTGCTTCCGCCGTGCCCGGGTGGGCGATGGCGACGCCACCATGACCGAGGCGGAGATCGATACCGCCCTGGCGTATGTGGCCGGGCGCCCGGAGATCCGCGAAGTGATTCTGACCGGCGGCGATCCCCTGATGCTGCCGCCCCCGCGGCTGGCGGCCCTGCTGGGCCGCATCGGAGCCATTGCCCATGTGGAGCTGATCCGCATCCATTCCCGCGTGCCGGTCAGCGACCCGGAGCGGGTCACGCCCGATCTGGCGCGTGTCTTGGGCGGAGGCGACAAGCCGGTGTGGCTGGCGGTGCACGTCAACCATCCGCACGAGTTGTCGCCCCTGGCGCGCGGCGGTCTGGAGCGTCTGGCCCGCACCGGGGTGCCGCTGCTGTCCCAGACCGTGCTGCTGAAAGGCGTCAACGACAGCGTTTCCGTGCTGGACGAGCTGTTCCGCGCCCTGGTGCGGAACCGGGTGCGGCCCTATTATCTGCACCATCCCGACCTGGCGCCCGGCACCAGCCACTTCCGCCCGACCATCGAGGAGGGGCAGGCCCTGATGCGCAGCCTTCGCGGCCGACTGTCGGGCATCGCCCAGCCCACCTATGTGCTCGACATCCCCGGCGGCGCGGGCAAGGTGCCGGTGGGGCCGCAATACTGGGATGGGGAGGCTGGGACGGTGGCCGATCCCGGTGGGCGTCTCCATGATTACGCGGAGCGCGCTTAGGGTCTGCGGAAGACGGCGTAGAATCCGGGATAGCGGCGGTGCAAGCGCAGGGAGATCGAGATCGTCTCGAGGCCGGCCGCCTCGGCCGCCGCCAAAAGGTATGCCCGGCTGTGTGCAAATCCGCCGACCCCGGAAACTCCACGATGGCTCCGGTCGGTGGTGGCCTCCGTAGAGAATATGAGATATCCGCCAGAGCGCAGCCGCCGTGCGGCGTTGCTGATGAACGGCCTCAGATCCTCGATGTGATGGAGGGCCGCGCTGCTGACCACGGCATCGAACGGCCCGGCCGGTACGGCGGTGTCCGAACTGGCGTCGGCGACCGTCAGGCTGTCATAGACGGACCTTGCCCGCGCCAGGTCCAGCATCTCCGCCGACAGGTCGAAACCGCTCAGATACTTGGTCCGGGGGCGCAGGAATGTGCCCAGCAGTCCGGTGCCGCAGCATGCGTCGAGGATGCTGGCGACGTGTGCGGGCAGATGGGCCTCGATGACCGACATCATCATATCGTTACAGCCGCGATGCAGGGAATTGTCGTCGTAAGTCGCGGCCAGGTCGGCGTAGTTCGTCTCGGATGGCGGCGGCGGGGACGTGACTTCCAACGCGGAACCGGCCCGTCCGAGCATCTCGACGGCATCATCGTCGGCGCCGCCGCAATGTAGAATGTAGGCCAGCCCAAGGTAGACGGCCGGCATCTGCTCGGGCGGAATCGAGCGCTGTCCGGCCGCCAGCATGTCCATCAGGCGATCGCCGGGCTTTGTACCGATTCCCGCGACGAGGGTTCGACAGGCGGCGAACGGAGGGGCGGAGATGGCCGTCCGTTCGGTGGCGGCGATCATCAGGTAAAGGGCCTCGGGAAGCGATTTGCCCTCTGCCGTCACGATGGCATCGGCGGCCAGGAGAAAGAGTCCGGGAATGTCTCCGGCCGTGAACAGCGCCCCGCAAAGAGCCGATTTCAAATCGGACCGGTGCGGCGCCGTCCCGACGGCCCTGCGCATACGCTCGATGCCGGGACCAATTTCCCCGGTGCGAAGATGCACATGGCCCCTCAGGAACAGGGCGTCGGGATGGTTGGGCGAAATGCCGAGAAGTTTGGTCAAGAGATCGGCGGCCTGATTGAACACGCCCTGCTCGCACAGCCGCGCCGCCAGGTGAAGCCCCTGGTCGAACGTCATTTCCATTCCGAAGCGCCCCAAAACTGGAATTTGAAATGAAGAATATCCGGCGGCAATCTTTGAGGGTATGCGTAATCTTACGGTTACGCTGAAAACACTCATTGATCTGCGGCGCATCAATCGGTCCGGTTTCCCAGTTTCGCCGGAATGACGGGTATTCTTGCCTTCCCGCAGTCGACCTGATAGGGTCCGCGCCAAATTTCCGTCAGCCCTGTTGGAACTCCCATGAAGATCAATGCCAACCTGATTCGTCCCGGCAACATCCTGGAACACAATGGCCGCCAGTACGCGGTGCTGAAGACTCAGATCGTCCAGCCCGGCAAGGGCGGCGCCTTCATCACCGTCGAGATGCGTGATATCCGCACCGGCAACAAGACCAACGAGCGCTGGCGCACCGCCGACACCATCGAGAAGTGCAACGTCGAGGCCAAGGAGTGCACGTTCCTGTTCAAGGACGACTCCAACATGACCTTCATGGATTCCGAGAGCTTCGAGCAGTTCACCATGCCCAACGACACCCTGGGCGACACCATCGGCTTCCTGCAGGACGGCATGGTGGTCGAGGTGGACTTCGTCGAGGGCTCGCCGGTCTCCATCACCCTGCCGGAAAAGGTGGTGATGAAGGTGGTCGAGGCCGATCCGGTGGTGAAGGGCCAGACGGCGTCGTCGTCCTACAAGCCCGCCAAGCTGGAAAACGGCATGAAGATCCTGGTCCCCCCCTTCCTGGAAGAGGGCGAGGTGATCATCGTCAACACCACCGACTGTTCCTATGTCGAGCGGTTCAAGGGCTAGCCGGTGATCATTCGCTCCGCACTGCTGAACGTCATGATGGGGGCGGCCCGCAAGGCCGCCCGCAACCTTGTGCGCGATTACGGCGAGGTCGAGCACCTCCAGGTGTCCAAGAAGGGCCCCGCCGACTTCGTGTCCTCGGCCGACATCAAGACCGAAAAGACCCTGCGGGCCGAGCTGAAGAAGGCCCGTCCCGGCTTCGGCTTCCTGATGGAGGAAGGCGGCGAGATCGCTGGTGACGACACCAGCCATCGCTGGATCATCGATCCCATCGACGGCACCACCAACTTCCTGCACGGCATTCCCAATTTCTGCATCTCCATCGCGCTGGAGCGGGACGGCGAGCTGTTCGCCGGCGTGGTCTACCAGCCGCTGGGCGACGAGATGTTCCATGCGGAAAAGGGCGCCGGCGCCTTCCTGAACGAGCGGCGCCTGCGCGTGTCGGCCCGGCGCAAGCTGGAAGACACCCTGATCGCCACCGGCATTCCCTTCATCGGCCGTCCCGGCCACGAGACCTTCCTCAAGGAACTGGGCGCCGTGATGCCCCAGGTGGCGGGCATCCGCCGCTTTGGTTCGGCGGCTCTCGACCTCGCCTATGTGGCGGCCGGGCGCTGCGACGGCTATTGGGAAACCGGAATCAAGCCGTGGGACATCGCGGCGGGCATCGTGCTGGTCAAGGAAGCGGGCGGCTACGTCACCGACTTCCAGGGCGGCTCGAAGATGCTGGACAACGGCGAGGTCCTGGCGGCCAATGACCATCTTCACCAGCCGCTGATGAAACTGCTGAAGACGGCGCGGGGATAGGGTTGTGGCCGGACTCCGGTTCGGCTAGATTCCTGACCATAAGAATACCGAGGGAATTCAGCCGGGAGAGTGGCGTGATGAGCAGGGGGAGAAAGGTCGCGTTGCTGGCGCTGGGAGCGCTTGTTTCCGTCGCGTCCATGCCCGCATCCGCCCAGGTGGTGGTCGGCGAGTACCGACCCAGCGTCGACGTCAACTGGGACGTTCTGGACCGGCTGGGGCCGGAGCCCACCCTGCCCGGGCTGATCACCCGCCCGCCGGCGGCGGCGACACCGGCTGTTCCGCGCCCGGCGGCGCGGCCTGCCGCCGCCCCCAAGGCGACCGCGTTCAAGCCCTATGCCGAGTCCCAGGCCGCTCCCAAGGTGGCGGCGCCCAAGCCTGCCGCGCCCAAGGTCGAACGGGTGGTCGAGGCCCCCAAGGTGACCATTCCCGCCGCCGAGGCGCCCAAGGCTCCTGAACCCGCCAAGATCGTCGCGGCCCCCAAGGCCGTCGAGACACCCAAGGTCGTCGAGGCTCCCAAGGCGACCGGGCCGGCGCCCAAGCCCGCCAAGCCGGAGATCGCCGCCGACGTGCCGCCTCCGGCCAAGGTCGAAGCCCCCAAGGCTCCCGCCAAGGCCATCGAGACTCCCAAGGTTCCCGAACCTCCCAAGGTGGTCGAGGTGCCCAAGGCCCCCGAGCCCGTGAAGGTCGAGGCGCCCAAGGCCCCCGAGCCCGTCAAGGTGGTCGAGGCCCCCAAGGCTCCCGAGCCCGTCAAGATCCCCGAACCGGTCAAGGTCGTCGAGGCGCCCAAGGCCCCCGAGCCGCCCGCCGCGGTTCAGTTCGCCAAGGCCCCGCCGCCGGTGGCCCCGGTGGCTCCCACTCCGGTGGTCCCCGTCCCGGTGGTGCAGGCTCCCGTGGCGCCGCCCCTGCCGGTGGCTCCGCCGCCCGTGGTCGTGGCGCCGCCGCCGGTCGTCGCTCCCGCGCCGTTGCCCCAGATCGCCGCCTTGCCGCCCGCCGCGCCGGCTCCGGTGGCCGCTCCCGTCCGCAAGGGCGACAATCTGACGGTGCCGTTCGCCACCGACAGCTCCCATCTGCCCGAGACGGTGCGGATCGAGCTGGATCGCCTAGCCCAGCGCATGGACAAGGACGAGAACCTGAATCTCCAGTTGCTGGCCTATGCCGCCGGTGACGAGGCCAATGCCAGCAAGGCGCGCCGCCTGTCGCTGTCGCGGGCGCTGGAAGTGCGCAAATACCTGATGGAGATGGGCGTCCGCTCCACCCGCATCGAGGTGCGTGCCCTGGGCAACAAGGTGGAGAGCGGCTCGCCCGATCGCGTCGACGCCATGCTGGTGGCGCGCTGAGGCGGCGGCCGCCCGCCCTAATTCGGACATGATCGCGCGCCAGGATGCATGG
This sequence comes from Paramagnetospirillum magneticum AMB-1, assembly GCF_000009985.1. Lineage (GTDB taxonomy): Bacteria > Pseudomonadota > Alphaproteobacteria > Rhodospirillales > Magnetospirillaceae > Phaeospirillum > Phaeospirillum magneticum. Next base: position 1,408,284 of record NC_007626.1, read on the forward strand.
TGCGCGCGCCCCGCCGCCCGCAGCCAGATCGAGTGCCGTCCATGATCCGTCCCACCCGCTATCTGTTGCGCATGGCCGCCTTCCTGCTGCTGGTCGCCGCCCTGGCGGCGATGCTGCACGATGGGTTGGTGGCGGCCTTCTCCCACAATCCGGCGCTGAACGGCCTGTTGCTGGGGGTGTTCCTGGCCGGCATCGTGCTCAACTTCCGCCAGGTGATGCTGCTGACCCCCGAGGTGGAGTGGCTGGACAACTGGCGCAAGGGCCAGCCGACCCTGTCCGGGCGCCTGCGCCTGCTGGCCCCCATGGCGGGCATGCTGGGCGAGCGGCAGGGGCGGGTCAGCCTGTCGGCCATGGCGCTGCGCTCGGTACTGGATTCCATCGCCGCCCGTCTGGAGGAACAGCGCGACCTGTCGCGCTATGTGGTCGGGCTGATGATCTTCCTCGGCCTGCTCGGCACCTTCTGGGGCCTGTCCCAGACGGTGGGCTCGGTGGGCGAGATCATCGCCTCGCTGGCCCTGGGCGGGGCCGACCCGGCGGTGGCGTTCGAGGCCCTCAAGGCCGGCATGGCCAAGCCGCTGGCCGGCATGGGCACCGCCTTTTCCACCTCGCTGTTCGGACTGGCCGGGTCGCTGGCCCTGGGCTTTCTCGACCTCAATGCCGGGCAGGCGCAGAACGCCTTCTACAACGAGCTGGAGGAATGGCTGGCCGGTCAGACCCGGCTGGGCACCGGCGGGCCGCTGGGCTCGGCCGAGGAGGGCGGCGCCGGGCAATCGGTGCCGGCCTATATCCAGGCCCTGCTGGAGCAGACCGCCGACAGCCTGGACAATCTCCAGCGGGTGATCGCCCGCGGCGAGGACAACCGCGGCAGCGTCAACGCCTCGCTGACCCAGCTGACCGAAAAGCTGTCGACGCTGACCGATCACATGAAGGTCGAGCAATCGCTGCTGCTGAAGCTGGGCGAGGGCCAGTTGGAGACCCGCGCCCTGATGGCCCGCATGGTCGAGGGCGGCACCGGCGGCGGCATGGATGACGCCAGCCGCAATCACCTGCGCAGCCTGGACGGCAGCATGAAGCGTCTGGTGGACGAAACCGTGGCCAGCCGGGACCAGCTGACGGCAGAACTGCGCTCGGAAATCCGGCTGCTGGCGCGCACCATCGCCGCCATCGCCGAGGAACCGCTGGAGCGCTGATCCATGCCGCTCGGCCGCCGCGCCCGCCGTTCCGTCGATATCTGGCCCGGCTTCGTCGACGCCCTGGCGACGCTGATCATGGTCGTGGTCTTCCTGCTGATGATCTTCGTGCTGGCCCAGTTCTTTCTGGGCCAGGCGCTGTCGGGCCGCCAGAAGGCGCTGGACGATCTGGGCCGCGAGATGGCCGCCCTGGCCGAGAAGCTCAACCTGCAGACCAAGGCCAACGCCGCCTTGCAGGCCGAACTGGTCAGCAGCCGCGCCGAGAAGGAAAAGCTGGAGCACTGGGCGGCGGGCGTGCAGCAGGACATGGCGGCGCTGCTGACCCTCAAGGACGAGAAAGAGGCGGAGCTGGCCGCCGAGAAGAAGATTTCCGACGAGGGCCGCGCCCAACTGGCCCTGCTGAGCCGCCAGATCGAGGCGCTGAAGGAGGAACTGGCCCGCGTGGCTGCGGCGCTCGACGCCTCGGAGACCCGCGACAAGGAACAGAAGGCCCAGATCTCCGATCTCGGCAAGCGTCTCAACGTGGCGCTGGCCGGCAAGGTCGAGGAATTGCAGAAGTACCGTTCGGAATTCTTTGGGCGGCTGCGCAAGGTCCTGGGCGATCGTCCCGGCATCCGCATCGAGGGTGACCGCTTCGTCTTCCAGTCGGAATTGCTGTTCGCCACCGGCTCGGCCGAGCTGGGGACCGAGGGCGCCGAGCAGGTGCGCAAGCTGGCCGCCACAATCCGCGAGATCAACGCGGGCATGCCCAAGGGCCTGAATTGGGTGCTGCGGGTGGATGGCCATACCGACAAGCGGCCCATCACCTCGGGCAAGTTTCCCTCCAACTGGGAATTGTCCACCGCCCGGGCCATCACCGTGCTGCGGGCGCTGGCCGCCGACGGCGTGCCCAGGGACCGCTTGGCGGCGGCCGGGTTCGGCGAGTTCCAACCGGTGGACAGCGGCAACACCGAGGCCGCCTATGCCAAGAACCGCCGGATCGAGATCCGATTCGATCAGCGGTAGGGCCGGGACGACCCGCCCCTTTTCCCCTCACCTCCGGGACGGCCCGGCCTTGACGGAGCATGGTCACATGCCGTGGATCTATCTGTTGTCGGCCGGCTTGCTGGAAATCGGCTGGGCCGTGGGGCTGAAATACGTGGACGGCCTGTCGCGGCCGCTTCCCCTGGTGCTGACCGGGGCCGCCATGGTGGGCAGCGTGGTGCTGCTGGGCATGGCGGTGCGGACCCTGCCGCTGGGCACCGCCTATGCGGTGTGGACCGGCATCGGGACGGTGGGCACGGTGATCGCCGGGATGATCCTGTTCGCCGAGCCCGCCGACGCCCTGCGCCTGTTCTGCATGGCCATGATCGTGGCCGGCATTCTCGGCCTCAAGCTGGCGTGATTATACCGCCGGCCTCTTTGCTCCCACGTCTCATGTCATCCCGAGCGAAGCCGAGGGATCTCCGCCTGGACCGGCGGCGCCCGTTCTGAAAAGCCGTGCCAGGACGAGATCCCTCCGCCCAGGGGCGTCGGGATGACAGGTCGGTATCAGTCCTCCTCCACCGTGAAGGCGTCCAGGATGTCCTCGAAGCCGCCGTCGATGTTGTCGGGCGCGATCTGGGCGAACAGGTCGAGGATGATCACCGCGTTGAGCAGCGCATCGCGGCTGACCGAGTTGCGCATGCGCTCGGCCAGGTGCGAGTTCATCACCGACAGGTCCTGATAGTGCTGCTTCAGCCCATCCAGGGTCACCGGACCTTCGGTGCCGGCCATGCGCTGCTGCACGATGGACGACAGCAGCCAGGACGAGAACGAGCGGAACAGGGTCTCCTGCTCGTCGGCGAAGGGCAGGTGGAAGCGGGCCATGGGCCTTAAGAAACGGGTCAGCGGGCAGCCCGAGGTGGCGCAGACCAGGCCGATCAGCGAGCCCAGCCCCGCTTGCAGGGTGGTCTTGGCCACGATGGTGCGGTTGTCGGTGTCGACCTCGACCACGGCCTTGTCGTGGGAGACGCAATCCTTGAAGCTGGGCAGGAACATGGCGATGCCCAGGGCCGCCGGGCAATAGGCGCAATCGTCGGACAAGGTGCAGTTGGGGCAACGCTTGTGGCTCAGCTTCGTCCAGTCCGGCTTGGGCGCCGTGGAGGGGATGTTGAGGCGGAAGGTCTTGCGGTCGAAATGGAGATCGACCTCCAAGGGCGCCTGCGCCCCGGTGAAGAAGCGGTAGGTGATCTTCTTCAGGTCGACTTTCGATGTCTGATCCATCGTGCAATCCAAGGGGGCCATGGTGGTCTCCAGTCGCATATGAATCCGTGGTGCGATGCTTGGATTCTAAGATGGATATCGCCCGCTCAACAATCAGGCGGCCCCCTTAATCCCTTCGGCGCAGGCTTGGTGCGAAGGTATCTTTTTGGTCTCCGTCAAAAGGCGTAGTGGCGGGAAAGTACCTAGGCCAATGCCTTGGAATACAAGACACATCTCCGCGCCCTAATTTAATGGGGTGCAATGTGAATGACTTGTAACTGCTTTGATTAAATTAGAAAATTCTAGCCGATTGATGTTGGCCCATTGAAAATGGTGCCGATCAGCAGCACCACACCCAGCACGGTGATGGACAGCGAGCCGGCCAGGGCGAGGCCAAGACGCATGCGCCCTCCCAGGCTCGACCCGCCCAATCCCCGCTCGACCAGCCGGTTGAGACCCAGCGCCCCCAGGCCGATGGCTGCCACCGTCGCCGCCACGCCCAGGCCCATGGCCAGGGTGGCAAGCACGCCGATCAGGATCATGCCGTTGGCGAAGCAGAACAGCAGGACCAGGATGGCGCCGGAACAGGGGCGAAATCCCACCGCCGCCGCCATGGTGAACAGGGCATTGCGTTCGGCCGTCTCGTCGGGGTGATGAGGATGGTGGCCGCCGCAGCAGGCCCCGTGATGGTGGTGATGTTCGTGCGGGCCGTGATCATGGCCGCAGCCTCTGCCGGTCAGGGTCCGCCAGGTCATCAGCCCGCCGATGACGGCGATCATGGCGAAGGAGCCCAGCTCCAGCCAGGCGGTGCCGGCGGTGATGGCGCGGGGCGCCAGGCTGAGCAATCCGGCCAGCACGCCCACGGCGATGATGGCCGAACCGGCCTGGACCATGGCGGCGATCAGGCTGGCGGTCAGGCCGTGGACGATGCGGGCGCGGCGGGTGGCGAACCAGCCGCCGATCACCACCTTGCCGTGGCCGGGGCCGACCGCGTGGAACACGCCGTAAAGGAAGGCGGCGAGGATGATGGCGGCGGCGGGCTCCCACGAGCCGGTGTTCTTCATCACCGCCAGTTGCTCGCGCAGCTCGCCGGTGAGCTGGCGCTGCAGGGCGAAGCCCCAGCTGGCGATACTGCGCAGGGGTTCCGGCAGGTCGCCACCCGGCGCGGGCGTGCCGCCGCCCCCCGGAACCAGGGCGGCCCAGGCCGACGCGGGCAGCAGGCCCAGCAGGGCGATGCTCAGCCACATGGGTCCTACTCGCATGAAATCGTCGCCCGCTTGGGCGTCACCGCTCCGCCGAAGATGGTATTGCCGAGATCCGGGGCGATGGTCGCCTTGCAGCCGGCCGAGCCTTCGCCAGTAAGGGTAACGGCGTTGTCGCTGGGGAAGTCCATGTCGATGTAGAAGGTCTCTTCATAGGTGGTGAAGCTGAACGCCTCCCGGCGCGGGTCCACCGGCCGGGGCAGGGGCAGGCGGAAAGCGTACATCAGCGAGTCCTTGACGGCGACCACCTTGAAGTCGGTGGCGTCCTTCCAAACGACCGGGTCCGCCCCTAGGCGGGCGTAGGTGAAATGAGCCTGGGGCTTGGTGTCGCGAAAGGCTTCGCGCTCCAGGTCCTTCATTTCGTCGGGATCGAGGCGGTTGTTTTTGTTCTTGTCGAAATCCTTGAGCAGCGAGGCGCTGAACACCGGGTCGAACTTCCAGCCCATGAACAGGCTGACGATCTTGCCGTCCTTGAACTCCGCCAGGGCGTGGACATCCACCAGGACGTGGGGATGAGCCAGGGCCGGGAGCGGAATTGTGAGCGTCGTCGCCAATATCGCGGCGGCGAACCGTCCGCGCCACCTGTCATCCCGACGACCAGCGGGAGGAGGGATCTCGTTCCGCCCGGGCATTTCCGCCCTGGCACCGCCGTGCCGGGCGGAGATCCCTCGCAGGCGCTCGGGATGACACGCCGTTCGGGTCAGGAAACGGCGCATGCCAGCCGCTCGAAGCCGCGTTCCAGGTCTTCCTCCAGGTCGTCGGCGTCTTCCAGTCCGGCGTGGAAGCGCAAGCTTGGCCCGACGGGCGTCCAGGGCGTGGCGGTGCGGATGATGGAATGGCCCGAGGTGGGAATCACCAGGCTTTCGAAGCCGCCCCACGAGAAGCCCAGCTTGAAATGGGAATAGCCGTCCAGCATGGCATCCACCGCCGCCTTGGAGGCGGGCTTGAGGATCACGCCGAACAGGCCGCAGCCGCCGGTGAAGTCCCGCTTCCACAGCTCATGCCCCGGATCCGAGGCCAGGGGCGGATACAGCACGCGGTCCACCTCGGGCCGGGCCTCCAGCCATCGGGTCAGGCGCAGGGCGCTCTCGGCGTGCTGGCGCAGCCGCACGGGTAGGGTGCGCAGGCCCCGCAGGCCGAGATACATCTCCTCGGTCCCCGGCGAGGCGCCGAAGGCCGCCAGCGAGGTCTTGACCTGCAGCCACAGCTCGGGCGTGGCGGCGGTGATGGTGCCCAGCATGGCGTCGGCATGGCCGACGATATACTTGGTCGCCGCCTGGATGGAGATATCGATGCCCTTGGTGAAGGGCTGGAAGTGCAGCACGCCCCAGGTGTTGTCCATCATGACCACGGCCCCGCCGGCATGGGCCGCCTCGGCGATGGCGGGAATGTCCTGCACCTCGAAGGTCAGCGAGCCGGGGCTCTCGGTGAACACCACCCGGGTATTGGGCCGCATCAGGGCCGTGATTCCGGCGCCGACCAGCGGGTCGTAATAGGTGGTCTCGATGCCGAGGCCGCCCAGCACCGAATCGCAGAACTTCCGCGTGGGGAAATAGGTCGTGTCGACCATCAGCAGGTGGTCGCCCGCCTTGAGGAAGGCCAGCAGCGCGCCGGTGATGGCGGCCAGACCCGACGAAGTGGCGACGGTACGGTGCCCGCCTTCCAGCTCGGCCACCGCCTCCTCCAGGGCGAAGGTGGTGGGCGTGCCGAAGCGGCCATAGCGCACGCCTTCGAACGGGGTCTTGCCGCTCTTCTCCATGGCCGCCACCGAGGGGTGGAGGATGGTCGAGGCATGGTAGACCGGCGGATTGACCGCACCGTGGAAGGCCTCCGGCTTGCGGCCGGCGTGGAGGATGCGAGTGGATTTCTTCATGGTGCCCCGGCAATGGCTTTCAGGGCGGGCATGGTGCCCCGCCGAAGCCGTTCAAGCCAAGGACTTTCGCGACTCAGCCTGCCAGGAACGCGGCGATGGCGGCCAGCGCCACAAGGGCGGTCGCGGCGGCGAGGATGAAGCCGGAGTTGTCCCGAGTGGCAACGCGGGCACGGGCCTGACGGTTACGCATGGGGCATCTCCTTTTCCATCCTGACCATAAATATGGACCCGAACCGGCCCCTCTTCAATACGAGATCCGTAGCCAGCGCTCCGCAGGGGAGAAAAACCTATCCTACGGTATAGGCGGGTTGATGGGGGCGTCTCATGGCCTAAGTGATATAATGTTGGGGCCAATTCGCCTTGGAGGCTCGATATGACTCGGATCGGAATTCTGTCGGCGGCTATCGTTGCCGCCGGCTTGGTGGTGTCCAGAGTTGCGCCCGCAACGGCCGGTGATGCCAAGCAACAGATCGCCACGGCCGCCGCCCACGCCGGAATGGCTGCCGCGTCGCCGGAAGATAAAATGGTCAGGGGACACCTTCAGCACGTGGTCAATTGCCTGGTGGGGCCGGCGGGAGAGGGGTATGACTCCGCCCAGGCCAATCCCTGCAAGGACCAGGGGTTTGGTGCCCTTCAGGATTCCCCCATGGATAAATTGCCCGCCTTGCAGGCGGCGCTGAAGATGGCCCGTGATGGAATGGCCGAACCGGATTCGGCCAAGGCGCGGGAAAAGGCGGTGGCCACTCAAAGTGCTCTAAGAGGCCGTCCGGAAGGTTCTTGAATCAGGTGAATCGGTTATGATTCCATGGGTCTCCAGAGAAATGCTGGGGGCGCCATGTGGACCAAGGACAACCGACGGCTCTATGAGCGGAGCGGACTTCGCTATCCAAGTGATCTGACGGATGAGGAATGGTCGCTGGTGGCGCCGCTGATCCCACCGGCAAAGCGCGGCGGGCGCCAGCGAACGGTGGATCTTCGTGAAGTGGTGAATGGGATCTTCTACGTGTTGATGACCGGTTGCCAGTGGCGAGCATTGCCCACGGACCTGCCGCCCAAAAGCACGGTGCATGAATATCTTGGGCTGTGGGAATGGGATGGCACGCTGGCACGCCTCCATCACGCCCTGTTCATCGAGGTGCGGGAACTCTCCGGCAAAGAAGCCAGCCCGACGGCGGCGATCATAGACAGCCAGAGCGTCAAGGGCGCGGAAAAAGGGGGGCGCGGATTGATCCATCGGGCTACGACGCTGGGAAGAAGGTCAAAGGCAAGAAGCGGCACATCGTCGTCGATACGCTTGGCTTGATCCTCGCGGCTCATGTCCAACCGGCCGATGTCCAGGATCGTGATGGCGGATTGCCGGTCCTCAAGGAGGTCCGGCGCCTCTTCCCCTTCATCGTTCGGGTGTTCGCTGATGGCGGCTACCAGGGGGCCGCCACCGCGGCAGCCGTCCGCGCACTCGGGGCGTGGCACCTGGAAATCGTCAAACGCTCCGACACCGCCAAGGGGTTCGAAGTTCTGCCAAAGCGGTGGATCGTTGAGCGCACCTTCGGGTGGCTGGGGCGTTGTCGCCGTCTCGCCAAGGACTTCGAGAATCTCGCCAGGATGGCGCTGGCGTTTCTTCGCCTCGCCATGATCCGCCTCATGCTGCGAAGGATAGCAAGACACCGGAAATCATAGGAAACTTCACGGACGGACTCTAAGTAAATTATCAATGTAGGTCTGTAAAAACAGTGTAGTAAAAATTGACATTCTGATTGTTACTTGCGGCGACAATGCTACTGCAGGCAGATGTCGCCGCATATCACCCAGGGGTTATTCAGTTTTTTGAATGTGTTAATCCACGGTTGCGTTGGCATCTCCGTGGGCGGCTTGGCGAAATCCTAGGCCAATCCAGCTTGCCAACGGTCATGGCCTGCTTAAGGCATAGCCTGGTGGCGAAATGCTTGCCGTATGGATTGGTTACTGTCCATGTAAATATACTGAACTTCTCAAGATGAATTGATACTCTGCGGCCAATCAAAAAAGGCGCGATCCAGGGGGCGTCGGGGTGATTGGCGATTTGCGTATCGGATTTCGGCTATCTTTCACCGTCGTCATTCTGCTGGCGGCGCTGGCGGGGGTGTCGGCCTATGCCCTGCACGAGATCAGGGACCGCCTGCTGACCGAGCGGCAAAGCCAGAGCCGCGTCATGGTCCGGGGCGCTATTTCCCAGATCGCCCGCTTCGAGGACTTGGAGCGGAACGGCTCCCTGGGTCGGGAGCAGGCTCAGTCGGAGGCGATCCGGGCCGTCAACAGCCTGTATTTCGGCCCCGATTTGTATGTCTGGATCAATGATTCCCGCCCGGTGGTGCTCGCCCATCCCGTCCAGGCCATCATCGGGCGCGATGTGGGGGACATCCGGGATGCGGACGGTCGCCCTCTGTTCCGCGAATTTCTCCGGCTCAGCGCGGCCAGCGGTCACGGGACGGTGACCTATCGCTGGCCACGGGTGAATGACGATGTGCCGCGGTTGAAGATCTCCTATGTGGAGGGCTTCGCCCCCTGGGATTGGACCGTGGGGGCGGGCGCCTATGTGGACGACATCGATGCCGCCTATGACGAGGCGGCCCGCCGGTTCGGGCTGTTCGCCCTGCTGGCCGGACTGGCCGCCGCCCTGGTGGCGTGGCTGGTGGGGGTGGGCATCACACGGCCGTTGAAACAGGTCACCCGGTGCATGACCCGCCTGGCGGCGGGCGAGTCCGTGGAGGTTCCCCAGCCCGCGCGCGGCGATGAAATGGGCGATCTGATGCGGGCCCTGGGCGACTTCAAGCGCCACCTGTCGGAAAAGGAGCAGTTCCGCGAGGCCCACGATTCCGTGTTGCGCGAGGCCGGGACCGTCTTCAATCTGATTTCCGACGCGGTGATGGTGACCGACCGGCGCAACCACATCAAGCTGGTCAACCCGGCCTTCACCAGGATCACCGGGTTCGCGCCGGACGAGGTCATCGGGCGTTCCCCCTCGATCCTCTCCTCGGGGCGCCACGACAAGGCGTTCTATGCCGCCATGTGGGAGCAATTGTCGTCGGGCGGCAGTTGGAGCGGCGAGGTCTGGAACCGCGCCAAAAGCGGCGAAGTCTTTCCGGAATGGCTGTCCATCGTCGCCATTCGGGACCGGGCGGGCGAGGCCCATGGCTATGTGGCCACCTTCAGCAACATCGCCGAGCGGAAGCGCCGCGAGACCCGTATGCGCTGGCAGGCCGAGCACGATGCGCTGACCGGGCTCGCCAACCGCGTCCATTTCGAGACCGCCCTGGCGGTGGCCCTGTCCCAGGCGCGGCAGACCGGCTCGGAGCTTGCCGTCCTGTTCATTTCCCTGGAAGGCTTCAAGGAGGTCGCCGACACCCTGGGGCGTGCCATCGGCGACCCCGTTCTCTCGGTGATGGCCAAGCGTTTGCGGCAGATCGTGCGGGCCGACGACGTGGTGGCCCGCTTGGGTGGGGATGAATTCGCGGTGATCATCCCGATGCTGCAGCACGAAGGCAATGCCCGCTTTGTCGCCGGGAAGATTGTTTCCTGCCTCGCCGAGCCTGTTATTCTCGGCAATACTCAGGCCCAGATCAGCGCCAACGTGGGGGTGGCCATCCATCCCCACCATGGAACCTCGCCCAAGGAACTGCTGTCCGCGGCCGACCATGCCATACGGTGCAGCAAGCAGGCGGGCCGCAGCGGCATTGCCATGGCCGAGGCCGCGCCATCCTCGGCCATTCGGGCGTCTTGAACGAAAAACCCCCGCCGGCGAGGGCGGGGGCTGATCCATCCTGGTCCGGGCTTGGCCGTGGACCTACTTCTCGATGGGCGTGTCGTCGCGGTTGCCCCATTCGGCCCAGGAGCCGTCATAGACCGCCACGTTCTCGTGCCCCACCAGATGCAGCGCCAGGGCCACGGTGCAGGCGGTGACGCCCGAGCCGCAGGAGATGGTCACCGGCTGCTTGGAATCGATGCCGGCGGCGTCGAAGCGGGCCTTCAACTGCTCGGTGGGCAGCATGCAGCGGGTGCGCTCGTCGATCAGGTCGGCGAAGGGCACGTTGACCGAGCCGGGGATATGGCCCTGATGCTTGGTGGGGCGAGGCTCGGCGGCCTCGCCCTTGAAGCGGGCGGGGGCGCGGGCGTCGATCACCAACTCGCGCTTGCTCTCCAGATTGGCCTTCATGTGGTCCAGGTCGCGGACCAGCAGATGGTTGTAGTGGCTGATGAAGTGCCGGGTGCGCGGCACCGGCGGCAGGTCTTCCACCGGCAGGCCTTCGCGCAGCCACTTGGGGAAGCCGCCGTCCAGCACCGACACGTCGCGGTGGCCGAAGGTGCGGAACATCCACCAGGCCCGCGCCGCGGCGCTGGCAAAGCCCGAGCCGTCGTAGATCACGATCTTGTTGCCGTTGCCCAGGCCCAGCTTGCGCACCTTGCTGGAGAACTTCTCCGGCGCGGGCAGCATATGGGGCAGGGTGGAATCGGTGTCGGCGATCTCGTCGATGTCGAAGAACACGGCACCGGGGATATGCTCGGCGTCATATTCCTCGCGGGCGTTGCGGTTCTGGCCGGGCGTGTACCAGCTGGCGTCGACCACGCGCACGTCGGGCGCGCTGAGGTGCGAGGCCAGCCACTCGGTGCTGACGAGGGCGTCCGAATTGGGATGCATCATGCTTCAATTCCCCCCTTGCGGGTTTGCTTTTGTTTGGTCGCCGCTCACTCCAGCCAATGGGGCACCGGCAGATTGCGTTCCCGCAGGAAGGCCGGATTGAACAGCTTGCTTTGATAGCGGGTACCATAATCGCAGAGCACTGTCACCACTGTGTGTCCGGGTCCTAATATGCGCGCCACCTTGATGGCGGCCATCACATTGATTCCGCTCGATCCTCCCAGAACCAGTCCCTCCTGCCGAACCAGATCGAAAATCAGCGGCAGCGCCTCGTGATCGGTCACCTGGACCTGATCGTCGATGGGGGCGCCGTCCAGATTGCGGGTGATGCGGCCCTGGCCGATGCCTTCGGTGATGGAGGTGCCCTCGGCCTTCAGCTCGCCATGGGCATAGTGGTGGTACAGCGCCGAGCCCATGGGGTCGGCCAGCACCACCTTGATGTCCTTGTTGTGCTCCTTCAGCGCCATGCCGGTGCCCGCCAGGGTGCCGCCGGTCCCCACCGCGCAGGTGAAGGCATCCACCGTGCCGTCGGTCTGGCGCCAGATCTCCTGGCCGGTGGTGTTGAAGTGGCCCATGCGGTTGGCGGTGTTGTCGAACTGGTTGGCCCACAGCACGCCATTGGGCTCGGTCTTGGCCAGTTCGTTGGCCAGGGTCTCGGAATAGCGCACGTAATTGCCGGGATTGGCGTAGGGCACGGCCGGAACCAGACGCAGGTCGGCGCCCACCAGCCGCAGCATGTCCTTCTTTTCCTGGCTTTGGGTCTCGGGCATGACGATGACCGTCCTGTAGCCCAGGGCATTGGCCACCAGGGCCAGGCCGATGCCGGTATTGCCCGCTGTGCCCTCGACGATCACGCCGCCGGGCTTCAGCAGGCCCTTGCGTTCCGCGTCCTGGATGATGGCCAGGGCGGCGCGGTCCTTGACCGATCCGCCGGGATTGAGGAACTCGGCCTTGCCCAGGATGTTGCAACCGGTCTCCTCCGACGCCCGCTTCAGGCGGATGAGCGGGGTGTTGCCGATGGAATCGAGGAAGCCGTCGCGAATGTCCGTCATGGTTTGTGTAGTTTCCGTCTAATTGCCATTGCAATAATGTAGCTAGTCGGATCGTGGGCTACAAGGCCTGTAAAACTCCCTTCACCCGCTCGGGCGTGAACGGCACGGTGCGCAGCCTTGCCCCCACCGCGTCGAACACCGCGTTGGCCAGGGCGGCGGGCACCGGGGCGCAGGCCGCTTCGCCGCCACCCATGGGCGGTTGGTCGGGCCGGTCCAGCAGCTCGATGGCGATGTCGGGGACCGCGCCGAAACCGAGGATGGGGTAGGTGGACTGGTCGGTGGAGGTGACGCGCGAGGCGTCGAAGGCCACCTCTTCCAGCAGGGTGCGCGACAGGGTCTGGAGGATGCAGCCCTCGATCTGCATCTTCAGCGCGTCGGGATTGATCACCAGCCCGCAATCATGGGCGCAGGTCACCTTCTTGATGGCGATGCGCCCGGTGTCGCGGTCGACCATGACCTCCATGGCCATGCCCACATAGGTTTCCGAGTGCTTGTAGTGAACATAGGCGATGCCGCGCCCGGTGCCGTCGCCGGCGGGGTTGGGCGAGGGGCGCGGCGCCCAGGCCATCATGGACGCGGCCTTGGTCAGCACGGCGACGCCCCGCAGATCCCGGAGGCCGATCAGGCGGGTGACCAGGGGGTCCAGCCCCACGCCAGCGCACAGCTCATCGAAATAGCCTTCCACCGCGAAGGTGTTGGCGATCTTGCCCGGCGCGCGGATGTTGCTGGGGCGCAAGGGGGCTTCGGCCTGCCAGTGGACCTTGACCTCCAGATCGGCGACGGCATAGGGCGGATCGCCGTTCTGGGAGATCAGGCCGGTGATCAGGCCCTGGGGCTGGGCGATGCCCGCCGCCTCGGGGGCCAGCAACGGCACGTTGACCAGTCCGGCGGTGGCCTTGGGGAGCCACATCTCGGTGCTCCAGCCGGCCAGCAGGCCGGAGGGCGCCATGGCGCCGCGAATGGCCAGCAATTGCGGCGGACCCTTGGGGTCCCAGGCCAGCTCGTCATCCCGGCTCCAGGCGACCCGGACCGGCTTGCCCGTGGCCTTGGCCAGCAGGGCGGCGTCGGCGCTGGCGTCGTCATGGCCGTTCATGCCGTAGCAGCCCGAGCCGTCCAGATAGACCATGCGCACCTTGTCCACGCCCAGGCCCAGCAGGGCGGCCAAGGCGGGGCGGAACTTGTGGGTGGCCTGCGACGCGGTCCAGATGGTGGCGGCGCCGTCTTTGACCTGGGCCACCGCGCAGCTCGGCCCCAGCGAGCCGTGGGACTGCACCGGCCAGTAATACTCGGCGGCGGGCGGCGCGTCGGCCAGGGCGGCGGCGGCGTCGCCCTTGGCCTTCAACACCTCCTCGGCGGCGAAGGGCGGGGTCTTCAGCCAGTCGCGCACCGCCTGATGACCCATCAGCGGGGCGGAATCCGACCATTGCGCCTTCAGCATCCCGGCGGCGCGGACGGCGTCCCATTCGCGGGGGGCCACCACGGCCAGGAAGTCCTTGAGGCGCACCACGCGGGCGCCGCGGATGGCCTTGATGGAGGCCTCGTCCACCCGGAGCAGGCTGGCGCCCACCGAGGGCGGGCGGATGACGCGGCCATGCAGCATGCCGGGCAGCTTGAAGTCGTGGACATAAACATGGGTGCCGCAGACCTTGGCCGGCAGGTCGGGGCGGGGCAGGGGCTTGCCCACCACGCGATAGTCGGCGGGATTGCGCAGCGGCGCCTTGGGGTCCAACTTCAGGGCGAAGCCGCCCTCGCCCACCAGATCGCCCATGGCGATGGAGCGGCCAGATTCCCGGGGGCCCACCACGCCGTCGCGGAGATCCAGTTCCTCGGCGGGTAGGTCCAGCCTTGCGGCGGCGAGGCGGATCAGGGCCTGACGCGCCGTGGCGGCCGCCTGGCGGATCTGCACGCCGCCCTTGGCCACGCCGGTGGAGCCGGCGGTGGGTCCCTGGTCGGGGGTCAGCGCCGTGTCGCCCTCGACCAGGGCGATGGAGTCAATGCCGATACCCAGTTCCTCGGCGGCCATCTGGCGGATGGCGACGCGCAGGCCCTGGCCGAGATCGACCTTGCCGCAATAGACGGTGACCTTGCCGTCGGCGCCGATGGCCAAGAACCCGTCCACCTCGGCGGGATCGTTGGTCTTGGCCAAGGCGGCGGCGGCTCCAGAGGGGCGGGGCAGGGCGAAGGCCACGGTCAGGGCCGCCATGGAGCCCAGCAGGGCGCGCCGGGACAGATCGAGGCTCATGACTTGTCCCTCCCGCCGGCGCGCATCACGGCCTTGAGAACTCTTTGGTGGCTGCCGCAGCGGCAGAGATGGCCGTCCAGCGCCTCCTTGACCTCCGCCAGATCCGGCTGGGCCGTGCGGGCCAGCAGGGCGGCGCCCTCCACCACCATTCCCGGTGTGCAGAAACCGCATTGGGCCGCCTGCTCTTCCACGAAGGCGGCCTGGACCGGATGGGGAGCCTCGGGGGTGCCCAGGCCCTCGATGGTGGTCACCACCTTGCCCGCCGCCTCGCCCAGGGTGGTCCGGCACGACCGGGCGGGCTGGCCGTCGATCAGCACCGTGCAGGCGCCGCATTCCCCCTTGCCGCATCCCAGATGGGTCCCGGTCAGGCCCAGTTCCTCGCGCAGCCAGTAGACCAGCGGCATGTCGCCGTCGGCCAGCGCGGCGCGGCGTTCCGTGCCGTTGACGGTGAGGGAGAGTTGGGCGGGGGATTTCGCCTTCGCGGCGGTCGCGGGTTTTCCGGCCATAGGGTCCTCGCGTGTCATGGGTCGGGTAGTATATGGGCAAACCCGCCGCTTGCCCAAGACCGCCTTGATCCGCTACACCCTGATCGCCCGGACGGCGGGCGCAATCGGCCCGGAGGTCTGCTGGTGAAGACGCGTCCCGTACTCCTGATCCTGCCGGCCCTGTTCACCGCCCTGCTGTTCGCCATGGGTGCCGCCTCCCAGCCGTTCTGGCAGGTGTTCAATCTGGACCCCGATTACTATTACCTGACCAACGGCCTGATGCTGGTGGAAGGTCTGGCCCCCACCGACATGGGCCATCCCGGCACGCCGGTGCATGTGTTCTTCGCCATCGTCTACCGGCTGATGCATGTGGGCGAGCCCACCGGCGCCATCGTCGACGCGGTGCTGAGGAACCCCGAACACCATCTGAGGGTGGTGACCTGGGTGATGTATCCGCTGATCGGCCTGTCGCTGGTGGCCCTGGGCCGCGCCATTTTGACGGCGACCGGACGGTTGGCCCCGGCGCTGCTGGCCCAGGGCGCGCCGTTCCTCTCCATGATTATCCCCAAATTCGGCCTGCATCCCAAGCCGGAGGGATTCCTGATCATCGCCGTGGCCTGGGTGCTGGTCATGGCGCTGCGGGTGGCCCGGGCCGAGACCCTGACCGACCGTCAGGTGGGCTGGCTGGGGCTGGCGCTGGGCTTCGGCATCGCCTGCAAGATCCAGTTTGTGGCGCTGGGGCTGATCCCGCTGTTCATCCTGGACCGTCGCCGGCTGTTCCTGGTGCTGCCCCTGACCACGGCGGCCGGTTTCCTGTTCTTTTTCTCGCCCGCCCTGCCGTCGCTGGACATCTTCCTGGGCTGGTGGAGCAAGGTGCTGACCCACAGCGGCGCCTACGGCACCGGCGAGGCCGGAATGGTTCAGGCGGGGCGCTATCCCCGGGCGGTGATCGGCCTGTTCGGCTCCAAGATCGTCTTCACCGTGGTGATCGTCCTGTCGCTGTTCGCCCTGGCCGGCTATGTGCGGCTGCGCCGCCGCGGCCTGATTCCGGCGGACCGCCTGGCCGGGCTGCTGGCCGGCATGGTGGCCGCCCAGGTGTTCACCATCCTGGCGGTGGCCAAGCAGCCCGCCGCCCATTACCTGGTGCCGGCCCTGCTGCTGACCGGACCCAGCCTGGCCATCCTGTTCGTGCTGTCGGGCAAGGTGTTCTCGCCCCGGCCCCATTTGCGGGCCTGGGCGGGAATCGGGCTGGTGCTGGTGGTGCTCAGCGCCCATGCCTCGTGGAAGCAGTATGCCGAGCTGGCCCGCTGGACCGCCGAAACCCAGGCCTTCGACATGAGCCGCTTTGCGGCCTGCGCCAAGATCGACTACGATTCGGCGTCCAGCCTGCCCTACGCGTTGCAGCGCGGCGACATGAACTCCAAGGCGCGCTATTCCCCCAAGCTGGCCGAGTTCATGCCGAAGGACCACTACACCTGGTTCATCAACGAGCATGCCTGGTGGAGCAGCGGCTTCATGCAGTGGAACAAGCCCATGAAGCTGGCCGAGGTGCTGGCCGCCTATCCCTGCTCGATCTTCCGCGGCAATCAGGGGTCGCGCATGATCGAGTGGGCAACGCGCGAGCTGGGCTCGTTCAGGCCCGACGACGGCTGTCCGGTGGGCGAGGAAAACGTCTTCACCTTTGGAATCCGCTGCGACGGCTCAACCCCTCTTGCAAAATGAGGCCAAAGGGATAGCCTTCTGGTCAGCAATCTGACGAGGGGGACATCATGGCGGCCAAGGCCGTAACCATCGCCCAGCAAAAGGGCGGCGCCGGAAAGACCACCATCGCCGCGCAACTGGCCGTGGCCTTTGCCCGTGGTGGCTTGCGCGTCGGTCTGCTGGACATCGATCCGCAGGGCTCGCTGGCCGCCTGGTACGACATCCGCAAGGCCCTGGTCGAGGAAGAGGGCGGCGGTATCACCTTCGTGCAGGCCTCGGGCTGGCGGCTGTCCACCGAGCTGGACCGCCTCAAGCGCGACGTCGACGTGGTGCTGATCGATTCGCCCCCCCATGCCGAAACCGAAGTGCGCATCGCGGTGCGCGCCGCCGACCTGATCCTGGTTCCCATGCAGCCCTCGCCCATGGATCTGTGGGCCACCGGCCCCACCCTGGACATGGCGCGCAAGGAAAAGTCCCCCGCCTTGATGGTGTTCAACCGCACGCCGTCGCGGGGCAAGCTGGTGGACGCCGTGCGCAAGAAGATCAAGGACGCCGAGGTCCCGGTGGCCCAGACCGTGCTGGGCAACCGGGTGGCCTTCGCCGCCTCCATGATGGAGGGCAAGGGCGTGGTGGAAAGCAATCCCCGCCACACCGCCACCAAGGAAATCAAGGCGCTGGCCGTGGAAATCGCCGGCATCCTGGGACTGGATTGAGATCATGGAAATGCTCTTTGATCACGCCTATGCCATTGCCATGGCCCTGCACACCCTGGCGGCGGTGGTCTGGGTCGGCGGCATGTTCTTCGCCCATCTGATCCTGCGCCCCGTCATGGCCGAGCGCCCGGCGCCCGAGCGTCTGGCGGTGTGGCGCGAAGTATTTCCCCGCTTCTTCTTCTGGGTGTGGATCAGCATCCTGGTGCTGCTGGTCACCGGCTATTCCACCTTGCTGCTGGGCTTCAAGGCCGGCTTCACCGGGGGACCCAGCCATGTGGACATCATGCAGCTCATCGGGCTGGTGATGATGGCGCTGTACTTCCAGCTGTTCTTCGGCCCGTGGCAGGGCTTCAAGCGGGCTTTCGCCGCGGGGGACTTTCCCAAGGCGGCGGAGTATCAGGTCCGCATCCGGCACATCGTCACGGTCAACCTGATCCTGGGCATGATCAGCATCGTCGTCGGCGTGGCCGGCTCGCTGCTGGGGGCGTGACGGAGATGGACCGGGACGCCATGGACCGGGACCGGGACGTCGAGATCCTTTCCAAGGAGACGGTGTTCAAGGGCTATTTCCAGGTGGACCGCTATCGCCTGCGCCATCGCACCTTCGCCGGTGGCTGGAGCGAGGAGATGGTGCGCGAGGTGTTCGAGCGCGGCCATGCGGTGGTGGTGCTGCTTTATGATCCCGACCGCGACAAGGTCGCCCTGATCGAGCAGTTCCGCCCCGGCGCCTATGCCGCCGGCTGGCATCCCTGGCTGGTGGAATGCGTGGCCGGGATCATCGAGGAGGGCGAGCACCCCGACGAGGTGGCGCGGCGCGAAACCCGCGAGGAGGCGGGATCGGACCCCACCGACATGATTCATATCGGCGACTATCTGGTCACCGCCGGCGGCTCGTCGGAAAGCTGCAAGCTGTATTGCGCCCGGGTGGATTCCTCGATCATCGCCGGAACCCACGGCCTTGCCCACGAGGGCGAGGATATCCGGGTCTTCGTCATCGATCCGGCCGAAGCCCTGGCCATGTGCCGCGATGGCCGCATCAACAACGCCATGGCGGTGCTGGCCATCCAGTGGCTGATCATGGAAAGGGACGGCCTCAGGGCCAGGTGGCTGGGCGCCTGAAGCGTTACCCCTGGGCGTTGCCGGCCAGGACCAGCAGCGGCTGGGCGCCGTCCCAGATCATGCGCAGCGCCACCACCACGATGATCCCCAGGCCCACATAGGCGATCCAGTGCCAGCGCTTGAGGATGCGCGCCACCGTCTCGGCCGCCGCGCCGGTCAAGGCCACCGACAGCGCCAGCCCCGCCACCATGATCCAGACGTGCTCGCGCGCCGCTCCGGCCACTGCCAGCACGTTGTCCAGCGACATGGAGACGTCGGCCAGCACGATCTGCTTCACCGCCTCGGAGAATTTCTTGGGCTGGGCCGGCGGCGCGTCGGAATCCGCGGCGTCGTCGCTCCCATGGGCCGCCTCGCGCAGTTCGCGCCACAGCTTCCATGACACCCACAGCAGCAGCAGCCCGCCGGCGAACAGCAGGCCGATGATGCCCAGCAGTTGCACGGCGAAGAGTGAGAACAGGATGCGCAGTCCCGCCGCCGCCGCGATGCCCCAAAGAATGGCCTTGCGCCGCTGCTCGGCCGCCAATCCGGCGGCGGCGATGCCGATCACCACGGCATTGTCGCCGGCCAGGGTGATGTCGATGGCCACGACCGAGGCCAGCGCGGTCAGTTCGGCGGCAAGACTCATGAAACTCCCCCAAACAGCAGGCGGCAGACGATGATTGCGGCGATCAGGGCGGCCAGATCGGCCAGCAGTCCCACCGCCAGGGCATGGCGGATGCGCCGCACCTGCACCGCCCCGAAATAGACGGCCAGGACGTAGAAGGTGGTTTCCGTCGAACCGTAAAGGGTCGACAGCAGGGCGCCCAGATAAGAATCCGGGCCGATGGCCGGGTCCTTCAGGCTGGACGCCAGCATGCCGTAGGAGCCCGAGCCGGACAGGGTGCGCATCGCCGCCATCATCAGCGCCTCGGCCGGCAGGCCCAGCCCCTCGGTCAGCCGTCCCAGGGGGCGGATCAGCAGATCCATGGCCCCCGAGGCCCGCACCATGCCGATGGCCGCCAGGATGGCCACCAGATAGGGGATGATGCGCACCGCCACGTCGAAGCCCTCTTTGGCGCCTTCGACGAAGCTCTCATAGAGACGCACGCCCCGGCGGGCGCCGAACAGTAGCAGCCCCACGACCAGACCGGGCAGAATCCACGGCCCCAGAACCTTGCCCCAGGCCAGCAGCGCCGCCGCGCCGGCCAGTAGCCCGGCCAGGGCGAGGAGGCAGGGCCACAGCGAAGCGGGAGCGGGCTGATCGGGAACCGTCTCGATCATCCGGGGCTGCCACAGGCCTTGCAGTCCCCGCGCGGCCAGCACTCCCACCAGGGCGGCGACCAGGCTGGCGATCAGGGTCGAGGCGACGATGGCGGCGGGCTGGGCCGATCCGGTGGCGGCGCGCAGCGCGATGACCTTGGTGGGCAGCAGGGTCAGCCCGGCGGTATTGATGGCCAGGAACAGCACCTGGGCATTGCTGGCGGTGCCCTTGTCGCGGTTGAGGCTTTCCAGATGCTCCATGGCGCGGATGCCGAACGGCGTGGCGGCATTGCCCAGCCCCAGCAGGTTGGCGGCGACGTTCATCACCATGGCGCCCATGGCCGGATGCCCGGCGGGAATCTCGGGAAACAGGCGGCGCAGCGCCGGTTCCAGCAGGCGGGCCAGGATGTCGAGCAGGCCGCCGGCCTCGGCCACCTTCATCAGGCCGAGGAACAGCGCCATGATCCCCACCAGTCCCAAGGCCAGGGGCACGGCGCCCGCCACCGAATCCACCAGACCGGCCGACAGCGCCTCCATGGCGCCCGCTCCGCCCGACAGTTCGGCGAAGGCGGCCACCAGGAACGAGACCAGCACCAGGACCAGGAATACGGCGTTCAACGGGCAGTTCCCCCCACTTCAGGGAAAACCTAGCAGAAGGAACGGCGTCGCGCATCCTTGCCGCCTGCCCTTGGCCGTTGTAAAGCTTTTGGCGAAACATACGGGAGAGAGTCACCATCATGCGCCGTGCCGCGCTTATCCTCGGCCTCGCCGCCCTTTGGGTCTGCCCCGTGATGGCTGCCGACACCGTCCCCGCCCGCCTCGATGCCGCCCGCGCCGCCCATGCCAAGGGGGATCTGGCCCGCGCCGCCACCGAGCTGGAGGCCGCATTGGTCGAGCTGCAAGGGCGCCTGGGCAAGATGCTGGGCGAGTTCCTGCCGCCTCCTCCCGCCGGCTGGCAGGCCGAGCCGGTGGAAATCCAGTCCCTGTCGGGAAGCGGCGGCGGTCTGGCGGTGACGCGGGCCTATGCCCGTGACGACAACACGCTGAACGTCTCGCTGATCATCGACAGCCCGGCGGTGGGCTCGGCCGTCGCCCAGTTGGCGGCCTTTCCCCAGCCCAACGCCCGCAAGGTGAAGGTGGGCGGCGAGGACGCGGTGCTGCGCTGGGATGCCCAGGGCCGCAACGGCGAGGTGCTGATGGTGCTGGGCCCCCGCGTCCTGCTGCAGATCGAGGGCGACAACCTCGCCACCAGCGAGGTGCTGAGCGACGTCGCCAAGGGCTGGAACCTGGGCGGCATCCGCAAGGCCCTACCGCAGTAACCCCACCAGCAGCGGCACCAGCACGGCGGTGATCAGGCCGGTCAGCCCGATGGCCAGCCCGCCGAAGGCGCCCGCCGTCTCGCTCATCTGCAAGGCGCGCACCGTGCCGATGCCGTGCGACGCGATGCCCAGCGCCAGACCGCGTGCCGCCTGATCCTTGACCCGGAACAGGTCGAGGATCCAGCCGCCGCACACCGCGCCGAAAATGCCGGTCAGCATGACCATCACGGCGGTCAGCGAGGGAATGCCCCCGATGCGCTCGGTAATGCCCATGGCGATGGGAATGGTCACCGATTTGGAGGCCAGGGACAGCAGCACCTTCTCCGACCCGCCCAGCGCCCAGGCCACCGCCACGGCGCTGACTCCGGCCATCACCGCCCCCACCAGGATCACCAGCAGGATGGCGGGCCAGGCACGGCGCAGGATGGGCATCTGGGCGTAAAGGGGCACCGCCAGGGCGACGGTGGCCGGACCCAGCAGGAAGTGGACGAACTGCGCCCCGTCGAAATAGGTGCGGTATTCGGTGCCCGTGGCCATCAGGAAGCCGACGATGATCACCACCGAGACCAGGATGGGGTTGAGCAGGGGCGAGCGCCCGCCCTTCTCGAACAGCCACATGGCCGCCTGATAGGCGATCAGCGTCGAGGTCAGCCCCAGCAGCGGCGAGGTGGAAAGATAGATCCAGATGCTGGACAGGTCGGTGCTCATCACTTGGCCTCCGGCTTATGGCGCCGGCTCAGGGCCTGCATGAGGCGTCCCGCCACCACGATGGTGGCAAAGGTGCTGCCCAGCACCGCCGCCGCGATGGGCAGCGCCTCCTCGGCGATCAGCTTCAGGTGAACCATCACGCCGACGCTGGCCGGGATGAACAGTAGGGCGAAATTGGACAGGATGGCCTTGACCGCCAGATCCAGGCCGGCGGGAACCCGACCCCGGACCACCAGGCCGGTGAACAGCAGCACCATGCCCACCACCGGGCCGGGCAGCGGCAGGCCGATCAGCCGCACCATCACCTCGCCGGCAAGCTGGCACAGCAGCAGAACCGTGATATAGGGAAGCACGATCGGTTTCCTTTCAGGTGCGGCACCATGGACTGGCTTTCACCCATCGACCTGCTAGGCGCGGCGGCGGGCGTCCTTACGACCATCTCCTTCGTGCCCCAGGTGGTCAAGACCCTACGCACCCGACAGACCAGGGACATATCCCTGGCCATGTGGGTCTGCTTCATCACCGGGGTATCCCTGTGGACGGTCTACGGCCTGCTGCTGGGAGCCTGGCCCATCGTGGCGTCCAACCTGCCCACCCTGGGGCTGGCCGGCACCATCTTGGTGATCAAGCTTCGGAACATGGGAAAGGAAACGGGAGGCGATTGAAACCGTGCGCAGCCCCCCAGGCGGGCGCGGCGCGCCCTTGCCTTCCGCGGCATAGGCCGCGCGGCCATCGAGTATATCCTGATTCCCCGGAGGGAGGGGCCTAACCCTGCCGCCATAGGCGGCAGGGGACGTTTCCACCTCAGGCGCTGCGGCCACCGTGCAGGCTGGACCAGCCCACGGGATCGTGGAGGAAGGAGCGGACGGCCTCGACGGCGCGCTTGTCGAACTGGCCTTCTTCCTCGACCACTTCCAGCACATCCCACCAATTGCACAGATAGCCCAGGTCGACGCCGATCTCTTCCAGGCTCTTCATGGCGCCGGGGAAGACGCCGTAGAAGAACACCACGAAGGAATGGTCGACCTTGGCGCCGGCTTCGCGCAGCGCGTTGACGAAGTTGACCTTGGAGGCGCCGTCCGACGCCAGGTCCTCGACCAGCACCACCCGGTCGCCGTCCTTGAAGTCGCCTTCGATCTGGGCGTTGCGGCCAAAGCCCTTGGGCTTCTTGCGGATGTAGAGCATGGGCAGGCCCATGCGGTCGGAAATCCACGCGGCATAGGGGATGCCCGCCGTCTCGCCGCCGGCCACCGCCTCGGCGGATTCATAGCCGACCTCGCGCATGATGGCCTTGGTCATCAATTCGCAGATCTTGGTGCGGGCGCGCGGGAACGAGATCACCTTGCGGCAATCCACGTAAACCGGGCTGGCCCAGCCCGAGGTCAGGATGTAGGGCTCTTCCGGGCGGAAATTGATCGCCTTGATTTCCAGCAGGATGCGCGCGGTGGTCAGCGCCGCCTGCTTCTGTTCCGGGGTGCGGGAAACGGTGGTTGCCATGTGGGGAGCCCTCTTGCCTTGCCGATAAGGGGGTCTATAGGCACAATCGCGCTTTCCTGCAAGAAGACAGAATAGGGAACTGAAATGTCCGACGTGATCCAGCTGGTCCGAGAGGGCGCCATCGCCACCGTGACGCTGAACCGCCCCGACCGCATGAACGCCCTGAACCTGCCCATGTGGCGCGGTTTGGCCGAGGCGTTCGAGACCATTTCGGCCGACCGGTCCATTCACGTGGTGATCTTGCGGGGTGCCGGCACCAAGGCCTTCGCGCCGGGTGCCGACATCGAGGAGTTCGACACCCTGCGGGCCAATGCCGAGCAGGCCAAGGCCTATGATCTGGTCATGCGCAAGGCGCTGGACACGGTGCGCGCCTGCCCGCAGCCGGTGATCGCCGCCATCTGGGGGCCTTGCGTCGGCGGCGGCCTGGAACTGGCCTGTTGCTGTGACATCCGGCTGTCGGCCAAGTCGGGCAAGTTCGGCGTGCCCATCAACAAGATCTCGGTGGTGATGGCCTATCCCGAACTGGCTCAGATCCGCCGGGTGGCCGGTCCGGCCGCGGCGCTGGAGATTCTGCTGGAAGGCCGGATCATGGATGCCGACGAGGCCGCCGCCAAGCGGCTGGTCAACCGGGTGGTCGAGGACGACGCCATGGACGCGGAAGTGGCCGCCACCGCCAAGCGCATCGCCGCCGGGGCACCCCTGGCCAATCGCTGGCACAAGGCCTTCATCGCCCGCCTGGACGATCCCACCCCGGTGTCCGAGGCGGAGCTGGACGAGTGCTACCGCTTCCTCGACACCAAGGATTACGCCGAGGGTCTGGCGGCCTTCCGCGCCAAGCGCAAGCCGGTGTTCACGGCGGAATAGGGTGATCCCCGACCCCCCTTTGTTTTTATCAATAAAATAGAAGGGGGTCCGGGGCTCGCCCCGGATGGGTCCGGGCGATAGCCCGCCCGGGGTACGGCGCCTACCCCCGCAAAGCCGCTTCCATCATCTGAGGCATGAGGCGGAGGTCGGTGTGGGGGCCGACCTCGCGCTTGTCCAGGCGCTGGGCGATGGCGGCCACCACGGCGGGCTTGCCGGGAACGCCGAACTGGGTGCGGAAGCCGGCGCGGCCCAGCAGCTTGTAGGCGGTGACCATGGCCACCGCCGCCTGGAAGGTGCTGAGGCCCAGGCGGGCGAACAGGTCGGCGTGCACCAACTCGTTGATCTCGCCCAAGGCGGCGACCAGTTCGCGGGTCTCGGATTCGGGGCGCTGCCCCAGGACCTTGACCACCGTGGAATCGTTGAGCGCCTTCCACCATTGCTGTTCGCGCTGGGGCAGTTCGGGGGTGGCGGGGGGACGCGGGGAGTGGACGGGCAACGCCCCGCCTGCGTTGGCGGCGATGGAATCGAGGATTTCCGCCTCGCGGATGTCCAGGAGGCGCGGCCCCATCTCCTGCACCTTGGCCAGGGGCAGCGGGGCGTAATGGGGCACCAGCGCCACCTGCCAGTCGTGGATCAGGTATTCGTTGATGGCCTTGTACATGGCCCCGGCCTTGGTGGTCGGGTCGTTGGGATCGCCGCCCAGGGTGGCCTTGAAGTGGCGCTTGGCGTGGGTGCGGACGATCATGGCGATGACGTCGTGCACCGAGCGGCCGCAGCGCAGCGCCACGAAATCGTCGTTCACCGGGCGTCCGCGGGCATCCACCAGCAGGTTGCGGAAGGCCGAGCGGTTGCGGTTGAAGATAGAGATGCAGCCGTGCAGCATCTCGGAATTGGCCATGACCAGTTCGTAGAACTCGTCGCCCTTGGTGCCCTCAAACGCCGGGATCAGCGAGCGGAAGACATCGGCTACCCGCCCCTTCAAGGTGTCGTTGATGACGCGGACCACATCATTGTGGCTGTGGGGCGCCCTGGGGGTCGCACCCTCCGGCTTCGTCACGCTGACTTCGTCCCGTGGCATGTGTGGCAGCCCCTGGTGCCGGGGAATCCGGCGCCAGTCTCAGGTTATCGGGACATCACCTGTGCTGCAAAGCACAAATTATGGCACTTTGTATCGCTATCCCCTTGAATAGACTTGTGTCTTTATCCTTTTGCATAGTCCGGAAGGAGGTGGGAGATGGCGGCGCGCAGGTGAGGAAGCTCCACTGGCTTGGACAAATAGGAATCCATACCGGCCTGGACGCAGCGTTCCGCCTCGCCCGCCAGGGCGTTGGCGGTCAGGGCCAGAATGGGGGTATGGCGGGTGGTCCCGTCCTCCTCGGCACGGATGGCGGCGGTCAGTTGGAACCCATCCATGATGGGCATGTGGCAGTCAGTCAGAATCAGGCAGTAGGGTCTGGCGCGCCAGGCGGCCAGGGCGGCCGCGCCGTCGGGGAAGACCTCGGCGGGAAAGCCCAGCAAGTGAAGCTGACGGCGGATCACCTGCTGGTTCACCGGGTGGTCCTCGGCCACCAGGATGGGGGCGCCGGTCCAAGCGGTGGACCTGGGCTCGGGCTGCGGCAAGGGGGCGCAGACCGGACGCGGCTGAGCCACCGGACCGATGATTCGCTCCACCGCGGCGGTGATCTGGGCACGGGTGAGGGGGCGCCCGAGGAAGCCCAGGCAGTTGGGGCGGCGCTCCAACTGGAAGCGATGGGCCGGATCTTGGCCATCGATGAACAGCAGGGGGGTGGTGCCCATGGGCGCCAGATCCTCGGGCGCGACGGAATCGGCGGTAATCAGCGCCAGATCGAAGGGGGCCTGGGTGGCAGTGGCCTTGCGCGAGGCGGCCTCGGCCTCCCTGGGGCCGGGAACGCGGACCACGGCGGCGCCACCCTGCTCGGTAGCCAGGGCGATCAGGGTTCGCTCCTCGGTGTCCGGGTCGACGATCAGGATGCGCAGCCCGATGAAATCGGTGGTCTGCTCTCCGATAGGCGTTTCCGGCGGCACGCTCTCCGCCACCGGCAACGGCAGGCGGCACCAGAACGACGACCCCACGCCGGGCTCGGACTCGAACCCGGCGGTACCGTCCATCAGGTCGACCAGCCTGCGGGTGATGGACAGGCCCAGCCCGGTGCCGCCGAACCGTCTGGTGGTCGAGCTTTCCGCCTGGGTGAAAGGCTGGAACAGCCGATCACGCAAAGAGGAATCGATACCGATCCCGGTATCGGCCACCCGGATGGAGAGGATCTGTCGACCTTGCCCGTCGGTGCCGCCATTGCCCATGTGGATGGCGACCAGTCCCTGGGCGGTGAACTTGACGGCGTTACCGGCCAGATTGAACAGGATCTGGCGCAGGCGCACGGGATCGGCCAGCAGGACCGGCGGCAGGCCGGGATCGACGAAGGCTGACAGGGTCAGCGACTTGGCCGCGGCGGCTGGGGCGACGGTCTGGACGACGCTTTCCACGATGCGGTCAAGGCGAACCGGCACTTGTTCCAGTTCCAGGCGCCCGGCCTCGATCTTGGAGAAGTCCAGCACGTCGTCGAGAATGCGCAGCAGCGACAGCCCGGACTCCCGGGTGGTGGAGACCAGATCGCGCTGGTCATTGTCCAATTCGGTATGATCCAGCAGTTCCAGCATGCCGATCACCCCGTTCATGGGGGTGCGGATTTCGTGGCTCATGGCCGCCAGGAAGGCGGATTTGGCCACATTGGCCGCCTCGGCGTTCTCCTTGGCGATGGTCAGCGCCTCGAAGGCGGAATCGCGCCCGCGATTGGCCTCGTGGAACTTGGCCAGCACGCGGTTGAAGGCGGCGGCGATCTCGGCGGCCTCGGTCTCGGGGGCGGCGGCCACCGGCTGGGCGAACGAGGCGGAATGCTCGTGGGCCTCCATCTGGACCAGCAGGTCCTGGAGGGTACGGCGGTTGGCTTCCTCGGCGCGGCGTCCGGCTTCGGCGCGCTCGGCCTCCAGCCGCTGCTTTTCCAGGGAGTTGCGCTTGAACACCTCGACGGTGCGGGCCATGGCTGCCAGTTCGTCGTGCAGGTCGCGGCCTTCCACCTCGCGCGACCAGTCGCCGCCGGCCCCGGCCTCCATGGTCTCGCGCAGGCGCTGCAGGGGCGAGCGGATGGACTGCCCGATCATCCAACTGACCCAGGCGCCCACCAGCAGCAGGGCAAGGGCGGCGCCGGCCCCCGCCGCCGCCAGCCGCAGCAACTGGTGCCGCGAGCGGCGCTGCAGCCGTTCCTCGCGGTCGCGGCCCTGGGCGATCAGCCGGTCGATGGCGGCGGACATCACCGCCTGATTGGCGTCCACCTCGTCGGTCAGAATGCGCGAACGCTCGTCGAATCCGCGGGCAATGGCGTCAATGGCCGCCGACAGCGTGCGCGCCCGCGTGCCGATCACCGCCAGGGCGTCGCGCTGCAGGTCGCTGGTGGCCAGCCCGGTCAGGGCGGGGACGGTGTCGGTCACCCGCCGCAGGCTGGCATGGGCGTTGATGGCGCCGGGCGCCGCCCCGTTGAAGTAGAAGGCGTTGATGGCGATCAGCGCCTCGACGAAGTTCTCGTGCGACTTGACCAAAGCGGGGCTGAGCGGATCGGTGCCCCGGGAGCGCGCCGTGGAGTTCAGGATGGCGTAAAGGCCCGACATCTCGCTGGTGGATTGCAGCACGTCGCTTTCGTACAGGCGCAGGATATCGGCATTGATGGCCTTCAGGGTCTGAAAGCCGGTGACGAAGCGCCGCGCCGCCTGATGCATGGTGCTGGCGTCTTCCGACAGGGGCTTCTGGTGCGCGGTGGCGTCGCCCATGGCCACGAACAGCTCCTCCGAGCGGCGCATGGCGTCCTTCAGCAGGTCGTCGGTGGGATTGGCCAGATACTGGCGGATCATGCCCTGCAGGCGCGAGGCGCGGATGTCGATCTCGGCCAGGGCGGAGGTGCGGTGCTGGACGATCCGCAGCTCGTCCAGGTCAGAATCCATCACCGAGGCGGCGTGCCAGCCCAATCCCCCCACCGCCAGGGCGACGAACACGTTGAGCGCCACCACCAGCGGAATACGCCAGGCGATGGGCAAAGCCCTGATCCAACGAACGAAGCGCGTATACGCCATGGCCGGCGGAATCCCCATCCTTCGCCTCTCGGGCTCATGGTACAAGCGGAACAGGGGCGGGGAAAGCTGGTAGTCGTGAATTCGCGTGCCGCCAGGAAAAGTTGGTGCCGGCATGGGCGCCATGTCTTCCGGTCGGCTTGACCAAAATCACATATTGCCCCAGCATGTTCTCGGTTCACCCAAATTTAATGTGGATATGCGCCGCCATGCGTCTCACCCTGCATACCGATTACGCCCTGCGTGTCCTCGTCCATGTGGGACGGCATGACGGCGACCTGGTCACCATCAACGAAATCGCCGAATGCTACGGCATTTCCAAGAACCACCTGACCAAGGTGGTGCATCAGCTGGGGCGTTCGGGGTACCTGGAGACGGTGCGGGGCAAGTATGGCGGCGTCCGCCTGCTGCGCCAGCCCGAGGACGTCAAGCTGGGCGAGTTCATCCGCGAGACCGAGGAGGATTTCGCCCTGGTCCGCTGCATGCGCTGCGACACCCCCGACGAATGCCGGCTGAATGCCGGCTGCATCGCCCGTGACGCCCTGTCCTCGGGGCTGTCGGCCTTCTTCAAGGTGCTGGACGGCTATACCCTGGCCGACATGCTGGAGCACGAGCGCCAGGCGGCCGAGTAGTCTTTCCCTACGGATGGGTTTTCTCTTTATTGCATCTGGTGTATCCCTTTGCGGGCATCGAGTCTTGGGGGGAACATGGCCGCGTTTGATACCGCCGACAATGAAAACGAACTCCGGGTCATCAACGAGTTCCTGGAGGAATTGCGCGACACCGCCAGCCAGCTTCAGGTGCTGGTGGGCAATATGCGCTCCAAGAGCATTGGCGCCGCCGAGGGTCTCGCCACCCTGAAGCGCGAGGCCAGCAACCTGCGCAGCCATGCCCAGGGTCTCAGCCTGCCCATGATCAAGCTGATCACCCATCGCTTCGACGAGTATGTGGGCGAGTTAAAGGAAGCCGGCCCCTCCGAGCTGGAGGAGATTCAGGTCTTCGTCGACAAGATCGAGAAGCTAGCCGACGGCGAGCAGATTTCCGAAGCCGATGCTCCCGCCGTGGTCCGCGCCCTGCCGGCCAAGCGCACGGCCGACATCGATTTCGGCAAGATCGAGAAGAAGAACGTCGAGATCCTGCTGGTGGTGCCGGAAAAGGCCATGTCGCGCATCGTCGAGCGCGAGCTGGCGGCCTGCGGCTATCGCACCTCGACCATCCGCGACGGCTTTGCCGCCATGGAGACCGTGGTCCGGACCCGTCCCGACATGGTGATCGCCTCCATGGAGCTGGGCCTGCTGTCCGGCGTCGATCTGGGCTGTGCCCTGGGCTCCATGCCGGTGACCGAGGGCATTCCCTTCGCCCTGTTCACCAGCTACGAATGGGGCAATCCCAAGCTGAAGGGCCTGCCGCCCCGCGCCTCGCTGATCCGCAAGGGACCCAAGTTCGGCGACGATCTGGCCGAGAGCCTGTCGCGGTTCAATATTACCTGACAGAGATTGGGGGATCGGGAAGCACAGCTTCTCGATCCCTTCAGTTTTTTATAAAAAGACTGGTGGCTCGGAGGCTGTGCCTCCGAACGGGTCAGGGCGGTCGCCCTGCCGGGAAGCGGGGGTTTTCCGCGTCCTCGCCTAGACCATCGAGCGTCAAATATGACGCACGATGGTCTAGGCTTATGTTCGTCCCTCGCCGGGCGGGCGCTCTCGCGCCCTTGGCCGCGGCCTCAATGGCCGCTTGAGCATCCTGCGTCAGATTTAACGCAGGATGCTCTAAATCCCGCCCATGCACAGATACTTGACCTCGAGGAAGTCCTCGATGCCGTATTTGGAGCCCTCGCGGCCCAGGCCGGATTCCTTGACGCCGCCGAAGGGCGCCACTTCGGTGGAGATCAGGCCTTCGTTGATGCCGACGATACCGTATTCCAGGGCACGCGACACCCGCCAGACCCGGCCGACGTCGCGGGAATAGAAATAGGCGGCCAGCCCGAATTCCGTGTCGTTGGCCATGCGCACCGCCTCCTCTTCCGTCTTGAAGCGGAACAGCGGCGCCACCGGGCCAAAGGTCTCCTCGCGGGCCGGGGCCATGTCGGGGGTGACGTCGGCCAGGATGGTGGGCTCGAAGAAGGTGCCGCCGCGGGCGTGGCGCTTGCCGCCCATCACCACCCGCGCCCCCTTGGCCACCGCATCGGCGATGTGGCGTTCGACCTTTCGCACCGCCTCTTCATTGATCAGCGGACCTTGCTGGAAGTCGCCTTCCAGGCCGGGGCCGACCTTCAGCGCGGCCACCGCCTCGGCCAGCCTGGCGGTGAAGGCGTCGTAGATGCCGTCCTGAACCAGCAGGCGGTTGGCGCAGACGCAGGTCTGGCCGGTGTTGCGGTATTTGGACGCCATGGCGCCGGCCACCGCCGCATCCAGGTCGGCGTCGTCGAAGACCATGAAGGGGGCATTGCCGCCCAGTTCCAGCGACAGCTTCTTCACCGTGGCGGCGCATTGGGCCATCAGCAGCTTGCCCACCTCGGTGGAGCCGGTGAAGGAGAGCTTGCGCACCTTGGGATTGGCGGTCAGCTCAAAGCCCACCGCCTTGGGGTCGCCGGCGGTGATCACGTTGAACACCCCCGGCGGGAAGCCGGCCCGCTCGGCCAGTTCGGCCAGGGCCAGGGCGGAGAGCGGCGTGTCCTCGGCCGGCTTGACCACCACGGGACAGCCGGCGGCCAGGGCCGGCGCGCATTTGCGGGTGATCATGGCCAGGGGGAAATTCCAGGGCGTGATGGCGGCCACCACGCCGATGGGTTCCTTGACCACGACGATGCGGCGGCCGGGCATGTGTTCGGGGATGGTGTCGCCATAGACCCGCTTGGCCTCCTCGGCGAACCATTCCACGAAGGAGGCGCCATAGGCCACCTCGCCCTTGGCCTCGGCCAGGGGCTTGCCCTGCTCGGCGGTCATCAGCTTCGCCAGATCGTTCTGGGCGGCCATGATCAGCTCGAACCAGCGGCGCAGGACGGCGGAGCGCTCCTTGGCGGTCTTGGCCTTCCACGGGCCCCAGGCCCGGTCGGCGGCCTCGATGGCCTGCCTCGTCTCGGCGGCGCCCATGGCGGGAACGCGGATGATCAGCGATCCGTCGGCGGGATTGGTGACGGCAAGGCGTTCACCCGATTGGGCCGCGACCCACGAGCCGTTAATATAGGCGTGATCACGAAGCAGGGCAGAATCGGAAAGGTCAAGCATGGCATCCATCCAAGCCGGGGGCGCAACAAGGTATACTCAGCCGCTTCACAACGCAAAGGGGGGCGCCATGACCCTGCCCCGGTCCCGCTACCTCTCCGTCATGGGACGGGAGTTCCACCTCACCGAATGGGGGGATGACGCCGCGCCAGCCCTGATCATGTGGCATGGCCTGGCCCGCACCGGGCGCGACTTCGACACCCTGGCGGCCCATTTCAGCGACCGCTACCGGGTGATCTGCCCCGATACCCTGGGGCGCGGCCTGTCGGGATGGTCGCGGGCGCCCCGGCGGGACTACACCCTGGACACCTATATGCGGCATGCGGTGGCCCTTCTCGAAGCCCTGGGCATCGAACGCCTGGACTGGATCGGAACCTCCATGGGCGGCGCCCTGGGCATGCTGCTGGCGGCCGGGCCCTTGAAGGGGCGGATGACCCGGCTGGTGATGAACGATATCGGCCCCGCCCTCAATCCCGTGGCGGTGGAGCGCATCCGCGCCTATCTGGCCCAGCATCCCAGCTTTCGCACCATGACCGAGTTCGAGGCCTTCGTGCGCCAGGTCTACAAACCCTACGGCTTCCAGACCGACGCCGAATGGCGCCGCATGACCGAGACTTCGGCCCGGCGGCGGGGCGACGGACGCATCACGCCCCATTATGATCCGGCGGTCATGCGGGTCTTCGCGGAAACAGCCGGCGATTACGAGGTCTGGGCCGAATACGACAAGGTGGAATGCCCGACCCTGGTGCTGCGCGGTGTCGATTCGGACCTGCTACTGCCCGAGGTGGCCGACGAGATGACCCGGCGCGGTCCCCGGGCCCGGCTGGTCACGGTCCCCGGCTGCGGCCATGCCCCGGCACTCAACGTGCCGGAGCAGATCGCGGTGCTGGAGGAGTTTCTAGACTGACCGGTCTGTCATCATGGGCGCGAGTCCCACGTCGCTCGGGATAAGGGCGCCGAGCCCTTGACGTAACGTGTCATCCCGAGCGAAGTCGAGGGATCTCGTCCTGGCATGGCTTTTCAGAACCGGCACCGCCATATCAGGCGGAGATCCCTCGGCTTCACCTCGGGATGACAGGGTGATGGGCTCACCCCTTCTGGGGCTCGATCCGCAATCCGGTCAGCAGGAAGACGTCGCGGGGGGTGAGCGGCGCCTCGGCGGCGAGGCGCCCGCCGGCCACCGCCTCGGGCTGCGGGCGCTTGCGGATGACGAACTCGATGGCCGCCTCGCCCACCGGGGTCAGGGTCTGGTCGAAGCGGGGCAGCCGATGGCGGAAGCTGCCGTCCAGGGCCTCGATGCGGCGGATGTCGGCCTGGATGCCCAGGGAGGGCAGGGCCTCCAGCAGATTGACCGAGACCGGGCTCCAGGATTTCGGCTTGAACAGGGTGAAGGTCCAGCGGTGCTCGGGGTTATGGCGCGACGGCCAGTAGCCCTGTTCGTACATGTCCTCATCGGGGACCAGCACCACCATGTGGCCGCCGGGCTTCAGCACCCGCAGCCAGTGGCGCAGCGCTTCCACCGGCGAGGCCATCTTCTGCAGGACGAAGGTGGCGTGCACGAAGTCGAAACTGGCATCGGCAAGCCCGGTCAGGTGCTGAAGGTCGCCATCGGCCACGTCCCAGACCTTGGTCGCGGTGATGCTGGGAAACAGCTCGCCATAAAGGGCCAGGGGATCGGCGGCGCCGCCGATGTCCAGGCCCTGGCCGACCAGATAGCGGGTGATGAATTCGGGGGTGCGCGCCCGGCGGGCGACGGATTTGCTGGTCTCCTTCACCGGATCACTCCACGGCCTGTATCTTGTCGAGGATGTCGCCGCCGCCCGGCACATGGTCGCGGAACGACTTCCAGGCAGTGCGCCGCGCCAGCTTGCGCCAGGCGTCGAAGGCGTCGAAATCCAGTTTGACCACGTCCACTCCCGCGGCGATGAAATTGCCGGCCAGGCGCCGCTCCAGCAGCGACAGGGAGACGGCCAGATTGGCGGCGGCTTCGGCGGCGGCGGCGTGCAGTGCCTGTCGCCGGGCTTCGTCCAAGGTGTCGTAGCGGCGCTTGGACACCATGATCGGCTCGTAGAGATACCACAGGGCACCCGCATCGCCCGGGACCATCAGGCAGGCGAACTTGCGCTCCATGTGGAGTGACAGCAAGGTGGCGGCCGAGGTATTGGCGATGTCGATCAGGTCGTTGCTGACCAGGGTGCCCAGCGAGTCCGAGGTGACGACCGGAACCGGCACGGCCCCGGCCCCCGCCCAGAACTCGCCCATGAAGCGGCCGATGGTCCGGGCCCGCAGGCCCTTGGCGTCGGCGGGGGTCTGGACGCAGCGCTGCCGGCTGGCATAGGCGCCGGGAATCCAGGAATCGGCCAGGATGACCACGCCGGCGGCTTCCATCTGGTGCTTGAGATCGCGCATGGCGGGCGAGGCGGCGATGCGCTCGGCATGGGGGCGGCTGCGCACCATGGTCGGCAGGGACAGCACCGCCAGTTGGGGCATGCGGTCCAACAGATAGTCGGACGGCATGAACGCCATGTCGATATTGCCGCTGGTCAGGGCGCCCCACTGGTCGCCGGGACGCAGCAGGGAGGCCGAGGCATAAAGGCGGATGGTGATCCCCTGGGCCTCCATGGCCCGGGCGATGCTCCGCATGGCGTCGTCGCGCATGTCTCCCGGCGGGAATTGATAGGAGGCGATCCAGGTCTCGGCCCCGGCATGGGAGACGGGGCGCACGGACACGACCGCGAGCGCGGCCATAACGGCAGCGGTCATCAGCCTCAGTCCATGCCTCAGAATGCGTCCCAGCAAAGCGCCGCCGCCCCCGATGATCCCCCGGGTGACAGTGCACCACGTTCGCGGGCTTTGGGCAACTATTCCCGAAGGCCGGACTCGTCGCGGGCCTCTTCCTCGGCCTCCATCTCCTCGACCACTTCCTCGGGCAGCATCAGCACGCCGGCATTGTAGTCGTAGTCGAAGATCTCGGCGTAGCGGCCCCAGGTGATGGTGGTCTCCAGCACGCGCTCGGCCTCGTCGTCGGTGAGGTAATCCTGCAATTCCTGCAAGAAGCGGTCTTCCGGGGCGCGATGGTCCTTGCGCTCGTCCAGCACCCGGCGGATATGGGCGGCCAAGGGGATGTGCTTGACCAGGGCCTCGGCGAACAGGTCCTTGCGCACCGCGTCATCGGCCTCGACGAAGGCCTGGCCGGCGGGGGTGACGAAGATGTCGCCCGCCGCGATGCGGGCCAGCCCCAGGACGCGCAGGCCTTCGAACAGGTGGAAGAGCTGGTCGTCCTCCAGCTCGGTCTCCTCGGCCAGTTGCGGCAGGTCGGCGCGGCCGTTGAACGGCGCCTCGGCCACGGTTTCCAGCAGGCCGGCCATCTTGCCCGGCGTGGTGTCGGGCAGGCGGTAGCCCAGGGTCAACTGCTCGGCCGCCCCCAATCCGCCGCCCCGGACGTTGGCGGTCATCAGGGTGTAGACCTCGTCGACGATCTGGCGGAAGGCGGCGGATTCCGTGTCGCGCGGCCGGGGCAGGTTGACGCGGATCTCGGCCCGCACCCGCCCGGGGTCGGAGGAGAATACCAGGACGCGGTCGGCCATGGACACCGCCTCCTCGATATTGTGGGAGACCAGCAGAATGCCCTTGGTGGGGATCTTGCGCTCGTCCCACAGTTCCAGAAGGTCTTCCCGCAGCGTCTCCGAGGTCAGCACGTCCAGCGCCGAGAACGGCTCGTCCAGCAGCAGCACGTCGGGCCGCATCACCAGGGCGCGGGCGAAGCCGACGCGCTGACGCATGCCGCCCGACAATTCCTTGGGATAGGCGCTTTCATAGCCGCCCAGGCCGATCAGGTCGATGGCCTCGTTGGCGCGCTCTTCGCGCTCGGCCTTGGCCACGCCCGCCGCCTCCAGGCCCAGTTCCACGTTCTCTTCCACCGTCAGCCAGGGAAACAGGGCGAAAGACTGGAACACCATGGAGATGCCCTTGGCCGGGCCGGTCATCAGGTGGCCGCGATACTTGACCTCGCCGCCATTGGCCTTGATCAGCCCGGCCATGATGCGCAAAAGCGTGGACTTGCCCGAGCCCGACTTGCCCAGCAGGGCGACGATCTCGCCCTCTTCCAGCTTGAAGTCGACGCCTTCCAGCACGGTGCGTTCCCGCCGGTCGGGCGTGAGAAAGGTCTTGCGCACGCCGCGCAGGTCGAGAAGGGCGGTGGAGGTGGTGATGTCGGCCATGACCCTGTCCTCTAATCCAGACGCAGCCGGTCGGCCGCCAGCATGTAAAGGCGCCGCCACAAAAAGCGGTTGAAGCCCATCACGAACAGGCACATCACGGCGATGCCCAGCGCGATGCGCGGAAAGTCGCCGTCGGCGGTGGCGCGTGCAATGTACGAGCCCAGCCCCACGGCCTCCAACTTGGTATCGCCCCAGCTGACCAGCTCGGAGACGATGGAGGCGTTCCACGACCCGCCCGAGGCGGTCACCGCCCCGGTGACGTAGGACGGGAAGATGGCCGGCAGGATGAACTTCTTCCAGCGCAGCCAGCCCGACAGGCCCAGATTGCCCGCCGCATCCTTCATGTCCTGGGGAATGGCCGAGGCCCCGGCGATGACGTTGAACAGGATGTACCACTGGGTGCCCAGGATCATCAGCGGGCTGGTCCACACGTCCACATTGGCGTCGAAATGGACGATCAGCACCACGGCCACCGGGAACATCAGGTTGGCGGGGAAGGCGGCCAGGAACTGGGCCACCCATTGGACGTTCTGGGCCACCAGCGGCCGCTGGCCGATCCATACGCCCACCGGCACCCAGATCAGCGAGGCCAGCGAGATCAGCACCACCACCCGCAGCGCGGTGGTCAGGCCGTAAAGCAGCACCTGCCATACTTCCCACAGGCCGATGGCCCCATGGATGAACAGCCCCACTTCGACCAGGGCGCCCAAGGCCGCCAGGATCAGCAGCCCGTCCCAGACCCGTTCGGCCCAGGAGGGCAGGGTCACCATGCGGATCGGCGCGTGGTGGAACAGGGTGGTTTCCTCGCGCTGGCGCAGCAGGAAGGTGAAACGGTCCCAGGCCGCCGACGGCAGGCGGGCGAGGTAGCGGAACAGGCGTCCGCGCTGCATCAGGGTCAGCAGCCAGGATTCCGGCTGCTGCTCGCCCGGTGCCGAATCCACCTTGAACTTGTCGGCCCAGGCCACCAGCGGGCGGAACATCAGCTGGTCGTAGATCATGATGCCGGCCAGCACCGCCAGCATGGCCCAGCCGATGGCCGCCAGGTTCTCCTCGGCGATGGCCAGGGCGATGTACGAGCCCACGCCCGGCAGGGCGATGCTCTGGCCCGACACCGAGATGGCTTCGGACGCCACCACGAAGAACCAGCCGCCCGACACGCTCATCATCATGTTCCACACCAGGCCGGGCATGGCCCAAGGCAGCTCCAGGCGCCAGAAGCGTTGCCACGGCGACAGATGGAACATCTCCGAGGCTTCGATCAGGTCGTTGGGCACCGTCTTCAGCGAGGAATACAGGCTGAACGTCATGTTCCAGGCCTGGGAGGTGAAGATGGCGAAGATGGCCGCGCATTCCACCCCCAGCAGATTGCCGGGGAACAGGGCGATGAAGCCGGTCACCGTGATGGACAGGAAGCCTAGGATGGGGATCGACTGCAAGATGTCGAGAATGGGGATCAGCACCTTCTCCAGCGCCGGCACCTTGGCGGCCAGGGAGGCGTAGATCAGGGTGAAGATCAGCGAGGCCAGCAGGGCGGCGGCCATGCGCAACGCGCTGCGCAGCAGGTAATAGGGCAGACCGGCCGGGTCCAGGGACAGGGCGAGCTTCTCACCCACGTCATAGGGCGTGGTCATCTGGGCGCCGCCATAGGCCAGCAGGGCCAGCAGCGCGAAGATGATCGGTATGATCGCCAGATCCCAGAAATTGGGCTTGAGTTCTGGCGCCACCGCGACTGTGGGAAGGCTCCAACGCATTCCGGCCGTTCCGGTTCGGGTTGAGTGCGCCCCTCATAGCCTGCCCGCCTTGCCTTTGTCGAGCAGGGAAACCTTTACAAGACGGTGACTGTCAGGTTGCGGTCAGGCCCGGTCGAGAATCACGAAGTCGAAGGCCGGGTCGCCCTCGTTGCGGCGCCGCGAAACTTCATGCCAGAGGCCGCGCTCGAAGGCGGGAAACATCGTGTCGCCCTCATAGGCGCGGGCGATCTCGGTCAGATACAGGCGCCGGGCTCCGGGCAGGGCCTCGGCGAACAGGCTGTTGCCGCCGATCACCATCAGCTCCGCCGCCTCGGGCGCCAGCCGGGCCGCCAGGGCCAGGGCTTCGTCCAGGGAATGGGCGGTATGCGCCCCCTCGGCCCGCCACCCGGTCTGGCGCGTCACCACGATGTTGGGGCGCTTGGGGAGAGGGCGGCCGATGGACTCCCAGGTCTTGCGGCCCATGATCACCGGCTTGCCCAGGGTGTTCTCCTTGAACCACTTCAGGTCCTCGGGAATATGCCAGGGCAGGGCGTTGTCCTTGCCGATCACCCCGTTGGCGGCCACGGCGACGATGAGGGCGACGGAGGGGGTCATTGCTTGTCCCTCAATCGCCGGGCGGGCTTGTACCAAGCCCTTGGCTCCCGCCGCATAAGCGGCGGCGCGCTTCGCGCTTGCCTCCTCGCTCCGCTCGTCGGACTCATACCGCCACCGGTGCGGCGATGTGGGCGTGGCACTGGTAGTCCACCACTTTGATGTCGTCCATGGTGAAGGCGAACAGGTCCTTCACCTCGGGATTGAGCTCCAGCCGGGGCAGCGGCAGGGGGGCGCGCGACAATTGCAGCGCCGCCTGCTCCATGTGGTTGGAATAGAGGTGCGCATCGCCGAAGGTGTGGACGAAGGCGCCGACCTCGAGGCCCGTCACCTGCGCCACCATGTGGGTCAGCAGGGCGTAGGAGGCGATGTTGAACGGCACGCCCAGGAACACGTCCGCCGAGCGCTGGTAAAGCTGGCACGACAGCTTTCCGTCCGCCACGTAGAACTGGAACAGGCAGTGGCAGGGCGGCAGGGCCATGGACTCGATATCGGCCGGGTTCCAGGCCGAGACGATCAGGCGCCGCGAATCCGGGGATTTGCGGATCATCTCCACCACCTGGGTGATCTGATCCACGGTGCTGCCGTCGGGGCAGGCCCAGGACCGCCATTGCTTGCCGTAGACCGGGCCGAGATCGCCATTGGCGTCGGCCCATTCGTCCCAGATGGAGACCTTGTTGTCCTTCAGCCAGCCGATATTGGTGTCGCCCCGCAGAAACCACAGCAGCTCGACGAAGATGGACCGGGTGTGGAGCTTCTTGGTGGTCACCAGGGGAAACCCCCGGCTGAGGTCGAAGCGCATCTGGTGGCCGAACACGCTGGTGGTGCCGGTGCCGGTACGGTCGGTCTTGGTCACGCCTTCGGCTTGAATGCGCCGCAGCAGGTCCAGGTACTGATGCAAGGGGTGAACCTCCGGATTTGGGGCGGCCGGCACTGTACCAGCCCGGCCGACCGGGACGCAATGTCGGGTCCCCGCCTTCTTTCGCCACGGGCCGTCACGTCTTGGTCGGAGACAAGGAAGGAAAACAAACTTAAGATATAAGTGGGCGAAAGGAGTGCCGCGTGGGTTTCGACACCAAGACGTTATGGATCACCCTGGCCATCAGCAATCTGGTGTTCGGCGCCCTGATGCTGGTTTACGCCGGTCAGGGAGGCAGCCGGGGGACGTTGCGCAGTTGGGCTTCGGCGCAGGTGTTCAAGGGGCTGGCCATCGCGCTGATCCTGGTCAAGCCGGCCATTCCCCATCCCTGGGGCTTTTCCGGCAATCTGCTCTATCTCGCCGGGCATGCCTTGGAACTGGCGGCGTTTCTTGCCTATGCCGGGCAGGGGCGGCGAATTCGCGCGGCCGGTCTGGTCTTTGCCGGCCTGGCGGCGGCCTATCTGGCCGGAATCGCCGCCGGGGCGGCGGCCAATGTCCTGGCGGTGCTGTTCTCGTCCAGTCTGTTCGTCCTGTACGGATTGAGCGCCATGGCCCTGTGGTCGTCGCGCCGTCGCCGGTCGCCGGTCCAGGTTCTGCTGGTGGTCAGCAACGGGCTGATCGCCCTGACCGCCCTGGCCCGCATCGGGCTGGCCTGGTCCAGCCCCGCCTGGGATCCGCAGAGCGCCGCCCTGGCCAATCAGGCCATGTTCCTGCTGGGCTACGTCTTCTCGCTGTGCGACGGCTTCAGCTTTCTGCTGCTGGTCAAGGAGGATGCCGACCGTTCGCTGCTGCGCATGGCGACCATCGACCAGTTGACCGGCATTCCCAACCGCGCCCATTTCCTCGATCTGGCCGAGGACCGGCGGCGGCTGTGCCTGCGGTCGGGCCAGGCCGTCTCGGTGGTGATGATGGACGTGGACTATTTCAAGCGGGTCAACGACGAGTTCGGCCACTCCGCGGGGGACGAGGTGCTGCGCCGTGTCGGCTGCGCCCTGCGCGAGCATCTGCGCGATGTGGACGTCTTTGGCCGGCTGGGGGGCGAGGAATTCGCCATTGTGCTGCCGGGCACCTCGCTGGCGGCGGCCGTTCCGGTGGCCGACCGTCTGCGCGCCATTCTGGCCGGATTGGAGGTGGAGACCGCCAAGGGGACGACCCGAATCACGGTCAGCATGGGCATCGCCGACCTGGGCGGCGGACGGTCCCTGGAACTGGCCATGTCCGAGGCCGACGGGCGGCTGTACCGCGCCAAGGCCGCCGGGCGCAACAAGGTGGTGGCTGTTTCCGAAACAATTCCCGACAAGGCTGGCGCTTCCGATCGGGCCGCTTTATAGTGGGGATGCCGGGCGACCGGCTATGACGCTAAACGCCACACGGAATAGACGTTACGGACCCGGGGGCGGTACCCGGCGCCTCCACCAAATTTCCCGGCCCAGGACGCGGGCCGGAACATCGGGGGCGAAACAGGATCGACGTGCGCAGTAAAGGTCTGGTTTGCGTTCGGCATGATACCACCGTTATCGGGTCAATCCTAACAAGTGCCAACGACAACGTTGAACTTGCCGCTGCGGCTTAACCCGTAAGCGCGGTCCGGGGGGAACCGGGCAACAGAACTCCCCCCACTTTTCCGGGTTCCGATGACACCCGTCGTCGGAACGCGGCTAGGCCCAAAGGGCCGCGCGGCTTATGCCGCGGGAGCCAAGCACGCGGAGGCGTGCGCCCGGCGCCTGAGGGGCGTCGGCAAGTGATACGCGAGGATGGGGTTTTTCGCCGGTGGAAGAACTGCGTTACGACAAGATGGTGGAAGAGGCTCTGCGCGGCGTTGTGCGCGATTCGCTGCATTTTGCCGCTGAACACGGCCTGCCGGGCGAGCATCACTTCTACATCACCTTTCGCCCCCACCACCCCGATGTGGGGATGAGCGACCACCTGAAGGCGCGCCATCCCGACGAGATGACCATCGTGCTGCAGCACCAGTTCTGGGATCTCAACGTCACCGAGGACGGCTTTTCCGTGACCCTGTCGTTCTCGGGCAAGCCGGAGACCATGGTGATCCCCTTCTCGGCGGTGACCGGCTTCGCCGATCCTTCCGCCAAGTTCGGCCTGCAGTTCCAGGCCATTCCCGGCGATGACGACGACGACGACGACATGGAGATCGACGAGTTCGATCCCCAGCCGCCGCGCGGCGCCGCGTCCGCCAAGGACGACGAGCCCGAGCCCCAGCCCCCGGGCGGCGACGGCAACGTGGTGGCGCTGGACAAGTTCCGCAAGAAGTGAGTTTCAAGGGCTGCTGCTTCCGGCCGCCCTTGACGTTGCCGCCAAAAAGGTGTTTGACCTGACTCCGCCGTTCCACCCCTGAAGGGTAGGGCGGCGCTACCCGTTTCATTCAGACCGAGGTCGCCGGCCATGTCCGATTTCGCCTTCCACGAGCTGTTCCCCCTGTCCCATGACGACACCCCTTACCGCAAGATCACCGCGGAGGGCGTGGGGACCGCCAGCTTCAACGGCCAGAGTGTGGTCACGGTGGCCCCCGAGGCGATCACGGCCCTGACCAAGGAAGCCATCAAGGACACCTCGCACCTGTTGCGCCCCGCCCATCTGCAGCAGCTCCGGAACATCCTCGACGATGCCGGCTCGTCGCCCAACGACCGCTTCGTGGCCTATGACCTCTTAAAGAACGCCTGCATCGCCTCGGGCGGCGTGCTGCCCATGTGCCAGGACACCGGCACCGCCATCGTCATGGGCAAGAAGGGCCAGCGGGTGTGGACCGGCGGCAATGACGAGGCCGCCATCTCCAAGGGCGTGCAGGAGGCCTATACCGAGCTGAACCTGCGCTATTCCCAGACCGCGCCTCTCGACATGTACGAAGAGGTCAACACCGGCACCAATCTGCCGGCCCAGATCGACCTCTACGCCACCGAGGGCGAGGCCTACAAGTTCATGTTCATGGCCAAGGGCGGCGGTTCGGCCAACAAGACCTTCCTGTATCAGCAGACCAAGGCGCTGTTGAACCCCAAGTCGTTGCTGTCCTTCCTGGACGCCCAGATCCGCACCTTGGGGACCTCGGCCTGCCCGCCCTATCACCTGGCCATCGTCATCGGCGGCCTGTCTGCCGAGATGTGCCTGAAGACGGTCAAGCTGGCCTCGGCCAAGTACCTGGACTCGCTGCCCACCGCCGGCAACAAGTTCGGCCAGGCCTTCCGCGACCTGGAGCTGGAGCAGATCGTCCTCAAGATGACCCAGGACATGGGCATCGGCGCCCAGTTCGGTGGCAAGTACTTCTGCCATGACGTGCGCGTCATCCGCCTGCCGCGCCACGGCGCCTCGTGCCCGGTGGCCATCGGCGTGTCCTGCTCGGCCGACCGCCAGATCCTCGGCAAGATCACCAAGGACGGTGTTTATGTGGAGGCCATGGAAAAGGACCCGGCCAAGTACCTGCCCGACGTGGACCCCTCCAAGCTGGCGGGCGAGGTGGTCAAGATCGACCTCAACCGTCCCATGGACGAGATCCGCAAGACCCTGTCCCAATACCCGGTGAAGACCCGCGTGTCGCTCACCGGGCCCATGATCGTGGCGCGCGACATCGCCCACGCCAAGCTCAAGGAGCGACTGGACCGTGGCGAAGGCCTGCCCGAGTATTTCAAGCAGATGGGCGTTTACTATGCCGGCCCTGCCAAGACGCCGTCCAATTTCGCTTCGGGTTCGTTTGGCCCGACCACGGCGGGGCGCATGGATTCCTATGTGGATCAGTTCCAGGCCGCGGGCGGTTCCATGCTGATGATCGCCAAGGGCAACCGCTCCAAGGCGGTGACCGAGGCCTGCAAGAAGCATGGCGGCTTCTACCTGGGCTCCATCGGCGGCGCCGCCGCCCGTCTGGCCCAGGATTGCATCAAGAAGGTCGAGGTCATCGAGTACCCCGAACTGGGTATGGAAGCCATCTGGCGCATCGAAGTGGTCGACTTCCCCGCCTTCATCGTCGTCGATGACAAGGGCAACGACTTCTTCGCCGAGTTCGCTCACTGAGGTTTGGGGCGGTGGCCGGTCCGCTGACGCGGATGGGCTGCCGCCCTGGCCCGCCTGGAGCGATGCTCCAGACCTCCTTGTCGTTTGCCAGACCTCCTTGTCGTTTGAATGGGGGCGAACCGTCGTGTCCCGCCAATTCGCCGATCACGTCTGCGACATGCTGTCCCCCCTCGGGTCGGTGACGGCACGGGCCATGTTCGGGGGCTTCGGCGTCTATCTCGACGGGCTGATGTTCGGCCTGATCGCCTGGGACACCCTGTTCCTTAAGGCCGACGACCGCAACCGCCCCATGTTCGAGGAGGCTGGGGCCGGGCCGTTCAAGCCATGGGAGGACAAGCCCATGGCCATGCCCTATTGGGAAGTCCCCGCCGATATCATGGAGGAGGGGGCCGAACTGTGCGCCTGGGGGCGCGCCGCCTTTGACGCGGCGCTCAGGACCCGCAAGCCCAAGAAAGTGGCCAAGACTCTTTCCGCTGGCAAACGCCCGCGCTGAGGCTCACTCTGTTGCAGAGTGCGTCTTATTCGCAAAGGGCATTGCCCATGCCTCATCGCCTTCGCGTTCCCGTCTGCAAGCCCGCCCCGCCGCCGGCCGACCTGCCCCCGGAGGAGGGGGGCGGGCGCCCCATCGCCCTGTCCATCTGGCGCGGCGC
The DNA here is from genome assembly GCF_000009985.1 of Paramagnetospirillum magneticum AMB-1. Classification (GTDB taxonomy): domain Bacteria; phylum Pseudomonadota; class Alphaproteobacteria; order Rhodospirillales; family Magnetospirillaceae; genus Phaeospirillum; species Phaeospirillum magneticum. The sequence goes on from NC_007626.1 coordinate 1,451,955, forward strand.
CCGGCGGCTGTGTCCCCGATGTGGGGTGGGGATGATCATGGAAGGGTATCTCGGCATCCGGGCGGCCTGCCCCCATTGCGGCGAGCGCCTGGGCCATATCCGGGCCGATGACGGCCCGGCCTATTTCACCGTTCTGGTCGCCGGCCATGTGGTGGTGCCGCTGACCCTGGCCGCCGAGCAAGCCTGGCATCCACCTCTGGAGGTCCAGATGGTGGTGGCGCTCAGCGGGCTGGGACTGCTGATCTGGCGGCTGCTGCCCCGCATGAAGGGGGCGGTGCTGGGCTTGATGTGGGCGCACGGCCTCAAGGGCGACGAAGTCCAGGGCGACGTGGAGCGTCACGGGTAAGACAAATCCCGATGAGCTAAACTCATGGGGATTTGGTTAGGCCCAAAGGGCCGCGCCGCTTATGCGGCGGGAGGCAAGGGCGCTCGCGCCCGCCCGCCCGCCGATTGAGGGCGATCCTGATGATCGGTTGAGATCATCGGGATCTGGTATAAGACGGGGCTGCCGCCTCCCGTTCTCGGTGAGATGGGCCCCGCTTGGAGACCATGTCTCCAAACCTCTCTTTTATTCGTTCATAAAATCAAAAGGGGGGGCGGGGTTCTCCCCGGTGGGTTTGGGCAAAGCCCAATTGCCAAGCCAAGTGATCCTCAGTTGGCGACCAGCCGATATCCGACGCCGTGCACGGTCAGGATGATGGCCGGGTGGCGGGAATCCGCCTCGATCTTGCGGCGCAGGCGGCCGACCAGCACGTCGATGGTGCGGTCGATGACCGCCTCGCCGTCATGCTGGGTGAGATCGAGCAACTGGTCACGGGTCAGCGCCCGCCCGGCATTGCGGGCCAGGCGGCCAGCACGTCGAACTCGCCGCGGGTGAGGCGCACCAGTTCGCCGGTGGGCGAGGTCAGCTGGCGGGCGTCGCAATCCAGGCGCCAGCCGGCGAAGGAATGGATGCCGGTGGCCGAGCGCTCGGCGGCCATGGTGGGGGCGACGCGGCGCTGCAGGTTGCGCACCCGCACGGCCAGTTCTCGGGGATTGAACGGCTTGGTGATGTAGTCGTCGGCACCGATCTCCAGGCCGACGATGCGGTCGGTCTCGTCCTGACGGGCGGTGACCAGGATGATGCCCACCGACGACTTGGCGCGCAGCTCGCGGGCCAGGATCAGGCCGCTCTCATCGGGAAGGTTGATGTCGAGCAGCACCACGTCGGGCACCGTCTTGGAGACGATGGCCTTCATGTCCTTGGCGTCAGCGGCTTCGCTGACCTGGAACCCTTCCCCCGTCAGATACGCGGCAAGCTTTGCGCGGGTAACGGGTTCATCCTCGACGATCAAGACGTGTGCTTTTGTCGACACTGCATTCTCCGGCCGACGCCCCGGCTAGTATTCATCACCCGTTTACAGGGTATTGCCGCACAATTCAATCACTGCCGTAATTCCATTGTGAAGTTGCGCCTATAAAAGCTCCACTGGTTTTCCCGCCCAGGGCTGGCGGGATGGAGGGGATGCGGTGTCTCGGCATATTCCAATCATCGGGCGTCTGGACGACGGGGCGGGCTTTGGCCGTGCCTCCGCCGTAATCGGCGCCATGGTGTTGGTGCTGTTCTGGCTGAGCCTGGGATTCGACAACGGCATCGAGCGGCAATTTTCCTCGGTTCCGGCGGCGCCGGCCGTCGATGGCGGCCGGGTGGGAAGCCTGCTGGTGGCGGTGCTGGGCCCCCTGGGTGGCGGCGTGCTGCTCCTGCTTCTGGTCCAGGTGGTCTGCTGGCAGCGGCGGACGGCCGAACGTCTACGCCTCAAGGAGGTCGAACTGACCGAGCAGCGCGACAGGCTACGCCGCTACGTCGCCGACCTGGAGCGAATCGCCGACGTGGCCGCCCATGATCTTCAGGAACCGCTGCGCCGCATGGTGTCGTACTCCCAATTGCTGGCCAGTCATGATCAGGCCGGCTGCGACGATGAGGTTCGGGACTATGTCGGTCACGTGGTCGATGGCGCCCGGCGCATGCGGGCGCTGGTCAGCGGCCTTCGCGAATTCGTGGCGGTGGACTCTCTGCCGCGGACCGGCGAGGTCAGCTCGGCCTGGGTCGCCATGACGGTGGCCCGCCAGCGCCTGGCCGACAAGTTGGCCGATGCGGGAGTGACCCTGGTGGTGGACCCGTTGCCCGAGGTGGAGGCCGATCCGGCGTCGCTGGTGGAGATCTTCGTCCAGTTGCTCGACAACGCGGCGCGGTATCGCGCGCCCGGCCGGCGGCCGGTGGTCCATGTCTCGGTGGTGCGCGACGGCGACATGGCCAAGTTCCAGGTGTGCGACAACGGAATGGGCATCGATCCGGCCCGGGTCGTCCGCATGTTCGAGATTTTCTACCGTCCTCATGGTGGCGACGGCCGGGCGGCTCCCGGCGTGGGCACCGGCCTGGCGGTGGTCCGCCGCCTGGTGGAACGCCTTGGCGGCGCCGTGTGGGTCGAATCGGAAAACGGCGTGGGAAGCACGTTCGGCTTCAGCTTGCGGCTGGGGCTGTCCCTGCCGGACCGGGGGAGAGAAGACAAGGCCGCCTGAGCGGCGGATACAATTGAGGTGGCGACGCCGTCCGGCGCCGCTTCCTCGGTGGCACGGTCAGCTTGCGGCCATCCCCGAACCCCAAGGCCGCGGGCAGGATCGTAAGAGGAGGGGGCGCCCCCAACGTCCCCTCCTCGCAGCCACTGAAACTCAAGAGACGTTCCTTCGCGGCCATCCCCGAACCCCAAGGCCGCGAGGGGGCTTGGAGAGGGAGCGGCCCCCAAACGCTCCCTCTCCTTCATTCCACCACAGTGGTTTTAACAGGCTGCGGAAAAGCCCCGCTTCGCGGCAGGGCTACCGCCCTGACCCGTTCGGAGGCACAGCCTCCGAACCACCAGTTTTTCAAGAAACTGAAGGGTCCGGGAAGCTACGCTTCCCGGTTGGGAGACCGGGGGCGAAAGCCCCTGCGGTGACGCTTTTCCACTGCCTGGTAAACCGGACGGCCGTGGGCTTGATCCGGCCTTCCATGATACGAGCCGGCGGGATCAGTCGGTCCGGCCGGGAAGCTCGGCGGCGGGGGGCAGGTGAGCCCCTGCGATCCGGTTGAGATGGCTCTTGAGCCTGAGAAGGGTGGCGACAAGTTCCATCCTTGCCTCTTTCTGCTGGGCATCCGAGGTCTTCGGGCTGGGAATGGTGGTCAGGCAGGCCAGCGCCTCCCGCGCCGCCAGGCGGATGTCGGTCTCGCCCCTGCGCGCCAGCTCGTCAATGGCCGCGATCTGCCCCTTGGGGTCCGTCTGGAAATCGTTGCGCAGAAAAAGCTCGGAATTGTTGTCGTCGTGATGAATGTAGGCGTGAAGCCCGGCATCATGGGCGCTGAGCTCGTTCAGCAAGATCATGACGAACCAGCCCAGGGTGATCTCGGTCAGATTGATGCCGCGCCGGGTCTTTTGCAGAAAGGTCTCCACCTTTTCCACGTCGGACAGCATGTCCTGGCGGAATTCCTCGCGCTCCTCGGGGCTGAACTCCGGCGGCGGCGGCGGCGGGGCGGCGCAGCCGAGCAGAACGGCGACCATCAGGAGGGCGACGACACGACGCATGGAGCGGGCTCCTAGGGCCTGAGGGGGCGGGGCGCCCGCTCAAGGGCGGCCAGGGCGCCGCTCAGGGTGGGAAAACGCGAAACGACGCGGCCCGATCTTGCCACGCTCCAGCAGGAGCCCCGGGTGCCGGGAGCCGATTTGGTGACCGTATACAAAGGGCGTTCCTGGGCGTGACGGAAGACCGAGAAGACGGCGCCGTCCGGCAGGACGTCAATGGCATAGTCGCGCCACTCGCCGCAGGCCACGCGGGTGGCATAGAGTGTCAGCAATTGGGTAATCTCGCCCCGCTCGAAGTGAACGAAGCCGGCTTCCCCCCGGTATTCCGCCATCCGGATCAATGTTGCCATCGGCCACCCCGCCGGTCCTGTATCCTTCGATACTGTCGCGCAGCGACGTTTGTCTGTCGAGGGTTTTACGCCGCCCGGTCAGCGAACCGGAGTCGAAGCGGGAACGAAGCCGATCAGACGGTCGTTGCCTTCGTTGTAGGGCTGGGAATAGCAGGTGGGCCGGGCCAGGGTGCTGTAGCAATAGACCTGGGCCGGCGGGGACGGGCGGTCGGGCCAGTCCCGGCAATAGCCTTCGCCGCGCTCGGCCCGCGGGCTCGAGCAATCCTTGCCGGTGATCCAGCCGATGACATGATCGCCCATGGTCTTGTGGGTATTGATCAGGCTGAGCGCTTCCAGCTGCATGAAGGTATAGGAATTGGGCAGCGGACGCGGCCCGGGATTGATCGAGCCTCTCTCGCCGATCCAGGCGCAGCCGGCGACCGCCAGGACTCCCAATATTGCAAGAACGCGCCCGATCATTTCTATGATCCTGCTAAGCCATTGAGCTATATTGTGAGACCATGCCAGACGGGAATCAATGGGCAGATTCTGCCGGGAGGAAAGATGGCGGTGACGACGCCGGCTTGCGCCGAGGATTGGGTGGCGCCTGATTTCGCCCTGCCGGGAGTCGACGGGCGGACGTGGCGCCTGGACGATGTCCGCGGCGCGCGGGGCACGGTGGTCGCCTTCATCTGCAACCACTGCCCGTATGTGGTTGCCATCATCGACCGGCTGGTCCGCGACGCCGACCTGCTGCGCAAAGAGGGGATTGGCGTCGTGGCCATCAGCGCCAACGATCCTACCCAGTACCCCGAGGATTCCTTCGACAACATGAAGGTCTTCGCCCGGACTCACTGTTTCGGCTTTCCCTACCTGTTCGACGAGTCCCAGGAGGTGGCGCGGGCCTATGGCGCCGTGTGCACGCCGGACTTCTTCGGTCTGGACTGTCTGGGCCGCCTGCGCTATCGCGGCCGTCTCGACGAATCCGGCCGCCAGCCGGGCACGCCCGATGCGCGGCGCGAACTGCTCGACGCCATGCGCCTGGTGGCGCAAACCGGGCGCGGGCCCGACAAACAGGTGGCCAGCATGGGCTGCTCCATAAAATGGCGCGACCCGTAGAGGTCGAGGCGACGGCAGTGTTTGCCAAGGGGGCCGGGGCGGACTATGTTACGGCGCGGCTCCAGGACACAATGCCGGGAGCGTGACCGCCCGCATGGAGTAGAGTTCCTTGACCGACAAGCACGAAGATGCCGCCACCGACCTCCTGATCAAGGAAGTGGACGAGGATCTGCGGCAGGAAGAGCTTAACAGGCTGTGGAAGAAGCATGGCGGCCTGTTTGCCGCCGCCGCCCTGGCCCTGGTTCTGGCCGTGGCTGGCTGGCAGGGCTGGCAGGGCTGGGAGGCCAAGCAGCGTCAGGCCGCTTCGGCCCGCTATTCCGAGACCGCCGCCCTGATCGAGCAGGGCAAGAAGGACGAGGCGGTCGAGGTGCTGAACAAGCTGTCGGCCGAGGGGCCCAAGGGTTACCGCCTGCTGGCCGACCTGCGCAAGGCGGACATGGCCCAGCAGGCCGGGGATTTCACCGGCGCCGCCGCCCTCTACGGCAAGATCGCCGCGGATACATCGGTGGACAAGGTCTATCGCGACATGTCGACCATCCGGGCCGCCTATCTCGTTCTGGATAGCGGGGACGTGGCCGCCATCGAAAAATCGGTGGAGCCGCTGGCGGCGGAGGCCAGTTCCTGGCGCCATTCCGCCCGCGAGATTCTGGCCCTGGCCGCCTTGAAGCGCGGCGAGACCCCTCGTGCCGCCGAACTGTTCGCCAAGATCGCGGAAGATGCCGCCGCGCCCCAGGGGCTGCGGACCCGTGCCGCCGAAATGCTTGCCGCCACCGGGCAACGCGCCAGGAGCTGATTCATGGGAATGACCGTCATGACGCGCAGGATCGCCGGTGTTCTGATCGCCGTGCTCGCTTTGGGCGGTTGCGAGAGCTGGCTGGGCGAGAACAAGGCGCCCCCGCTGCCGGGCAAACGCATTTCGGTGCTGTCGCGCGAAAAGATGGTCGAGCCCGACATCGGCGGCGGCCTGGCCAAGATCGTTCTGCCACCGCCCGAGGATAACGAGGACTGGCCCCAGGCCGGCGGCTATTCCAACCACGCCATGCACCACATGCTGGTGGGCGACGCCCTGCAGCGGGTCTGGAAGAGCGATGCCGGCACCGGCGCCGGCAAGCGCCGCCGCCTGCTGGGCCAGCCTATCATCGCCGAGGGCAAGATCTTCACCGTCGACGCCTCGTCCATGGTCACCGCCTTCGATGCCAATACCGGCAAGAGGCTGTGGCGGACCGAGCTGACGCCCGATGACACCTCCGAGGTCTATACCAGCGGCGGCCTGGGCTATGAGGACGGCCAGGTCTTCGCCGCCACGGGCTTTGCCCAGGTGGTGGCCCTTGATGCCCGCACCGGCAAGATCGACTGGCGGCAGACCGTTTCGGGGCCGCTGCGCGGCTCGCCCACCGTGCGCGGCGGCCGGGTGTTCGCGGTGACCGTCGACAACCAGACCCATGCCCTGGCGGCCGAGGATGGTTCGGTGCTGTGGACACATGCCGGCATCGCCGAGTCCGCCGGTCTGCTGGCGGGGAATTCCCCTGCCGTCGACGGCAACATGGTGGTAGTTCCCTATTCGTCCGGCGAGTTGTTTGCGCTGCGCGTCGAGAACGGCTCCATGATCTGGCAGGATTCCCTCTCCACCGTGCGCCGCACCGAGAACGTGGGGGCGCTGATGGATATCCGCGGCCGTCCCGCCATCGATCGCGGCCGGGTCTATGCCATCAGCAACGCCGACATGCTGGTCTGCCTGGAAGAGCGCAGCGGCCGGCGCATCTGGGAAAAGGAGATCGGCGGCGTCCAGAGCCCGTGGATCGCCGGCGACTATCTCTATGTGCTGACCAACAGCAATGAAGTTCTGGCCCTTGAGGCCAAGACCGGCCGCATCGTCTGGGTGACCGAGATGCAGAATTGGGAGAACCCCAAGGACCGCGAGGGCCGCATCGTCTGGGTCGGCCCGGTCCTGGCGTCCGACCGGCTGATCGTGGCCTCGTCCGACGGCAAGCTGGTGTCGCTGTCGCCCTATACCGGCGACATGCTGGGCTGGGAGGAAGCTCCCGCCGCCATCAGCATCGCGCCGATCATCGCCAATGGCACCATGTATTTCCTGACCGACGACGCCGACCTCGTCGCCTACCGCTAGAGTTCATTTCATGCCGTTTACCGTTGCCATCATCGGGCGCCCCAATGTGGGCAAGTCCACCCTGTTCAATCGTCTGGTGGGCAAGCGTCTGGCCATCGTCCATGACCTGCCCGGCGTGACCCGCGACCGCCGCGAGGGCCGAGCCAGTCTGCTGGGCATGGAGTTTCAGGTGGTCGACACCGCCGGCTTCGAGGACGATGGCGGCGATTCCATCGAGGCGCGCATGCGCCACCAGACCGACATGGCGGTGGCCGAGGCCGACGTGGCCCTGCTGCTGATCGATTCCCGTGCCGGGGTCACCCCTCTGGACCGCCACTTCGCCGACCATCTGCGCCGCCTGCCCACCCCGGTGATCCTGGTGGCCAACAAGTGCGAGGGCAAGGCCGGGGCACCGGGGCTGTATGAATCCTACGGCCTGGGCATGGGCGAGCCGGTGGCCGTTTCGGCCGAACACGGCGAAGGCATGTACGAGCTGTTCGAGGCGTTGCGCGATCACGCCATCAAGGCTGGGGCGCTGACCCCCGAGGGCGACGACCCCGAGCCCGAGGAACCGGCCGAGGGTGAGGACGGCGAGCCCGATCCCACCCGTCCGCTGACCATGGCCATCGTCGGCCGCCCCAATGTGGGCAAGTCGACGCTGGGCAACCAGCTGCTGGGCCAGGACCGCCTGCTGACCGGCCCCGAGGCCGGACTGACCCGCGACGCCATCGCCGTGGAATGGGAGCACCGGGGCCGCCGCATGAAGCTGGTGGACACCGCTGGCCTGCGCAAGAAGGCCCAGATCTACGACGCCATCGAGAAGCTGTCTGTGGGCAACACCATCGAGACCATCCGCATGTCCGAGGTGGTGGTGCTGGTGATGGACGCCGCCGCCATTCTGGATAAGCAGGACCTGACCATCGCCCGTCTGGTGGTGGAGGAAGGCCGCGCCCTGGTTCTGGCCATCAACAAGTGGGATGTGGTCGACGATCCCCAGACGGCGCTGAAGCGCCTCAAGGACCGTCTCGAAACCTCGCTGCCCCAGGCCAGGGGCGTCGCCACGGTGACGTTGTCGGCCCTGACCGGCCGTGGCATCGAGAAGTTGATGGATGCGGTGCTCGACACCTGGACCAAGTGGAACCGCCGCATTCCCACCGCCCAGCTTAACCGCTGGCTGGAAGACATGATCGAACGCCATCCGCCGCCGGCCCTGCCCGGCGGGCGGCGCTACAAGATCCGCTACATGACCCAGGCCAAGGCCCGGCCGCCGACCTTCGTGCTGTTCGCCACCCGGCCGGAGCAGTTGCCGGAATCCTATTCCCGCTATCTGGTCAACGGATTGCGCGAGGCTTTCGACCTGCCTGGCGTGCCTGTCCGCCTCTATGTGCGCGGCGGCAAGAATCCCTATGCAGAAAAGGACGGCTGAGGCCTGAGTGCTCCTCAGGCACTCCGGGAGTCTGTCTGTAGGGAAAGCGCTGCTTTTTCAGCGGGGAAGCGCCGCAGAACTCCCTTTCGGGGGCTTTTGCCCCCGATCCCCCAACCGGGAAGCGCAGCTTCCCGGACCCTTCAGTTTTTATTTTATCGGAATGAAAGAACTGGTGGCTCGGAGGCTGTGCCTCCGAACAGGTCTGGGCGGTAGCCCAGCCGCGAAGCGGGGCTTTGCGCCAGCCCTCATTCCGCCGTCGCGGCCATCTCCACCCGATTGCGGCCGCCGTGCTTGGCGGCATAGAGCGCCCGGTCGGCACGGCCGAGAATGTCCTCCACCGAGCCGTCGCCGAGCTGGATGGCCGCCACTCCGATGCTGACGGTGAAGCGGACCGGCTGTCCCTGGTCATCGAGGGCGGAGGTGATGGCCTCGACCGCTTCCCGCAGCCGCTCGGCCATGATGGCGGCGCCCTCCAGATCGGTCTCGGGCAGCACGGCGGCGAATTCCTCGCCACCCAGGCGCCCCGCCGTGTCCTGCTCGCGGGCCGAGGCGGCCATGGCGGCGGCAAGCACCTGTATCACGCGGTCGCCGGTGGGATGGCCCCAGGTGTCGTTGATGGCCTTGAAATGGTCGATGTCCACCATGAACAGCGCCAGCGCGCCGCCATAGCGCAAGGTGCGGGCCAGTTCGTGCTCGGCCACCGACATCAGATGCCGGCGGTTGGGCACGCCGGTCAATGGATCGGTGTCCGCCTGCCGGCGCAATTCCTCGCGCTGGCGCACGGTGGTCAGATAGGAGCGCAGGCCAAGGGTCGCCAGGGCCACCAGCAACAAGAACCCGGCGGCAAGCTGTCCGGCCCGCTTGCTCCATTCCGTCAGGATTCCGGCCAGGTCGTAGCCGACCATGAGAATCAGTGGAATGTTTTCGAGCTTGCTCAGCCCGAAGATCCGCTCGCGGCCATCCAGTGGCGACACGGCGACGAACGACGCGCTGGAGCGCTGCTCGCCGAAGCTGGGCTGGCCGGTGGGCTGCGGCGTGCGGGTTCCGATGACGGCGGGCAGTTCGGGATTGCGGGCCAGCAGAACGCCGTCCCCGTCGACGATGGCCAGCACGTCGCGATCCTCGACGGTGAACGAGGAGATCCAGTCCTGGGCATGGCTGAGGTCGATGGCCGCCAGGGCGCCTCCCAGCAGCTTGCCGTCGGCGGACAGCAGATGGCGCGACACCAGGATCACCGGCCGCCGGCTGGCCGATTTCTCCGCCGGCACGTATTGGATATAGGTCTTGTCCGTCAGTGCCTCCGGGCGCTCGGCACAGGACTTCTGATTGCTGCGAAAGCCCAGCAGGCGGGTGTCGGCCGCCGCCACGAAGACGCAGTCGGAGTTGTAGATCGAAATGCCGGTCAGCCGCGGCACGCTGGCGGTCTTTTCCGCCAGCATGCCGTTCAGTTGCCGGCCCCGCTCGGGGTCGAGGCGAGGGCGCAGCACTTCCGGTCCCGTCTGGCCGATCACGTCGCGCAGGACGTAATCCACCGAGATGATGGTGGTCCCGAACCATTGCGCCATGAACTGGCTCTTCTGGACCGCCAGCACCGTCCGCTCGGCGACGATGCGGCCCCGTCCCTCGGCCAGGTCGACGCCCAGCCAGGCCGCAACCCCCGCCAGGATGGCGAACAGCGCGGAATAGAGGATGGCCGGGGACTGGGACACGCGCCGGCTTGATCTCGCCCCTTTTCGACTCACTCCGGAATTCTCTCCCTTAGATCGCGCAAAACCGCGAGGGCCGAAGTGTACACACCCTTCGCGGCAATTGCATGGAGTGGCTTTGACGCGGTGGGATCGTGGCTGGCCTCGCCGGGGGCGTCACTTGTGCTTGGAGAACAGGTCCAGCGTCTTGCACAGCAGGGCGCCGATGGGACGCGGCTTGGGGGCCGACAGGCACTCGGCCAGGTAATCGGCCACCGCCTTGTCCGGGTCGGTCTCCGCCGTCTGGCGGGCGTCGACGCCCCGGGCCTGCATGCGCTTCATGAAACCCTCGCCCGCCGAAATGGCGATCACGGTGGTGATGCCGTCCAGCGGATGGGGGGCGTCGCCCTCGTAGTGATGAAAGACCTGGGCGGCTTCCAGTTCGACCCGCACGGCAGACGAAGCGGTGTTCGGCTCATAGACCAGCCAGTGGCGGGCCCGGCCGGCATGGCCTGATACCTTGCTGTAGCGGGAATCCACGGCGACGGCGATTTTCATGGTGAGTTGTCCCTAATGTGACGTACTTCATAGACACGGCAATATCGGTCGATCACTACAGCGATTCTGGGGGCTTAATACGCATATTCTTGCGCATTCCCTTGATGTGGGGCCTGAACTCGGCGATTATCCGGCAGGCGGAGGAGAACGACTGTGACGGTACGCATTCTGATAGCCGAGGATCAACAACTGGTTCGTCAGGGCCTGGTTGCTCTTCTGGCGGTTGACGATGTTACCATCGTCGGAGAGGCCGAGGACGGCAAGGGCGCCATCGAAATGGCGCGGACATTGGCGCCCGACGTGGTGCTGATGGACCTGTCCATGCCCGAGCTGGACGGTGTCGAGGCGACGCGGCGCATCAAGCAGGTGGCGCCCCAGGTGCGCGTTCTGGTCCTGACCGTGGCCAATTGCGAGCGCCGGGTGGCTGAAGCCCTGGCCGCCGGTGCCGACGGTTACGCCCTGAAGAAGCTGGGCCATGGCGAATTGATGGCCGCCATCAACGCGGTCTGCGCCGGCAAGACCTATCTTGGTCCCGGCCTGTCCGAAGACCTGGTCAAGGAATACCTGGAAGGCTCGGACATGGGCGGCGGCTCGCTCACCGCGCGCGAGCGGGAAGTGCTGCAGCTGATCGCCCGCGGCCACAAGAACCGTGAGATCGCCGACGAACTGGGCATCGCCATCAAGACGGTGGAGACCCACCGCACCAAGATCATGCAGAAGCTGGACCTGCATAACTCCGCCGAACTGGCGGCCTATGCCATCCGCCGCGGGCTGATCGAATAGTCAGGCAATGGCGCGGGTCACCCAGGCCCGCAGCCTGCCGGTCGCCCGGCGGGCGAAGCGCCACAGCCTCCAGCCGTTCAGCCGCGCATGGGCCCAGGCCTTGACGCCGTTGATCCAGTCGTGCAGGCGCACGAACCACGCTACCGTCATCAAAGTCGGCTTGCACAGAGTGTAGATGCGGGCGAACAGGGCGGTGGCCGTCAGCTTGGCGGTCAGCAGCACCAGCAATCCCCACAGCACATGCCCCTGGGTGATGGCCCACAGCGCCATCAGCTTGAAGGGAAACATGACGGCGCCGGGGGCCAGGAACAGGGCGGCGGCGCCCAAGGGCGGCAAGGCCTGGATGCGGGCCTCCAGGCGGGCGACCAGCGGCAGGCGGCCGAGACGGGCCATCAGCGCCTTCAGGCCCGCCCAGATGACTTCTTCCAGCAGCAGCAGAATCACCGCTGGCGGGACCAGCAGGGCGGAGACGAGGGGATGACGGCGCGATGGCTCGGACACGGGCATGGAACTCCGCCGGGGGTTGGCGTTCGGTGGACTGCGCCGCATCAATATAAGACGCGGCGGCTGTCACGCAAACGTCAGGCTGGGCTGCTAGGTTGCGGAGCCCAAACACTTGTGAAAGCCCGCCATGCGCCTCCCGTCCTCGCCGCTCGGAATCTTTCTGGTCATTTGCGCCGTCCTGCTGCCCACCGGGGCCGGGCTGACCGCGCCGGTCTGGCTGATGGTCATGGGCGTCCGCCTCGATCTGGCCGCGTCCATCGGTTCGCGCATCGTGGGGGTGACCGTCCTGGCCTGCGCCGCTCTCGCCCTGGTCTATCGTCTGGTGCTGCGGCCCAGGCTGCAGGCCCATCCCATCGCCGCGCCGGTGATGGCGGCGGACGGCCCGGCCGAGGACAATTCGGCCCGCGACCGTGTGGTTCACGCCCTGGTGTGGTGCCTGTTCCTGGTCCCGTTCGTACTGCTCGTGGTGGGATTCATCGTGGGTCAGCTGGACGCGGCGACCGGGGTGGACTGACGGCGTCCGCTGACGGCTTCTTACGTTTTCTCTGCCGGGTGCCGCAATCCAGGCATAATTGAGCCCGAGCCCGGCGGCACCGGTCCTTCACCGGGCAATTCTCGGGCGGCTCGGTCCGGGTGGCGCCGCCGGATTGTGGGTCGGCGGGCGTGGAGGAGGGCGGAGTGTCCATGGCGCCTAATGCCCGCCCTTCTTTTCCTTCTTCTCATCCTTGGCCTCTTTAGCGTCCTTGCCGCCACCCTTGCCCACCTGATCGGGGCGCATGAAGACCTGCATGGGTTTCAGCCATTCGGCCGCGTCATTGGCACGTTCGGCAACGGCGGCGCGGCCGTCGCTTGATGCGTTGAGCGTGGCGCTGACCCCTTCCAGGCAGGCCCGCTGCGCCGCCTCGTCGCCACCCTCGGCGCGGACGGCGAAGACGGCCCGAACCGGAATGGCGGCATCGGGGCCGTTGGGGCGAAGCGACAGCATCCAGCCGACCTTGCGGTTGGCGCCTTCGATCACCCCTTCCTTCATCATCAGGGTCTGGTTGGCGGCCATGATGCCGATGGAATAGCGCAGGACCATGCCGTCGGGCGGGGCAACCAGGGTCACGCCCACCGGAATGGGCTTGTTGCCGTGCAGGGCCAGTTCTCCCTCGACGGCATAGGCGATGCCATCGGCGTGGGGAAAGCGGGCCAGTTCGTTCTTGAAGGAAAAGGTGGCCTCGTTGGAGCGGGTCCAGCCACGAGGGATCTCCTTGCGCAGCAAAAAACGCTCTACCGTGCGGCGCAGGGTGTAGAAGTGTTCGTCCTCGGCGGGCGTGAAGCTCTCGCGTTTGCGCGGGGCCGGCAGCAGGCTGGTGGCCTCGATGGTGAAGATGCCGAACCCATTGGCCACCGGCGCCCGTTCCACCAGGGCAAAGCTCTCCACCGCCACCGGGGTGACCAGGGGGGCGCCGGCGATTCCCTTGACCGGAGCGGTCGCCGCCTGGGATTCCGCCGCTTCGGCGCTGTTGGTCAGGCAGAGTCCCGCCAGAATCGCCACTGTCGCCATCGGCCAGAGCTGCATTGGGGAAGTCCGTTCCTGTGCGTCCATGGTGAAAGGCGGCATTGTGATCCCTGTTCGGCGGGGTTTTCAACTCCCAGATAGGGAGAGGGGATGGATATTGAAAGGTCAGGGATGATGGAGGAACAAGTCGGCCCGGTGACCGTCAGCATCGCGCGCAGGGCGATTCCCGGCCGCGAGGCCGATTACGAGGACTGGATCTCGCGGGTTACCGCCGAGGTCTGTCACTGGCCGGGCTATCAGGGCGTCAGCGTCCTGCGGCCGGTGGCCGCCACCGACTACGCCTACGTCACCATCTACCGCTTTTCCACCTGGGAGCAATGCCACGCCTTCGAAAAGTCCGAGGAGCGCGGCCGGCTGCTGCGGGAACTGGACGGCATGGTCGAGAGCGAAGGGGAGATCAAGAAGGTCACCGGCCTGGAATTCTGGTTCGACCTGCCGGAAGTCCCCGCCCAGGCCCGCCCGTCCCCCCATAAGATGGCTCTGGTGGTGACTTTGGTGGCTTACGGCGTGGTCATGGGACTGACCTTCACCATCGGCCCCCAGATCTCCGGCCTGCCCGTCTGGCTGCGCGCCCTGATCATGGTTACCGCCCAGGTGACGCTGATGACCTACGTGTTCATGCCCCAGGCCACCCGGCTGCTGCGCCCCTGGCTGTTCGGGCGCTAGGGCATCGAGCGCCAAATATGACGCACGATGGTCTAGGGGCAGTCGACATTCAGGGAACTCGGCTGATTTCGGACCAGAGCGAGTTCCTGGCAGGAATTTCAGCCACAGATGAACACAGATAAACACAGGTGAATTCGGAAAAATTCTTATCTGTGTCCCGCGCGGCGGGAATCTGTGTTCATCTGTGGCCTATTTCTTGACCTATCAACTTGAATGTCGATTGGTCCTAAGGTTCGTGTTGTCCCTCGGCCTCAGCGCGGCATGGCGCCGGGCAGGGCGAAGCGGGCCAGGGCCACCGATTGGGCGGGAAGGTTCACCTCGTCGGCGAAGGCCAGCAGCGACGCCTCGTCATCCAGCAGGAAATCCAGGACGGCCCCCAGGATTTCGGCCTCGCCGGCGCGGCGGCGCAGGGTGTCGCTGTCACAGCCGGTCGCCGTCAGGAATCGCGTGGCCCGATCCTGGTCGGTCACCACCCAGGCCAGAGCGCGCAAGGCAGTCACTTCGGCGGAATTTGGGGACATCCTGGCGTCACGCACGACCCATTCCCTTCTCCCGGTTCAGCCGTTCGACCCGATTGAGCAGCAGCATGGCGCGATCGGCGGCGGGCCAATCGCCGCGGCGAGCCAGTTCGGCGGCCCGACGGGCGGCAACCGCCACGGCTTCCCGTCCAAAATAGGCGACCATCTCGTCGGCCGCGCAGGTCCAGTGCTTTTCCATTGGCGCCTCCATGAGAACAAAAGGCTAAAATAGTGCGAACAAAAAGGCAATACACAAAATGTGTGGTCGCTAGTTGGGGTTGACGGCACAATCTTTGATGCCCATCTGACCGGAGCGTTGGTAATGGGGCTTTGGTATGCGGTGGAGGGGCTGATGCGACTGCGCTGGACCATGGCCTTGGTGGTGGCAACCGCACTTCTTGCCGTGTTCATCCTGTTGCGCTGGGGCGGAGTTTTCGATGACCGCAAGGTGGTGGTCGGTGTGCTCAATCACGCCATCGTCGCGGAGGAGGCCCTGGACGGCTTCAAGGCTGGACTGGGCGGGCTCGGCTGGCCCGAGGGCGGGCGCGTCACCTATCACTACCGGGGGCCGCTGGCCGGTGCCGCCTTGGATGCCGAGGCCGAACGTCTGGCGGAACTGAAACCGGACCTGTTCCTGACCCTGTCGACCCCGGCGGCCAAATCGGCGTTCAAGGTGGCGAAGAACGCGGGCATTCCCCTGATCTTCGCGCCGGCCAGCGATCCCATCGCCATCGGTCTGGCGGAAAATCTGGGGCGGCCCGGACGGAATGCCACCGGCGTGACCTTCGGCATACAAGAGCCTGTCCGGCTGCAATGGCTGAAGACCATGCTGCCGGATCTGAAAGCGATCCTGGTACCCTATAATCCCGATGATTTGTCGCCGCTGGCATCGCTGCTGAAAATCACGCCGCTTGCCGGAGAGCTGGGAATTCGCCTGGATCACGCCCATGTGCGCAACGGGGCGGAGCTGGACGCGGCGCTGTCGGCCATGGCGTCCGACGTGGGAGCGGTCTTCGTGCCGGTGGATGCCTATGTGGCGTCGCAGGTGCCCCGCATCATGCTGGCCACCCTGAAGCGGGGCATCCCCCTCAGCACGCCGCAGCGCCGTGGCGTGCAGGAAGGTGCCTTCATGTCGTATGGCCTGGATATGCATGCGCTGGGCGCCCAGGGTGCCCGCCTCGCCGCCCAGGTGCTGGGGGGCGTGCCGGCCGGCGATCTGCCGGTGGAAACGGCGGAATTCCGGCTGACCATCAACATGGACACGGCGGGTCGCCTGGGGATCTCGCTCCCCGACCCGATTTTGCGGCAGGCGGACCTGATCCGTATCTCGAGGGATGCCGATGGACGCTGACCACTCCCTGCACCGCAAGCTTCGCCTGGCCTTCCTGGGGCTGGCCCTGGGGCCGTTGCTGGTGGCGGGGCTGGCGTTGTCGGTGGGGGCCTACCGGCTGCAGGACCGTCAGACCGAGGCCATCCAGCGTCAGGTCGGCCGGACCATCGTGTCCGAGTTCCACAATTACCTGGGAATCCTGATTCTCGAACTGGAAGAGCCGTTGCGGCGCCGGGGGATGGCGGGGCTTGAGGCGGACGGGTTCCAGTCCCTGGCCGACGGGCTGGTGGCCTTCGAGCCCATGTTCATCGAAGTGGCCGTGCTCGACGCTCAGGGTGGCGTGCTGGCGCGGGCCAGCCGCTTCGAGCCGGTCATCGCGCGGGGATCGGCCGGGATCGCCGCGCTGCCCGAAGTGACGGCGGCCGTGATCGGCCAGACCGCCGCCATTGGAGGGATCCGTCATTACGGCCCCACCAACGAGCCGATGATCGGCCTGGCCGTGCCTTCGGTGGACCCCAGGACGGGGCGCCCCGAGGGGGTGATCCTGGCCCAGGCCCGCTTTCGGCGAGTCTGGGACCTGACCCAGCCGCTGCCGGGCTTGCCGCAACTGAACAGCTATATTCTCGACCACGCCGGCCAAGTGATCGCCCACCGGAATCCCTCGGTGGTTCTGGCTCGGACCGTACGGCCCATGCCCGAGACCGATGGCTTCGGACGGGGGCTGGGAAGCGACTGGGTGTTCAGCACCAGCGAATCCTTCGTGATCGGCGGGCGCCGCTTCGTGGTCGTGGTCGAGCAGCCGCTGCTCAGCGCCCTCAAGCTGCCGGGGGGAGCGGTGGTCATCGTTACCCTGGTCCTGCTGTTCGGCGGCGTGGGCGCCTGGGTCCTGGTGCGGTACTCGCGCCGCGCCATTCTGGCGCCCATCGATGCGCTGGCCGAGGCGGTGCGCGACGTGGAGGCCGGCGACATGTCCCGCCGCGCTCCGGTGGAATCGTCCGATGAGATCGGCGCCCTGGCCATGGCCTTCAATTCCATGACCGGGCGGGTGGCCGGATTGCTGAACGACCTGGGCGAATCCGAGGAAAAATTCCGTCTGGTGATGGAAAGCGCCAGCGATGCCCTGGTGGTGATCGATGCCGAGGGCAAGATCGTCTCCTGGAACGGCGCCGCTACCCGCATGTTCGGCTATCAGCCGGCCGAGATCATGGGGCGCAATGTCAGTCTTCTGATGCCCGAGCACCTGCGGGAGCGTCACGATCAGATTCTGGCCCGCCTCCGCGCCAAGATCGATGCCCGGATCAGGACGGACCCGCGTGAACAGCCGGCCATGCGCCAGGACGGCACCCTTTTTCCGGTGGAAGTGACCCTGGCCGGCTTCTCGTTCAAGGGCAACCGCTTCTATTCCGGCATCATGCGCGACATCTCGGCGCGCAAGGAGGCGGAATCCAATATCCGTTTCCTGGCCCGCCACGACGCCCTGACCGGCCTGGCCAACCGGGTGGTGCTGCGCGAGAGGCTCGACGAGATCCTGCCTCAGACCGGGGCGCGGCAGATGCATTGTCTGCTGTTCATCGACCTGGATAACTTCAAGCTAGTCAATGACGTCCTGGGGCACAGCTTCGGGGACCGGCTGCTGGTCGAGGTGGCGGGACGCCTGCGCTCCATCGAGGGCGGACACAACATCGTCTGCCGTCACGGCGGTGACGAGTTCATCCTGCTGGCTCCGGACATCCGGACCCGGGAACGGGCGGCGGAACTGGCCGAGCGGGTCCTGGCGGTGATGGGCGATGCCTTCGCCATCGATGCCCAGGCCATCGAGGTGGGATGCTCCATCGGCATCAGCGTGGCGCCCGATGACGGGACCGACGCCGAGACCCTGATCCGCAAGGCCGACATCGCCATGTACAAGGCCAAGGAGAAGGGCCGCCTGGGCTACCAGTTCTTTACCGCCGCCATGGACCACCAGATGGTCGAGCGCCGCGAGCTGGAGAAGAGCCTGCGCCGGGGATTGCGCGACGGCGAGATCTTCATCCACCTGCAGCCCAAGGTCCGGCTGGGTGATGGCGGCGTCACCGGGTTCGAGGCGCTGGCCCGCTGGCAAAGCGCCGAGCATGGCCTGGTTCCGCCCGTCCGCTTCATTCCCTTGGCCGAGGAATGCGGTCTGGTCGGCGCCATCGGCGACGTGGTGTTGCGCCGGACGCTGGAGACTCTGGCCGGCTGGCGGGCGGCGGGTCGCAAGGTCCTGCCCGTGGCGGTCAACCTGTCGGCCGTCCAGTTGGGCAATCCCGCCCTGGCGGGCGAGATCGGCGCCCTGTTGCGTGAGTTCGACCTGCCGCCCTCGCTGCTGGAACTGGAACTGACCGAAAGCATGCTGATGGGCGACGTGGATCAGGTCCGCGCCATTCTGTTCCGCCTCAAGGACCAGGGGATCAGGCTCAGTATCGACGATTTCGGCACGGGTTATTCCAGCCTCAGCTATCTGAAGCGCTTTCCCGTGGACGTGCTGAAGATTGACCGGTCCTTCGTCACCGACCTGCCCGGCGACCCCGAGGGAGAGGCCCTCTGCCTGGCCATCATCCACATGGCCAAGGCCCTCTCCCTCGACGTGATCGCCGAAGGGGTGGAAACCGAGGCGCAGTCCCTGTTCCTGGCGCGGCACGGCTGCGACTATGCCCAAGGCTTCCACTTCGCCCGCCCGGTCCCGGTGGACGAAGCGGCGGAGTATCTGCCGGACGCCCGTGTTTCCGACCGGACGGTGTGAGGGGGGCGGGGCGGCGCTCAGCCGCTGGACAGTTCCATTTCCGCCAGCAGCCAGTGCTCGAGATCCTGGCCATGGGGACGGCCGCGGGCTTCCCAGATGGCATAGGCCCGTTCGCGCAGGCGGGTCATGTCGTCGCCATGGGCCAGGATGTCCGAGACCTCCCGGTTGATGTCGATCAAGGTGTTGACGCGTTCGTCATTGGCGCCGTTGCCGTGCTCGTCCGTCGACAGGGCATAGGCCACCTGCCGCTGGCTGGGGAACTGCCAGGCCCGCGCGGCGGCGATGTGGGCCAGCGTGCGCCAAACCCGCTGGTTGCGCTCCAGCGCCTTGAGGAAGCTGGCCGTGTCGCAGGCCCTGTCCAGTTCCTGCGCCGCCTCGTCGAGAGCCAGGGCGCCGGTCTCCGCCAAGGTCAGCTTCTCAGGGTTCAGACTTGCCATCGGGTCCCTCCCGACTGCCGAATTATACAATTTCGAGGATAATCCTAGGGCGAATGGCATGGGGATTCAATGCCGCTTAAGTGATGTTGGGATGACACTTTCGGCACTGACATATATCAAAGCCAGCCGGTCCGCCCCCTGGTACCCTTGACCTGCATCAACCGGTGTTTTCCGAGGGGGAGGACTGAGATGGTTATCGATGACACGGCCGTTATCGCCTTGGCGTTTCTGGGATTCATTCTGGCGGTGACCGGCGGGCTGGCCTGGTTCGTGCTGAGCCGCAAGTAAACGGTTCCGAAGGGGCGGCCGCCGGGCGTTCAGCCGGCGGCCTGCCTTTTCAGTTCGTTCAGCACGAAGACTCGGATGGCCGACGACAGGTTGGCCTCGCGCGTGCTGTCGATCCCGGCCACCATCTGGTTGATGGATGTGCCGCGGCTTTCGGCCAACTCCCTGAGGCAGTCCCAGAATTCCGCCTCCAGCGTGACGCTGGTGGCGTGGCCGGCGATCTTGACCGAGCGCTTGACCGGCTGACCGGTCACAGCTCGCCCCGGGCCGACTGGGCCGGCGCGCCCTCCCACTGGGAATGGGCCGGCAATCCTTCGCCCTTCATGATGATGGTCAGCTTGCCCACCCGGGCGAAGTCGCCCACATCGGTGTCGTAAAGCACGGTCGAGCCCGAGCCCACGGTCACGCCGGTGCCCAGCTTGACGCGGCCCACCTTCATGACCCGGTCCTCGTAAAGGTGGGTCTGCAGCGCCGACAGCGAGTTGATGGCGCAGAAATCCCCCACATCGATGCAGTCGAATTCGGTGATGTCCGTGGTGTCCATGAACACGCCGGAGCCGAAGCGGCAGCCGTACAGCCACAGGAACCAGGGCAGGAACGGCGTGCCGCGCAGATGGTCCAGCAGCACCTTGCCCGCCAGGCCCCAATACATCACCGCCACCGCCTCGGTGCGCAGCGCCCACCATGACCACATGGGCTTGGCGGTGGGACGGTAGACGCCCATCATCAGCCACTTCACCGCCACCGACGACAGGGCCAGCGAGAACGAGATGGCCACCGACGCGGCCACGAACAGCGGCAGGACGATGGCGTAATCCCGGGCCAGGATGCTGGGCGCCAGCAGATCCACGGTCATGATGCCGAAGGTGATGAACAAAGCGGTGGGCAGCGAGACGGCGAAGGCCTCGAACACGGCGCGCCACACCCGGCGCCACAGGGGCGGCGCGAAGGTCCAGTCGGCGCCCACGTCGTCGAAGCGCTGGCGCACCGGCAGCTTGAAGGGGGGATTGCCGAACCAGGTATCGCCCGGCGACATCTGCTCGTTGGCCGGCGGCCGCGACTTGATGCCGATCAGGGCGCCGGTGGGAATCACCGCGCCGGGCGGCACCACGGCGTCGTTGCCGACGAAGACGCGGGCCTCGGTCTTCACGGGCTCCAGCACCATCCAGCCCCGGCGCACGCATTCGTCGCCCAGCACCACCTCGTCGGCGATGAAGCAGCCCGGCCCGATATCGGTCAGGTCGTAGCGTCCGGCCAGATTGCACGAGATTTCGGCGTCCTTGCCGATCTTGGCGCCCATCAGCCGGTACCACAGCCGCATATAGACGGTGGCGTAGAGCGACGACAGGGTCTCGAGCATCAGCTCGGTGGCCAGGGCGACGATCCATTTGCGGACATAGAAGCCGCCATAGATGGAATAGCTGCCCGCGGTGACCACCGGCAGCACCGACCAGCGCACCACGGCGATCAGCAGCACGGTGACGGCGATCAGCGCCATGGCGGTGGGCCAGGCCAGCAGCGGCAGGATGGTGGCGTATTCGCCGCCGGCGAAATAGTCGCTGAGGCGCTCGAAGATGAAGAAGGCCGGGAAGATCGGCAGCAGGCTGATGGGCGGCAGCACTACCAGCATCAGGCCGTAGAGGCAGGTCAGGGCCAGCTTGCGGCCGAAGCCGGCATGGGCGGCCTCGGGCAGGGCGGCCTCGTCGACCATGCCCACCTTGCGGCCGGGCGAGCCGTCCCAATGCTCGTAGCGGCCGATGCGGGTGCCGGCGGCGATGGAGGTGAGGTCGCCGACCTCGCCGCCCGTCTCGATCACCACTCCGTCGCTGAGCATGCACGAGGTGCCGATATAGGCATCGTCGCCGATCACGATGGGGCCGATCACCAGTTCGTCGCCCACGGCTTCCGCATTGGCCAGCCGGGTCTTGCCGCCGATGGCCACGCCGTTGCCGATGGTCACCAGATCGAAGGCGCCGGCCTCCATCTCGGCCAGCACGCAGTCGCTGCCCACCCTGGCGCCCAGCAGGCGCAGATAGATGCTCATGATCGGCGTGCCCTGGAACCACTTGATATGGGCGACGCTGACCACGCGCTGGGCCAGCCACCAGCGGAAGTAATAGGGTCCCCACAGCTTGTGGCGGCCGGGCTTGGTCCGCCCCAGGATCACCCATTTGAGGGCGATGGAGGCCGAGATGGTGCCCACATTGATCACCGCATAGGTGAGCATCAGGGTGCTCATCTCGGTGAAGAAGCTGGCATCCTCGCCCGACAGCAGCATGTAGGAGATGAACACGCCCAGCCACGGCGCCGTGGTCAGCGCCAGGATGAAGGGCATGGCCACCGCCTGGGCCAGTCCGCACAGGAAGCGGCGGCGCAGGGTGGGCGGATCGAAGGACAGGTCGGCGGGCTTGGCCCCGGCGGCCGGGGCGCGCAGGTCGAGCAGCGCTCCCATGGCCCGGAGCGTGCGGGCGGAATAGATCTCGTTGAGCGTCAGGCTGGCCAGTTCCGGCGTCTCGCGCACCGCCGAGACGAACTTGGCGGCCAGCAGCGAATGGCCGCCGAGATCGAGGAAGAAATCGGCCTCGAAGGCAATGACCTGACCGGGGAACACCCGGCGCGCCGCCTCCAGCAGGGCGGCCTCGGTGGTGGTCGCCGGCTCCTCCTGCTCGCCGCCGCCGACGGAAAGGTCCAGCGGCAGGTCCTTCAGCGCCTTGCGGTTCAGCTTGCCGGAAATCAGGCGGGGAAGCTCGTCGACCACCAGATAATGGGAGGGAACCATATAGGCGGGAAGCTGGGCGCGCAGGCCCTCCTTCAACGCGCCGCCCTCGATGACGGCTCCGGCCTCGGGCAGGATGGTCGCTACCAGCCGCTCGATGCCGTCGTCGGTGCGCAAGCTGACCGCCGCCTGATTGACGCCGGGAAGCGCCGCCAGGCGGGCTTCGATCTCGCCCAGCTCGACGCGGAAGCCGCGGATCTTGACCTGATCGTCGATGCGGCCGTGGAAGGTGATGTCGCCGTTGCCGTCAATGGCCACCGCGTCGCCCGAGCGGTACAGCACCGGGGCGCTGCCGTCGGTGTCCCAGGGATTGGGGATGAACTTCTCGGCGGTGAGGTCGGGGCGGCCGAGATAGCCCGCCGCCACGCCCGGCCCGCCGATCAGCAGTTCGCCGGTGGCGCCGGGGGCCACCGGCTGGATGAAATCGTCCACCACATGGCAGACATAGTTGGGGATGGGCCGCCCGATGGTCACCGGCTTGCCCGGCTCGACCTCGGCCATGGTGGCGACCACGGTGGCCTCGGTGGGGCCGTAGGAATTGAAGATGCGCCGTCCGGGCCGGCACCAGCGCTCGGCCAGGGCCGCGGGGCAGGCCTCGCCGCCCAGGATGATGACCCGCAGGCCGGGAATGTCGCCGGGCAGCAGGCTCAGCAGGGTCGGCACGGTGTCCAGCACGGTGATGCCGGCCTCGGCCAGCACCTGCGGCAGGCGGTCGGCCTCGGCCAGGTGCGCCGGCCGGCGATCCACAGCTTGGCGCCCACCAGATAGGGGACGAAGATCTCCTCCAGCGACAGGTCGAAGGCCACCGAGGCGCCCTGGAACACCACGTCGTCGGAGCGCAGGCCGTAAAGGGAATTGGCGGCGCGCAGGTAGTGGCAGATGTTGAAATGGCTGATGACGATGGCCTTGGGCTTGCCGGTGGAGCCCGAGGTGTAGATGGCATAGGCCGGGTCGGCCGGATTGGCGCCCTGGGCGCGCGGGTCGGGCGAGGCGCCGCCGGGGGCGCCCTGCTCCAGGGTCGGCAGAATCAGGGTATGGGCCGGCATGGCGCCGGTGATGGCGCCCATGGTGAAGGCGTCGACGATCAGCGCCTTGGCGGCGCAATCATCCAGGCATTCGGCGACGCGCTCGGCGGGGGCTTCGGTGTCGAAGGGGATATAGGCGGCGCCGGCGGCCAGGATGCCCAGCAGCGCCACATGCAGATCCAGCGACCGGCTCATCCACAGGCCGACGAAATCGCCGCGTCCGATGCCGCGCGCCGCCAGGGCACGGGCCACGGCCTGGGCGCGCTCCGCCAGCTGGGCATAGGTCAAGGTGGTGTCGCCGAAGGTGGCGGCGGCGGCGCTGGGGAAGGTCCTGGCGCTGGTGGAGAAGATCTCCCACAGGGTCTCGTCACGGATCAGCGAGGAATCGCGGGCCCCGAACAGGGCGGAAGGCAGGGATTGTGTCACGTCATTTCCAGGTTGGGCGCGGCTTCGGCGCGCGCGGCGATGGCCAAGGCCTCGTCCATGGGGAGGGTATACCAACTCACGGCAAAGCGGTCACCCCCCACGTTGACTTTTGTGCTGATCCAGGGGGGCGAATCGGCCAGATCCCGCAGGAACGACAGGTCCGGTTCGGCCAGGCCGTCGACGATGCCGGTGCCCCTGGCCTTCAGCACCGCCTCCTTGGCGGTCCACAGCCGGGCGAAGGCCAGGGGCCGCCGGGCGGCGGGCAGGGCGGCCAGCAGCGCCCGCTCGGCCGGGGCGAAGCCTTGCGAGGCGTCCTCCCATACGGGGATGCAGCGCTCCAGCGTCTCCACGTCAGCCCCCACTGGCCCCTGGCGCGAGCCGGCGATCAGCAGCAATCCGTCGCAGGACGCGCAGTTGAACCAGTAGCCCGAATCCGGATCGGCCAGCATGGGCTTGCCGAAGGAATCGCGGGCCAGGACGATTTCGGCCTCGGGGCGGTCCAACCGGCGGGCCAGATGGCGGACAAGCACCCGTGACCGCGCCTCCGCCGCCTGGGCGATGCCGGTGTAAAGCCAGGTCATCCCATCCAATGGTACTGTGTCTAATCGCATCGACTCTGCCGTCCCAATGCGGCATTCTGGTGGGCGGTTTCCTCGGGGTGGATGGTCAGAATGGCGCGTGAACCAGAGATCGTCACCCGTTATCGTTCCCTGGCCCTGGAAAACGATCCGGTCGCCCAGTTCAAGCTCGGCGATCTCTATCGCCTGGGCTATCAGGTCAAGCGCGACCTGGACGAGGCGGTGGTCTGGCTGGTGCGCTCGGCGCGCCAGGGCAACGCCGACGCCATGGCCTTGCTGAAGAAGATGGCGGCCGACGGAGTGGATGTGCGCCGCCGGGTCGACGACCTGCCCGGCAAGTGGCAGGCCGCTCCGCGTCCCGATTACGGCGCTCCGCCGGCCGAGGCCCCCAGGCCGCCGGCCGCCGAGCCCGAACCGGCTCCCCCGCCTCCCCAGCCGGTAGAGGCCGAGCTCAAGCCCAAGGTCATTCCCCTGCCCGAGATTGAGGTGGAGACCGACCCCCTGCGCATCGGCGAGACCATCGACGATCCGGTCGCCTTGCGCGCCGCCGTGGACAAGGGCGATCTGGCCGCCATGGTGGCGCTGGGCAATGCCTACCGCGAGGGCAAGGGCGTAGCCGTCGACCCGGCCGAGGCGGTGCGGCTTTACACACTGGCGGCCAAGGCCGGCGATGCCCGCGGCCAGTATTCGCTGGGCGTGATGTACGACCTGGGCCTGGGCGTGGCGCAAAGCAACGCCCATGCGCTGAAATGGTTCCGTGAGGCCGCCAAGCAGGGCGACCCGCAAGCCCAGTTCAATCTGGGCAACATGATCCAGCAGGGGCGCGGCGTCGAATCCAGCGCGGAAGTGGCGGCCAAATGGTTCAAGCAGGCGGCCGAGCAGGGCGATGCCGGGGCCATCTTCGCCCTGGGAGCCCTCTACGAGGCGGGAACCGGGGTCGAGCGGGACGAGATTCAGGCGGTGGAGCTGTACCGTCAGGCCGCCGACCAGGGCCTGGCCCTGGCGCTTCACAACCTGGCCAACATGCTGCGCCAGGGGCGCGGCACCGATGCCGATCCCTTCGAGGCGGCCATGCTGTGCCGCCGCGCCGCCGAGCAGGGGCTGCCCGAAGCCCAGTACAATTACGCCGCCATGCTGGCCCTGGGCCTGGGGGTGGAAAAGAATGAGGACGCGGCCATCCGCTGGTTCCGCCGCGCCGCCAAATCGGGCGACCCGCGTGGCGAGGCGCAGGCCGAGGCGCTGGAGAAACGGCGCCGGGCGGAGGCCCCGTCATGAGCGGCTCCAAGACCTCCTACGAGGTCCAGGTCCTGGCCGACAAGAACTGGGTGATCGCCGAAATGGCGCCGGACGAGGCCAAGGCCAAGGCCTTCGCCGAGAACCTGCTGCAGGCGGGTAACCACGCGGCAGTGCGGGTGGTCAAGGATTTCGAGCGCATCGACGGCACCCATTCCGAGACCGTCATCATGGAGAAGAAGGCTGCCGAGAAGGCGGCCGGCGATCCCCAGCTCACCACCATCACCGAGGCGCCGCCCTGTTCCGAGCTGGAGGATTTCTACCGCCAGCCGGCCCGCACCACAATGGGCAAACTGCTGCGCAAATACCTGGACGAGGCGCTGGTGACGCCGTTCGAATTGCTGCACGACGCCAAGGAGATGAAGCGCTTCGGCGACAAGGGCAACCTGCTGTTCTCGGCCATCGACCGGGTGG
Source organism: Paramagnetospirillum magneticum AMB-1 (assembly GCF_000009985.1). Taxonomy (GTDB): domain Bacteria; phylum Pseudomonadota; class Alphaproteobacteria; order Rhodospirillales; family Magnetospirillaceae; genus Phaeospirillum; species Phaeospirillum magneticum. Next base: position 1,478,132 of record NC_007626.1, read on the forward strand.
CGGGGCTGCAGGCCAAGGCTTCGGGGGAAGAGTCCAAGGCGCGCAAGGATTTCCTCGACAAGACCTGGGAGGAGATGGGCAAGCGTGCCCGCGACTTCGCCGCCAAGAAGCCCAAGGCGCCCCAGACCTTCGCCGAGGCGGTGGCCGCGTCCAAGGGCGATTGCTACGCGCTGCGCTCCTTCATGACCCTGGCGCTGTTGGAGAAGCGCTCGTGGTTCGGCAAGCTGGACCTGCTGATCGCCTGGTCGGCCGAGGAGGCCGCCAAGGGCAACATGGTGGAGATCGACGCGGTGATCGCCGATCTCACCGTGCCCGCCCAGGTGATTCAGGACCTGCTGGGCTTCCAGTCCAACCTGGCGGCGGCGCTGTGCACCATCGTCAGCCTGACCGAAGGCGGCGCCGAGGCCGCCAAGTTCGCCCCCCAGACCTTCACCGAGCTGAACAAGCTGTTCGCGGAAGGCTCGCTGCCCCAAAGCCGCGAGGTGCTGATGGGCCGGGTGGTGCGCGAGGCGGGGGGCACCAATCCCCTGTCGCGCAACGATTCCTCCCAGGAATACGAGATGTTCCACAAGCTGATGATCCGGCTGGTGGACAAGGATCGGGTGGTGGGCGGCTCGCCCATGGCCGAGGCGCTGCTGCAACGCGGCGCCCGGGTGCTCAATTCCGGCGGCGCCTCGGTTTCCGCCCCCCAGGCGCTGGAACTGCTGCTGGGCGCCCTGCCCGACGGCTGCGTGCGGCTGCAGTTCCTCCTCACCCTGGCGGGCTCCAGCCTGGGCAAGAGCATGGGCGAGATCCTGACCGAGATGCTCGACGCCCATGTGCGGCGGGCCAACCATATCGATGCCTGGGTGCCGGTGCGTCTGGCGCCCCCGGCCCGCATGGCGGCGCTGAACAACGCCAACAAGCTGCTGCGCACCTGTCCCAATCTGGTGGAGGCGTTCCGCAAGGAGCTGGCCGACCGCATCGACGACGTGATGGTGCGCTATCTCACAGCCGAAGAGATCATCGAGAAGGTGGACAAGCCCGACGACCCCCTGGCCATGCGCGCCATCCGGCTGGTCAAGTTCTGCGGCTCGGGCGTGCTGATCGAGGGCAAGTCCCTGAACATGGCCAAGGCCCGCGTGGTCGAGCATCTGCGCCAGAAGCACTTCGAGGAGAAGTTCGTCGCCTCCATGCCCGATCCCACCCAGGGCGAGAAGCATCTGCGCGACTTCCACCGCCTGCTGGTGGAATGCGGATTCGGCTGAGGCCGTCTCCATCCCAAGCGTCATCCCGAGGCCCCTGGCCGAGGGATCTCCGTTTGGCGTTCTGTTTCCTGTTGGGAAAAGCCGGTTCAGGATGAGATCCCTCGCCAAGGCTCGGGATGACACGGCGAGTCTCCGCGGCCCCTCCAAAGAATCACTGGCGATGCATTGCACAATCGTTGTAACTACCTGCCGTCGGCCGCGCGATCCCGCCCGGTCGCGATGAGGCGTGGGGAAATGGCTGGACCTGTTCTCGTCACCGGGGCGACCGGATTTGTCGGTGCCGCCATCGTCCGTGCCCTGCTGGCGCGGGGCGAGGCCGTGCGCGTGCTGGCGCGCCCCGCTTCGGACCGGCGCAATGTCGCCAATCTGCATGTGGAGGTGGCCGAGGGCCGCCTGGAAGACGCCGCCTCGCTGCGCAAGGCCATGGCCGGCTGCCGGGTGCTGATCCACACCGCCGCAGACTATCGCATCTGGGTGCCCGATCCGGCCGCCATGATGAAGGCCAACGTCGAGGGCACGCGGACGCTGATGGAGGCCGCCCTGGCCGAGAAGGTGGAGCGCGTGGTCTACACCTCGTCGGTGGCGACGCTGGGCCATGTGGAAGGCGGCGTGGCCGACGAGGACACCCCCAGCGACATTTCCGACAAGGTAGGCCCCTACAAGCAGTCCAAGTTCCTGGCCGAGGAAGTGGTGCGCCGCATGGTGGCCGAACAGGGCCTGCCGGCGGTGATCTGCAGCCCCTCGACCCCCATCGGCCCCGGCGACGTCAAGCCCACTCCCACCGGGCGCATGATCGTCGAGGCCGCCTCGGGCCGCATGCCGGCCTATGTGGATACCGGCCTCAACATCGTCCACGTGGACGATGTGGCCGCGGGCCATCTGCTGGCCCTGGACAAGGGCCGCATCGGCGAGCGCTACATCCTGGGCGGCGAGAATCTGACCCTGGCCGACATCCTGAACCGCATCGCCAAGATCACCGGCGGGCGTCCGCCGCTGATGAAGCTGCCGCGCTGGCCGCTCTATCCGCTGGCCCTGGGCGCCGAGACCTGGGCCCGCTTCTTCGGCGGCGAGCCCTTCGTCACCGTGGACGGGCTCAAGATGTCGCGCTGGCACATGTTCTTCTCCTCGGCCAAGGCCGAGCGGGAATTGGGGTACCGCCACCGTCCCGCCGACGAGGCGCTGGACGCGGCGGTGGAGTGGTTCAAGAGCATCGGGGAGGTTCCATGAGTCTGGCATCGCTTGCCGGTCTGGCCGGGGCAGGGGCCTGGGCCTGGCTGTTGACCATGCGCGGATCGTTCTGGCGGATCGAGGATGCGCCCCAGGCCGTGGTGCCCGAGGCCTGGCCCCAGGTGGTGGCGGTCATTCCCGCCCGCGATGAGGCCGACGTCATCGGCGCCACCATCGAGTCCCTCCTGGCCCAGAACTATCCCGGCCAGTTTTCCGTGGTGCTGGTGGACGACCATTCCACGGACGGCACCGCCGAGGCGGCCCGCCGGGCGGCCGAGGAGATGGGGCTGGCCTCCCGGGTGATTGTGGTCGAGGCGCCGGAGCTGCCGCGCGGCTGGACCGGCAAGATGTGGGCGCAAAGCCATGGCGTGGCGGTGGCCCGCGCCAAGTTCCCCGAGGCGGAGCTGCTGCTGCTGTCCGACGCCGATATCCGCCATGGACCGGGCGAATTGCGCCGCACCGTGTCGCGCATGCTGGCCGAGGGGCTGGACATGGCCTCGCTGATGGTGCGCCTGTCCACCCAAAGCCTGTGGGAAAAGGCCGTCGTTCCCGCCTTCGTGTTCTTCTTCCGCATGCTCTATCCCTTCGCCTGGGTGAAGGATTCGCGTTCCACCACGGCCGCCGCCGCCGGCGGCTATGTGCTGATCCGCCCCGTCATGCTGGAGAAGATCGGCGGCATCAAGGCCATCAAGGACGCGCTGATCGACGATTGCACCCTGGCCGCCGCGGTCAAGGCCCATCACGGCCGCCTGACCCTCGACCTGGCCGAGGAAACCATCAGCACGAGGCGCTACGAGGGGCCGGAAGGCCTGTGGCGGATGATCGCCCGCTCGGCCTATACCCAGCTGCGCCACTCCCCCCTGCTGCTGATCGGCACGGTGCTGGCCATGCTGCTGGTGTTCGTGGCGCCGCCCCTGCTGGCCATGCGTAACGGCGGCGGCGCGTCGACCGGCGCCCTGGCCTGGGCGGCCATGACCATCGCCTATTACCCCATGGTGCGCTATTACCGCCTGTGGCCGTTCTGGGCCCTGGCCCTGCCTCTGGTGTCGCTGTTCTACCTGGGTGCCACGCTGCATTCCGCCTGGATGTATTACGGCGGTAAGGGCGGCGAATGGAAAGGGCGGGTGCAGGATACCCACGGCCAGGGGAAAGCGTCTTGAACGCCATGACCCCCTCCGTCCTGGCCATCGACCCGGCCCAGTACGACATGGTGGCGGAGATCGTGCGCGCCTCGGGGTCGTCGTTCTATTGGGGCATGCGCCTGCTGGACCGGCCGCGCCGCTATGCCATGTACGCCATCTACGCCTTCTGCCGGGTGGTGGACGACATCGCCGACGAGCCGGGTGATCCCGAGGTTAAACGGGCGCAACTAGCCGAATGGCGAGTCGAACTGGACCGGCTTTATGCGGGAGCTCCCACCCATGCCGTCGCCAAGGCGCTGCATGGGCCTGTCCTACAATACAACCTGCCCAAGGAAGACTTTCTGGCGGTGATCGCCGGCTGCGAGAGCGATGCCCAGCCCGAGGTGACGCGCCTTTCCATGGCCGAGTTGGAGCTTTACTGCGATCGTGTCGCCTGTGCCGTGGGCCGTCTGTCGATTCGCGTGTTCGGGCCCCTACGGCCCAAATCCATCGAGACGGCCAACGCAACGGGCATGGCGTTGCAGTTGACCAACATCCTGCGCGACGTCGCGGTGGATGCCAAGATCGGGCGGCTTTATCTGCCCGACGAACTTCTGTCCAAGCACGGCATCGCCAGCCGCGATCCCATGGAGGTTCTGGCCCATCCCAATCTGGTGGCGGTGTGCCGCGAACTGGGCGAGACGGCGCGGGGCTATTTCCTGGCCTCGGATGCTGGGCAGGCAGAGTGCAGCAGGGCAGACATGCGCCCGGCCACCTTGATGAAGGAGATGTACCGCGAGATCTTCACGCGGGTCGAAGCCGAAGGTTTCGTGCCGCGTGATCCGCCGGTCAAGGTTTCGAAAGCGTTCAAGCTGTGGTGTATTCTGCGCCACGGTCTTCTTTAGAGCATCCGTATCCGTAGAGGTCCGACGTGTCTCCCAGCGAAATCAATCCCCGTGACTTCTCCGCCGCCTCGTTCCGCGATCCGCTGGAGCGTGCGGTCAATGAATCCGCCGAAGCCCTGCTGAAGCAGCAGCGCGAAGACGGCCACTGGGTGTTCAAGCTTGAAGCTGACGCCACCATCCCGGCCGAATACGTGCTGTATCTGCACTACATGGACGAGCGCGATCCCGAGCTGGAGAAGCGCATCGGCGTCTATCTGCGCGACATCCAGGAAGAGCACGGCGGCTGGCCGCTGTTCCATCGCGGCGATCTCAACATCAGCGCCTCGGTGAAGGCCTATTTCGCGCTGAAGGCCATCGGCGACGACATCGACGCGCCGCACATGGTGAAGGCGCGCGAAGCCATCCTGGCCCATGGCGGCGCGGCCACGGCCAATGTCTTCACCCGCACCCTGCTGGCGCTGTTCGGGCAGATCCCCTGGAAGGGCGTGCCGATCATGCCCGTGGAGATCATGCTGCTGCCGCGCTGGTTCCCGTTCCACATGGACAAGGTCAGCTATTGGTCGCGTACCGTCATCGCGCCGCTGACCGTGCTGATGACCAAGCGCCCCAAGGCGCGCAATCCCCTGGGCATCCATATCCAGGAACTGTTCGTCACGCCGCCGGAGAAGGTCACCAACTGGTATCTGGAACCGGTGCGCTCCAACTGGGCCTATCTGTTCCGCGGCATCGACATGGTGCTGCAGAAGGTCTACCGCTTCTTCCCCAAGTCGGTGCAGGACAAGGCCATCGACAAGGCCGTGGCCTTCGTGGACGAGCGCCTGAACGGCGAGGACGGGCTGGGCGCCATCTTCCCGGCCATGGTCAACGCCGTATGGATGTACGACGTCCTGGGCGTGCCTGCGGACGATCCCCGCGTGCTCATCGCCAAGAAATCCATCCAGAACCTGGTGGTGGAAGAAGGCGAGCGCGCCTGGGTCCAGCCCTGCCTGTCGCCCATCTGGGACACCGCCCTGGCCACCCACGCCATCCTCGAGGTGGGAACCCCCGAGGCCGACGCGGCGGCGCGCAAGGCCGCCGATTGGATGGTGGCGCGCCAGATCACCGACGTGGTGGGCGACTGGGCGGTGCGCCGCCCCGGCCTCGCCCCCGGCGGCTGGGCCTTCCAGTACAACAATCCCCATTACCCCGATGTGGACGACACCGCCGTGGTGATGGCCGCGCTCGACCGCATCGACCCGGTGAAGTACGCCGAGCCCATCGAGAAGGGCAAGGTCTGGGTCCAGGCATGCAGTCGGAAGGCGGCGGCTGGGGGGCGTTCGACGCCGAGAACACCAGCTATTACCTCAATCATATTCCCTTCGCCGATCATGGCGCCCTGCTGGACCCGCCCACCGCCGACGTGTCGGCCCGCTGCGTCTCGGTGCTGTCGGTGCTGGGCGAGCGCGGCAAGGACAAGGTGGCGCACGAAGGCGTCGACTACCTGCTGCGCGAGCAGGAAAAGGACGGATCGTGGTTCGGCCGCTGGGGCACCAACTACGTCTACGGCACGTGGTCCTCGCTCTGCGCCCTCAATGCCGCCGGGCTGCCCCATGACCATCCCGCCTTCCGGAAGGCGGTCAAGTGGCTGGAATCCAAGCAGCGGGACGACGGCGGCTGGGGCGAATGCGGCCGGTCCTACTGGGACGACCAGCCCAGGGGCATGGGCGGCCCCTCCACGCCGTCCCAGACCGCCTGGGCGGTGCTGGGCCTCATGGCGGCGGGCGAGACCAAGTCGGCCGCCGTGGCCAAGGGCATCGACTACCTGATCCGCACCCGCAACGCCGAAGGCCTGTGGGACGAGGAGCATTACACTGCGGTGGGCTTCCCCCGCGTGTTCTATCTGCGCTACCACGGCTATCGCCAGTTCTTCCCGGTCTGGGCCCTGGCCCGTTATCGGAACCTGACCACCGGCAATGCCGGGCCGGTGATGCACGCGCTGTAGCAGCGATCTGATCGGGCTGTCGCCCGAACCCACTTGCTCGCCGGGCTCGCGTCCCTGCGGGACCGCACCTTCGGTGCGTCGTTTGCCCCTTGCGGGGCTGCACGGGGCGACGCCCCAAACCCCCTTCTGATTCATGAATCAAAGGGAGGTTTGGAGGCATCGCCTCCAAGCGGGGCCGGGGCGGCAGCCCCGTTTATTGGGGGGAGCACCATGACAATCGCCGTCATCGTCGGCATGAACAGTGAGGCTGCCCTGCTGCCCCCCGGCATTCCGGTCGGCGCGGCGGGCGGCGTGACCCGGCGGGTAACGGAACTGGCCGAGCGGCTGCTGGCCGAGGGCGCCGAGGGGCTGCTGTCCTTCGGCATCGCCGGCGGCCTTGACCCGGCGCTGACATCCGGGAATCTGGTGGTGGGACTCAGTGTGCAGTGGGAGGGCGAGACCTTTGCCGCCGACGCGGCCTGGGCTTCGCGTCTGCTGACCGCCATCCCCGGTGCGCGGCAAGGCACCATCGCGGCGGTCTCGCGCATCGCGGCGACGCCGGAGGCCAAGCAGGCTCTGTATCAGGGCGGTGCTGCCGTGGTGGACATGGAAAGCGGCGCCATGGCCAAGGTTTGCGCGGCGGCGGGCAAGCCCTTCGCCGTGCTGCGCGCCGTGGCGGACCCGGCGGCGCGGGGATTGCCCCGGTCGGTGTTCGTGGGGCTGGCGCCCGACGGCTCGGCGCGGCCCTGGGCGGTCATGGGGGCGCTGCTGCGCCGCCCATGGGAATTGCCAGGGCTGATCCGGGTCGGCCTGGACAGCCAGGCGGCTCTAGCTGCCTTGCGAGACGCGGTGAAGGTTGTTGGCCCGACCCTCGGAATGTAGCATTTCCAGGTTCTTGGCCATCAGCTCGTCGTAATTGTTGATGGCCGGGCGCTGGTTGTCCAACGGCAGGTCGGGAGCGAAGGGGCCTTCGGTGCGGGGGCCACGCAGGGCCACCATGGCGGCCTTCAGCGGGTTGCTGATGGTGTCCATCACGGCGGTGGCCTCATAGCCCGAATGGACCATGCAATCGGCGCACTTCTCGTACTTGCCGGTGCCGTAGGAGTCCCAGTCGGTCTCGTCCATCAGCTCCTTGTAGGTCTTGGCATAGCCCTCGCCCAGCAGGTAGCAGGGGCGCTGCCAGCCGAACACGTTGCGGGTCGGATTTCCCCACGGCGTGCACTGATAAGTCTGGTTGCCGGCCAGGAAGTCCATGAACAGGGACGACTGGGTGAATTCCCACTTCTTGCCCTTGCCCAGACGGAACAGCTTGCGGAACAGCTCCTTGGTGGCGCGGCGGTTGAGGAAGTGCTCGGTATCGGGGGCGCGCTCGTAGGCGTAGCCGGGCGACAGGGTGATGCCGCCGACACCGATGGACTTGGTGTAGTCGAAGAACTTCGCCATGCGCTCGGCATCGGCGTTGTTGAACAGGGTGCAGTTGATGTTGACCTGGAAGCCGGCGGCCTTGGCCGCCTTGATGGCCGAGACGGCCTGATCGAAGGTGCCTTCGCGCGACACGGCGCGGTCGTGGTCCTCGCGGTCGCCGTCCAGATGGACGGTCCAGGTGAAATTCTTGTGCGGCTTGAAGCTGTCGAGCTTCTTTTCCAGCAGCAGGGCATTGGTGCAGACGAAGACGATCTTGCCCCTGGCCAGGGCACCCTCGACGATCTGGTCGATCTCGCGGTGCAGCAGGGGCTCGCCGCCGGCCATCACCACCACGGGGGCCGGGCACTCGTCGATGGAGGCCAGGGCATCGGCCACGGAAATGCGGGAATTCAGGATGGCGTCGGGATAGTCGATCTTGCCGCAGCCGTTGCAGGTCAGGTTGCAGCGGAACAGGGGCTCCATCATCAGCACCAGCGGGTAACGCTTGTTCCCCATGAGGTGCTGCTTGACGATATAGGAACCGATCTTGATGGACTGGTGGAGAGGAACGGCCACGGGCTGAACTCTGATTTTGCCTCGACGCGCCTCCCGCTTGGGAAGCGGGCGGATCATACAGGCCGGACTTGGAAAGTTTCAACGGTTTAAGGAGTGTGGGCTTTATGCGGCAGCCCCGCATTACGGCTGTCATCCCGAGGCCAAGCCGAGGGATCTCCGCCAGGATGGCCGGTTCCTGTTCTGAAAAGCCGTGCCAGGACGAGATCCCTCACTTCCGTTCGGGATGACAGTCTTCCTCTAAGCCGCGTCCTCGTTGTCCAGCGCATAGCCGGCGGCCCGCACGGTGCGGATGATGTCGGCCTCGGTGTCGCAGTTCAGCGCCTTGCGCAGGCGGCGGATGTGCACATCCACCGTGCGCGGCTCCACATAGATGTCGGGACCCCACACGGCGTCGAGCAGTTCCTCGCGCGAGAACACCGTTCCCGGATGCTGCAGGAAGAATTGCAGCAGGCGGAACTCGGTGGGGCCGAGATGGATGGCCTTGCCGGCCCGCACCACCCGGTGGGAGGCCAGATCCATGGAGACGTCGCCCCAGCTGATCTGTCCCTTCTGGCTGACCGGCTGGGCGCGGCGCAGCAGGGCGCGGACGCGGGCCATCAGTTCGGGCAGCGAGAACGGCTTGGTCAGGTAGTCGTCGGCGCCGGTGTTCAGGCCTCGGATCTTGTCGCCTTCCTCGCCCCGGGCGGTCAGCATGATGATGGGCAGTTCGCGGGTGGCGGGCTTGCGGCGGATCTGGCGGCAGATCTCGATGCCCGACAGCGAGGGCAGCATCCAGTCCAGCAGCACCAGATCGGGCTTGCGCTCGGCCAGCACGGTCAGCGCCTCCTCGCCGTCGGCGGCCTCGGCGACGCGGTAGCCTTCCTTTTCCAGGTTGTAGCGCAGCATGGTGGCCAGCGCCGCTTCATCCTCGACGACCAGGACAAGAGGCTTGGAAGGATTGGCGGTCTCGCGGGCGGTCATTATTCCTGGGCTCCGAGGGTCACGCCCTTGGGCCGGTTGCCCTTGGGCTGGGTGCCGAGAATCTGGAAGTGCAGGGTCTCGGCGATGTTGGTGGCGTGATCGCCGATGCGTTCCATGTTCTTGGCGATGAACAGCAGATGGGTCGATGCGGTGATGGTGCCGGAATCCTCGTTCATCTGGGCGATCAGGTCACGGAAGACGGTATTATAAAGGGAATCTACCTCCTCGTCGCGCTCCCAGACGCGGATGGCCTTGTCCAGGTCCCTGTCCACATAGGCGTCGAGGATGTCCTTCAGCAAGGCCTGCACCAACTCGCCCAGGCGGACCACACCGATGGTCTTGGCGGTGGCGGGAAGCTGGTTGAGCACCAGGGCGCGCTTGGCCAGATTGGCGGCATAGTCGCCGACCCGCTCGATCTCGCCCGAGATGTTCAGCGCCGCGACGATGTGGCGCAGGTCGCCGGCCATGGGCTGGCGCAGCGCCAGCAGGCGCACGGCGAAGCTGTCCACCTCGGCGTCCAGTTCGTCGATGCGGTGATCGCTGTCCACCACTTTGTGGGCCAGATCGTCGTCGCGCCGGGCCAGGGATTGCAGCGCCGATCCCAACTGGGCCTCGGCCAGCCCGCCCATGCGGGCGATCATGCCCGACAGGTGGGCCAGTTCGTCGTCGTAGGATTTGACTGTGTGCTCGCTCAAGTCTGTTCGTCCCTTAATCGCCGGGGCCTCTTCCGCCTGTCACCCTGAGCCGAAGGCGAAGGGTCTTTCAGGCGAAATGTGCCGCCGTCTTAGGCTGAAGGATGCTTCGCGTCGCTCAGCATGACAGTTTCTTCCGTTCCTCAGCCGAACCTGCCCGTGATGTAGCCCTGGGTCAGCGGCTCCTTGGGATTGGTGAAAATCTCCTCGGTGCCGCCCACTTCGATCAGCTTGCCCAGGTGGAAGAAGGCGGTGCGCTGGGAAACGCGGGCCGCCTGCTGCATGGAATGGGTGACGATCACGATGGTGTAGTTGTCGCGCAGCTCGTCGATCAACTCCTCCACCTTGGCGGTGGCGATGGGGTCCAGTGCCGAGCACGGCTCGTCCATCAGGATCACTTCCGGCGCCACGGCGATGGCGCGGGCGATGCACAGTCGCTGTTGCTGCCCGCCCGACAGGCCGGTGCCCGATTCCGACAGGCGGCTTTCCACCTCGGCCAGCAGACCGGCCTTTTCCAGGCTGTTCATGACGATCTCGTCCAGCTCGGCCTGATCGCGGGCCAGGCCGTGGATGCGCGGTCCATAGGCCACGTTGTCGTAGATGGACTTGGGGAAGGGGTTGGGCTTCTGGAAGACCATGCCGACCCGGGCGCGCAGCTGGACCACGTCCAGCGAGCGGTCATAGACGTCGCTGCCGTCCAGGGTCAGCGAGCCGGTGACCTTGGCGCCGTCCACCATGTCGTTCATGCGGTTGATGCAGCGCAGGAAGGTGGACTTGCCGCAGCCCGACGGCCCGATCAGGGCGGTGACCTCGCCGGCCGGGATGTCCAGGTCGATGTCGTGGAGCGCTTGCTTCTCGCCGTAATGGACGTTGAGGCCGCGCGCCGAGATCTTGGAGGTCCCACGGGGAATGAACTGGTTCATGATCGTTCTACCACCGGCGTTCGAATTTGTTGCGGAGCCAGATGGCCGCCATGTTCATGGCCACCAGGAACAGCAGCAGCACCATGATGGCCGCCGAGGTCTTCTCGACGAAGGCCCGCTCCGAGCTGCCGGCCCACAGATAGATCTGCACCGGCAGCACGGCCGAGGGGTCCAGCGGGCTCTTGGGGATGTCGACGATGAAGGCCACCATGCCGATCATCAGCAGCGGCGCCGTCTCGCCCAGGGCACGCGCCATGCCGAGGATGGTGCCGGTCAGCATGCCCGGCATGGCCAGCGGCAGGACGTGATGGGCGACGATCTGCAGCGGCGAGGCGCCCAGCCCGGCGGCGGCCTGGCGGATCGAGGGCGGCACCGCCTTCAGGGCGGCGCGGCCGGCGATGATGATGGTGGGCAGGCAGATCAGCGCCAGCACCAGCCCGCCCGCCACCGGCGACGAGCGCGGCAGGTGGAAGACGTTGAGGAACACCGCCAGACCCAGCAGACCGAACACCACCGACGGCACGGCGGCCAGATTGTTGATGTTGACCTCGATCAGGTCGGTCCAGCGGTTCTTGGCGGCGAACTCCTCCAGATAGACGGCGGTGGCCACCCCCAGGGGGAAGCTGATCAGCAAGGTCACCGCCAGCGAGAAGAACGAGCCGACCACGGCGCCCCAAATACCCGCCTGCTCCGGCGCCCGTGAATCGCCGCCGGTGAAGAACTGGAGGTTGAAGGCCTTGCGGATCTGCCCGGCCTGCTCCAACTGGGCCAGCCAGCCCAATTGGCGGTCATTGAGCACGTTGCCGGCGGCGCCGACCTCACGCGGGGCCTGGCCCTTGTAGACCATGTCCAGCTTGTCCGAGGCGGTCAGCCACAAGGTGGTGCGGGTGCCGATCACCTTGGGGTCGGCGGCGACCATGCGCCGCATCTGCTCGGCGCCCATGGTGCTGACCAGGGCGGAGAGATCGCGCCGGGCGCTGCGGTCGCCGTCGGGAACCAGCCGCGCCGCCAGGCCGTTGCGCACCAGGGCGGGATAGTCGGCCGCGTCCAGCACGTCGGGGGCACGGGTGCCGTCGGGATCGATCACCTCGGCGTCGAAGCTGACCTCCACCGCGATCTGGGTCTGGAGGAAACCGGTCCAGCCCTTGGCGACCACGGTGCCCAGCAGCAGCACCAGGAATCCCGCCGAAATCAGGATCGAGGCAAGGCCGAGGATGCGGAAGCGCCGCTCGGCGGCATAGCGCCGGCCCAGGCGGGCCGCCACGGTTTCGGCGGTGCGGGCCGCCACGGTGATCTCTGCCATCTCAGTCATACTTTTCCCGATACTTCTGAACGATATGCAAGGCGATGACGTTCAATCCCAAGGTGATGCCGAACAGCATCAGGCCCAGGGCGAAGGCCGCCAGGGTCTTGGGGCTGTCGAACTCGGTATCGCCCACCAGCAGGGTGACGATCTGCACGGTGACGGTGGTCACCGCCTCCAGCGGGTTGGCGGTCAGCTTGGCGGACAGGCCGGCGGCCATGACCACGATCATGGTCTCGCCGATGGCCCGCGATACCGCCAGCAGCACGCCGCCGACGATGCCGGGAAGGGCGGCGGGCAACACCACCTGGACGATGGTCTCCGAGCGGGTGGCGCCCAGGCCGAAGGCGCCTTCGCGCAAGGACTGGGGCACGGCGGTGATGACGTCGTCCGAAAGGGACGAGATCAGCGGGATCAGGGTGATGCCCATGACGAAGCCGGCGGCCAGCGCGCTTTCCGCCGCCACGTTGAGGCCGAGGGCGCCGCCGACGGCGCGGATGGCCGGGGCCACCGTCACCACGGCGAAGAAGCCGAACACCACGGTGGGAATGCCGGCCAGGATCTCCAGCGCCGGCTTGGCGATGGCGCGGACGCGCGGCTGGGCGTATTCCGACATGTAGATGGCCGAGAACAGGCCCAGCGGCAGGGCGACCACCATGGAGATGGCGCTGATCAGCATGGTGCCGGTCAGCAGCGGCACCATGCCGAAGGCTCCGGAGCTGCCCACCTGGTCCGAGCGGGTGGACATCTGGGGGCTCCAGTTCAGGCCGAACAGGAAGTCGACGAAATCCACCATGTGGAAGAAGCGCAGCGCCTCGAACAGCAGCGACAGCACGATGCCCACCGTGGTGAAGATGGCCACGGTGGAGCTGGCCACCAGGAAGACGGTGATGGTGCGCTCGACCCGCGGCCGGGCGCGCAACTCGGCGTGGACCCGGCGATAGGCGAAGGTGGCGCCGGCCAGGGCCAGGGCGACGGTCACCGCCACGGCGGAGGCAAAGCCGGTCTGCTGCAGGCGGTTATAGTGCTCGGCGGCGGCGGCGAAATCGGGATTGGCGGTGGCGTGGCCCAGGGCGGCGTTGCGCACCTCGTTGATGATCACGTCGATGCGCTCGGCCGGCAAGGCGCGCAGGGCCTCCGGCAGGTCGGCGATGACCAGGGCGCGGATCAGGCTGGGCTCGAAAACCAGCCACAGGGCCAGGATGGCGAAGGCCGGCAGGCCGCACCACAGGGCCACCCACCAGCCGTAATAGCCGGGCAGCGAGTGAAGGGTGCCGGGATGATCCGAGGCGACGGCGAAGGCGCGCTTGCGCCCAAGCTGGAAGGCCAGGGTCGAGATCAGCAGCAGGATGGCGGCAAGGGTGACGGTCTGCATGGATTGGGCGGCCCGGAAAAAGAAGCGGGGGAAGCCGTCATGGCTTCCCCCTTTGCGATCACATCTTCAGTTCACCCAGGGTGCGGGCGTTGTTCGCCTGCTCCTTGCGGATGGCGTCGGGCGAGGCGATCAGGCCCTTGTCGGCCAGATAGCCTTCCTTGCCCCAGGCCTTGTCCGAGGTGAACTCGGTGACGTATTCCTTGACGCCGGGGACCATGCCCACATGCTGCTTCTTGACGTAGAAGAACAGCGGACGCGACACCGGGTACTTGTTGCTGGCGATGGCGTCGTAGGTGGCGACCACGCCGTCCACCGGAGCGGCCTTGACCTTGTCGCGGTTCTGGTCGAGATAGCTGAAGGTGATCACGCCCAGCGCGGCCGGGTTCGAGGTGATCTTCTGCTGGATGACGGTGTAGTTCTCCGACACCTCGACCCAGGCGCCGTCTTCACGCACGGTCTGGCAGGCCTTCTTCTTGGCGGCCTTTTCCATGTCCTTCAGCTCGGGCTGCTTGGCGCAGGCGGGGTCGAGGACCAGTTCCACATAGGCGTCGCGGGTGCCGTGGTTCGGGGCCGGGCCATAGACCAGGATCGGCTCCTTGGGCAGCGACGGATCGATGTCGCTCCAGTTCTTATAGGGGTTCGGCACCAGCTTGCCGCCCACCGGCACGTCCTTGGCGGTGGCCTTGTACATCTGCTCGCGGGTCAGCGTGAAGTCGGGGCCGGCCTTGGAATTCATGAACACGATGCCGTCATAGCCGATCACCACCTCGGTGATGCCGGTGACGCCGTTCTTGGTGCAGAATTCCACTTCCGACGGCTCGATGCGGCGCGAGGCGTTGGTGATGTCGGGGAAGCTCTCGCCCACGCCGGAACAGAACAGGCGCATGCCGCCGCCGGTGCCGGTGCTCTCGACCACCGGGGTCTTGAACTTGCCCGCCTTGCCGAAGGCCTCGGCCACGGCGGTGGAGAACGGGTAGACGGTCGACGACCCGACGATGCGGATCTGATCGCGGGCTTGCGCCGCGCCGGCGGTGGCGATGACGGCCAGGGCGGCGGCAGCGACGGCCAGGGTCTTGGTGGACATGAAACCTCCGGGGGAGTGCAACGGGACGAGGGAGACATCAGTCCCCTCGGCCGGCATCCTATCGGCGCTGTGTTACAGTCCGGGGACACAAGCATGAAGCTTTTGTGACAGGAATATTAATCGTTTTAAATCAACGTGATGATGGCCTCGCGTAGCCGCTGGAGGGCCTCTTCCAGGCTCGATCCCGCCAGGTTGCCATAGCCCAGGACCAGCCCCGGACACCCTTTTGTGACACGATGAAAGCTCAGCGGCGAGGGCGCCAGTCCCCGGGCGCGGGCCGCCTCGGCCGCCTGGAAATCGTCGCATCCCGCGGGCAGCCAAAGGATGGCGTGCAGCCCCGCCTCTCCGGCGGTGACCGGCAGGTTCGGGCCGAGGATACGGGGGGCGGCGTCGAGCAAGGCGCGGCGGCGCTGGCCGTACAGGGTGCGCATGCGCCGCAGATGGGCACCGAAATGGCCTTCGGTCATGAAGGCGGCCATGGCCGCCTGGGTCAGGCCGGCGGGCGCCATGTCGGCGATGCGTCGCGCCGCCACGAAGGCCGGCAGCAGCGGCGGTGGCACCACCAGCCAGCCCAGGCGCAGCCCGGGAAACATGCTTTTCGAGAAGGTGCCGAGATAAAGGGTGCGGCCGCCCCGGTCTAGCCCCTGGAGCGAGGCGGTAGGAGAACCGGCGTGGTGGAAGTCGCTGTCGTAGTCGTCCTCGATGACCCAGCCGCCCACCCGTTCCGCCCAATGGATCAGGGCAAGGCGGCGCGACAGCGGCATGGTGGCCCCGGTGGGGAACTGGTGCGACGGCGTGACGAAGGTCAGCCGGGCCGACGGGCATTGCCGTTCCGCCAGTTCCGGGTCGAAGCCCTGGCCATCCACGGCAACCGCCTGGACCTGGGCTCCGGCGGCGCGCAGCACGCCGGTCAGCCCGCCATAGCACGGGTCTTCCACCAGCACCGCCTCCCCCGGTTCCAGCAGGACGCGGGCCACCAGGTCCAGGGCCTGTTGCGAGCCGCCCATGATCATCACCTGGGCGGGGTCGCAGCGCACCGCCCGGCTGCGGCCCAGATGCTCGGCGATGGCATGGCGGAGCGGCGCATGGCCCAGGGGATCGATGCCGCCCATCAGCTCCAGCGGGGGCCGCCGCCACAGCCGCCCCAGCACGCGCCGCCACTCGGCATGGGGAAAGGCCGCCAGATCGGGCACGCCGGGGGCGAAGGGCCGGAACGGGTCGCGCACCAGGATCATGGGCGGGGCGGCGCCCCAGGCCCGGGTGCGGGGCGGCAGGGGCGACGGCGGGGCTTCTTCGCCCGCCGGGGCGGCTCCCACGAGAGGGTGGCGGGCGGCGACCCGGGTGGCCGAGCCCCGGTGGGCTTCGGTAAAGCCCTCGGCGGCCAAAAGGTCATAGGCGGCCAGCACGGTGTTGCGGGCCACGCCCAGTTGCGCCGCCAACCCCCGCGAGGACGGCAGGGCGGCACCTTCCGCCAGCCGTCCGTCCAAAATGGAGTCCCGCAAGGCCAGATACAGGCGCCGATGCAACGGAGCGTCAAGGTCGGGCAGGGCCAAGGGCAGGGGAGGGGGCATGGCGCTCTCGGGAAGTGGCTCCATGATTATAAAAGAAGTGGATCTTTTCAGGGAGCCACTTTCCGCCCAATCTGAATAGGAAAGGAGAGCCACCATGTCCGCCAGAACCGACCGCACCACCTTCCGCCAGCGGCCCCAGCGGGGCAGCCACGATTTCGACGCCATGGCAGCCATTCTCGACGAGGCCCTGTCGTGCACCATCGCCTTCGTCGATGATGGCCGACCGGTCAGTATACCGACCACCCATTGGCGCATGGGCGAGCGGGTGCTGTTCCACGGGGGCCAGGGCTCGCGCCTCGCCCGGGTGATGGCGGCGGGCGCCGAACTGTGCGTCACCGTGACCCTGGTGGACGGTCTGGTGCTGGCCCGTTCGGCCTTTCACCATTCCATGAATTACCGGTCAGTCGTCCTGTTCGGTCAGGCGGTGGAGATCACCGATCCGGCCGAGAAGGCGGCCGCCTTCGCCGCCCTGATCGAGAAGCTGTCGCCGGGGCGCTATGCCTCGGTCCGGCCACCCACGGACAAGGAGCTGGGGGCGACGAAGCTGTTGGCCCTGCCCCTGGCCGAAGGCGGCGCCAAGATGCGCTCCGGCCCGCCGGTGGACGACGAGGCCGACATGTCCTGGCCGGTCTGGGCGGGCGTGGTGCCGGTAACGATGGTGAAGGGCGAGCCGGTGGCGGGTTAACCCGTCTGGCCGCTTTCACGCAGGAAGGCTGCGTACTTCACATCGAAGGTCATGATGTGATTGCACAGCCAGTCCTTAAGCAGGCGGGTCAGCTCGCTGTCAACGCTGCTGGCCCCCGACATCATCAGGCGGTCGATGATGTTCTCCAACTGAAAGATCAGGTGCTCATGCTCGTAGGCATGGGCACCTCTCTCGGGATAGGCGGTCCGATCCATACTGGCGATTTCGGCGGCGAAATGCCGCTTGGTGTAGGAGCTCAGGTCGCCGATTGCCTGATTGACCGCCGCCTCTCCGTGAGTGGGGGAGGCCAGCAGACGGTTCATCAGTTCGAACAGCTTCTTGTGGTCGCTGTCGATGGCTTCGACACCAACCAGGAGGTCGTCTGACCAGGAAATGTGCTCGCTCATAGAACTGACCCCGCCATTCAGGATATGTCTATAGTATCCTATGGCTGCGCCAATTGCCAAGGGGGCGTCAGCGTCGCAACGCCGCGATGTTGGCGGCATAGTCCTTGGTCTTGAACACCGCCGAACCGGCCACCAGGACGTTGGCGCCGGCGGCGACAACGCGGTGGGCGTTGTCGGCGGTGACGCCGCCGTCCACTTCCAGGTCGATGGGCCGCGTGCCGATCATCGCCTTGATGCGGGCGATCTTGTCCAGTTGGGCTTCGATGAAGCTCTGGCCGCCGAAGCCGGGATTGACGCTCATCACCAGGACGAGGTCCAGCTTGTCCATGACGTATTGGATGACGCTTTCCGGCGTGGAGGGATTGAGCGACACGCCGGCCTTCTTGCCCAGCGAGCGGATCAGCTGCAGCGAGCGGTCCAGATGCTTGTCGGCCTCGGCATGGACCACGATGATGTCGGCCCCGGCCTTGGCATAGTCCTCGATATAGGGCTGGGCCGGGTCGATCATCAGATGGACGTCGAAGACCTTGGTGGTATAGGGCCGGATGGCCTTGATGATGGCCGGGCCGAAGGTCAGGTTGGGCACGAAATGGCCGTCCATGACGTCGATATGCACCCAGTCGCAGCCGGCCTCGTCGATGGCCTTGACCTCTTCGCCCAGGCGGGCGAAATCGGCGGACAGGATGCTGGGGGCGATCTTGACGGTCATGGGCTTGGGTCCTGTCTTAGAAATCGTCATGGCCGGGCGTGACCCGGCCATCCATGGGACCCCCGGGGCGTGAAGTTCACCGCCGGGCTGGCCTTTCGGCCAGACCCGGTGGCCCGGGGGTGACGAAATGATAGAAGCTTCTCAGTTCACCTTGGGAGCCAGGGCGCCCTTGGCATACAGCGCGCTCATGTCTTCCAGGCCGACCACCTTGATCTTCGAGGCCTGGCCGGAGGTGCCGAAGGCGTCGTAGCGGCTCTTGCAGACCTCGACCATGGCGGCGATGGAGGGCTTCAGGTAGTCGCGGGGGTCGAACTTCTTGGGGTTGTCGTGGAAGTACTTGCGGATGCAGCCGGTGACGGCCAGACGCAGGTCGGTGTCGATGTTGATCTTGCGCACGCCGTGCTTGATGCCTTCGACGATTTCCCCGACCGGCACGCCATAGGTCTCGCCCAGGGCGCCGCCGTAATCGTTGACGATCTTCAGCAGGTCCTGAGGCACCGAGGAGGAGCCGTGCATCACCAGATGGGTGTTGGGGATGCGGGCGTGGATTTCCTTGATGCGCTTGATGGCCAGCACTTCGCCCGTCGGCGGACGGGTGAACTTGTAGGCGCCGTGGCTGGTGCCGATGGCGATGGCCAGGGCATCCACCTGGGTCAGCTTGACGAATTCGGCGGCCTCGTCAGGGTCGGTCAGCAGCTGGGAATGGTCCAGCTTGCCCTCGGCGCCGACGCCGTCTTCCTTGCCGGCGGTGCCGGTTTCCAGCGAGCCGAGACAGCCCAGCTCACCCTCGACCGAGACGCCGCAGGCATGGGCGATGTCGACCACCTGCTTGGTGACCGCCACGTTGTAATCCCAATCGGACGGGGTCTTGCCGTCTTCCCGGAGCGAGCCGTCCATCATCACCGACGAGAAGCCGGACTGGATGGCGCGCACATTGATGGCCGGGCTGGTGCCGTGGTCCTGGTGCATGCAGACCGGAATCTGGGGATAGGCCTCGATGGCGGCCAGGATCAGGTGGCGCAGGAAGGGCTCGCCGGCGTATTTGCGGGCGCCGGCCGAGGCCTGGAGGATGACCGGGGCGTCGCAGGCGGACGCCGCCTCCATGATCGCCTTGACCTGCTCCATGTTGTTCACGTTGAAGGCGGGAATGCCGTAGCTATTCTCGGCAGCGTGGTCGAGGAGCTGGCGCATCGAAACAAGGGACATCTACTTCATCTCCTTCCTGGCGTTTTGCCGCCGTGGTCGTCTTAGAGGCGAGCCTGGGCCGCGTCGGCCACCGCTTGGGCGGTAATGCCGAAATGCTCGTAGAGTTTCTCGGCGGGTGCCGAGGCTCCAAAGCCGTTCATGCCGATGACGGCGCCGTTTTCGCCGACCCAGCGCTCCCACCCGAAGGTGCCCAGCGCCTCGACGGCGACCCGCACGGTGCCTTCACCCAACACGGAGTTACGATACTCCTTCGGCTGGCGTTCGAACAGTTCCCAGCAGGGCATGGAGACCACGGCCGCCGCGATACCCTTGTCGGCCAGCAGCTTGCGCGCCTCCATGGCCAGGCTGACTTCCGAGCCGGTGGCGATCAGGGTGACCTGACGCTTCTTTCCCTCGGCCTCGGCCAGCACATAGGCGCCCTTGGCGGTGAGGTTCTCGTCGGTGTGGGTGGTGCGCAGCGTCGGCAGGTTCTGGCGCGACAGGGCGAAGACCGACGGCCCCTTGGCATTGTCCAGGGCGGCCTCGTAGGCCTCCATGGTCTCCACCGGATCGGCGGGGCGGAACACCAGCACATTGGGGGTGGCGCGCAGGGCGGCGACGGTCTCGATGGGCTGGTGGGTGGGGCCGTCCTCGCCCAGGCCGATGGAATCGTGGGTCAGCACGTAGAGCACCCGCTGGTCCATCATGGCGCTCATGCGCAGCGCCGGCCACAGATAGTTGGCGAAGATCAGGAAGGTGCCGCCATAGGGGATGAAGCCCCCATGCAGCGACAGGCCGTTCATGATCGAGGCCATGCCGTGCTCGCGCACGCCGTAGTGGATGTAGCGGCCCGAGCAGTCCGAGGCCGAAACCGGCTTGGTGGCCTTGGTGATGGTCAGGTTCGAGTGGGTGAGGTCGGCCGAGCCGCCGATCATCTCGGGGATGACGGGGGTCAGGGCTTCGAGCACTTCCTGGCCGGCCTTGCGGGTGGCCCATTTGGGCTGCTCGGCCGAAACCTTCTGCTTGAAGGCCGACACCGCCTGCTTCCAGCCCTGGGGCAGGGTGCCGGCATTGGTGCGCAGGAACTCGTCCTTGCCCGCATAGGCGGCGAAGCGCTTCTCCCACTCGGCGCGGGCGCTGGCGCCCTTGGTGCCGGCGGCGCGCCAGGCGTCCAGCACATCGGCGGGAATCTCGAAGGGACCGGCGCTCCAGCCGGCGGCGGCGCGCGCCGCGGCGATCTCGTCGCCGCCCAGCGGGGCGCCGTGGACCTTCTCGCTGCCCGCCTTGGTGGGAGCGCCCTTGCCGATGGTGGTGCGGCAGGCGATCAGGCTGGGCTGGCCGGACTTCTGCGCCGCGGCGATGGCGGTGGCGATGGCCTCGGGGTCATGGCCGTCGACGCGGCACACATCCCAGTTGGACGCCTGGAAGCGGGCCAGCTGGTCGTCCGAGGTGGAAATGGCAGTGTCGCCGTCGATGCAGATGTGGTTGTCGTCCCACAGCAGGATCAGCTTGGACAGGTTCCACACCCCGGCCAGGGAGATGGCTTCCTGGCTGATGCCCTCCATCAGGCAGCCGTCACCGGCCATGACATAGGTGTAGTGGTCGACCACGTCCTTGCCGTGGCGGGCGGCGGCCATCTTCTCGGCCAGGGCGAAGCCCACGGCGTTGGCGACGCCCTGGCCCAGCGGGCCGGTGGTGGTCTCGGCGATGGCCACATGGCCGAATTCCGGGTGGCCGGCAGTGCGGTAGCCCATCTGGCGGAAGTTCTTGATCTGCTCGATATCGGACAGATCCTCGAAGCCGGTCAGGTAGCCCAGCGCGTAGAGCAGCATGGAGCCGTGCCCGGCCGACAGGATGAAGCGGTCGCGGTCGGCCCATTTGGGGGCCTTGGCGTCGTATTTGAGAAAGCGCGTGAACAGCACGGTGGCCACATCGGCCATGCCCATGGGCATTCCCGGATGGCCGGATTTGGCCTTCTCGATGGCGTCCATGGTCAAAAAGCGGATGGCATTGGCCATTGCGGCGTGGGTGGTCATCGAGCAAACCTCAAGGGTGAAGGGTTCAAGTCAGGCGCGGCGGTGCCACGAGGTCAACATCTGGCGAGGCCCGGCGGCCCCTCCGATCAACAGGGTCTGGGTCTTCTCCAGGTCTCGGCTGCGCTCGACGCCGTCCAGCAGCAGGCCGGTGGTGATGCCGGTGGCGCAGAACACCACCTCATCCGAGCGGACGATCTCGTCCAACCGGTACCAGCGCGCCAGATCCATGCCTGCGGCCTGGACGGCGGCGGCCTCGGTGGCCAATTGCGGGTCGATGCGGCCCAGGAACTCGCCGCCCATGGCGCGGATGGCCATGGCCGACAGCAAGCCTTCCGGCGTGCCGCCGGTGCCCATCAGGGCGTCGATGCCGCTGCCGGGAATGGCCGCCATCAGGGCGCCGGCCACGTCTCCCGCCGGATAGAGAGCGACGCGGGCGCCCGCCTCGTGGATGGCCTGGACCAGCGCCTTGTGACGCGGCTTTTCGATCACGTAGACCGTGATGTCTTCCAGCGGCTTGTTCAGTGCCGCGGACAGTTGCTTCAGGCGTTCGGCCGCCGGGGCCTCGGGGTCGATCTTGCCCTTGGCGGCGGGCGGCGCCGCCAGCTTTTCCATGTAGCGGGCCGGGGCGGGGTCGAACAGGGTGCCGTGGGGCGCCATGGCCACCACCGCCATGGCGTTGGTCATGCCCTTGGCCAGGAACGAGGTGCCTTCCAGCGGATCGACCACCAGGTCCCAGGCAGGCTCGCCCGATCCGGCGCCGAAGCGCTGGCCGTGGTAGAGCATGCCGATCTCGTCGGCGGGGCCTTCGCCCACCAGCATCAGGCCGTCCAGGTTCAGACGGTCCAGTTCGGCCTGCATGGCCGCCACGGCGGCATCGTCGGCCAGGGCCTTGTCTCCGCGGCCGATCCAGGCATAGGCGGCCCGCGCCGCCGCCTCGGTGGCGCGGCGCAGTTCATAGGCTCCGACGGTCATGGAACGCTCGGACATGCCCTGTGATCCTTCCCCGGAATCCCCTGGTTCATGGAGACGTGTTTTGGCCGATAGTGGGGGGGCAGGTCAAGCAAAGGAACACCCGTTCGGGCCTGCCCGCAAGATTCTTGTGGATAGGTCCGAAGCCGTCCGAAGGGGTGGGGGCGGGCGGGAGGCGACGCGACCCCGCCAAGGGCCGCGCCGCCGCTGCCTGCGGAGCGCTACTCCGCCGCCTTGGCCAGGGGCAGCATGGAGCCGGTGCGCTGGAAGGCCAGATGCCATTCGAAGGCGCGCTCCATGACATGGGGCGTGTGGCCGCCCCGGCCCAGGGCGTCCTTGAGGTAGTCCCGCGCCAGATCCCGGTAGTCGGGGTGCATGCAGTGCTCGATCATCAGATTGGCCCGCTCGCGCGGCGCCAGTCCGCGCAGATCGGCCAGTCCGCGCTCGGTGACGATGATGTCCACGTCGTGCTCGCAGTGATCCACATGGGTGACCATGGGGACGATGGAGGAGATGCGGCCGTCCTTGGCCATCGACTTGGTGACGAACACCGAGAGATAGGCGTTGCGGGCGAAATCGCCCGAGCCGCCGATGCCGTTCATCATCATGGAGGCGTTGACGTGGGTCGAGTTGACGTTGCCGTAGATATCGGCCTCCAGCGCGGTGTTGATGCAGATCAGACCCAGGCGGCGGATGACCTCGGGGTGATTGCTGACCTCCTGCGGGCGCAGGACGAGGCGGTCCTTGTACTTGCCGATATTGCCGAACACCTCCTTGCCCCGGGGGCCGGAGAGGGTGATGGACGAGCCCGAGGCGAATTTCAGCTTGCCGGAATCGAACAGGTCGAAGGTGCAGTCCTGCAACACCTCGGAATACATGGAAAGGTCGTGGAACGGCGAATCGATGAAGCCGCCCAGGACGGCGTTGGCGATGGAGCCGATGCCTGCCTGCAGCGGCAGCAGCGAGGTGCCGATGCGCCCCTTCCTGACCTCCTGGCGGAAGAAATCGATCAGGTGGTCGGCGATGGCCTTGGTCTCGGCATCGGCCGGGGCGATGTTGGCCGAGCTGTCGTTTTTCTCGGTGATGACGATGGCGGCGATCTTGGAGGGATCGACCGGAATGTAGGGCAGGCCGATGCGGTCCGACGGCGTGACCAGGGGAATCGGCTCGCGGTGGGGACGTCGCGTCGGGATATAGACGTCGTGCAGGCCGATCAGGTCCAGGCTCTGATGCAGGTTGATCTCGACGATGATCTTCTCGGCCAGGATGGCGAAGCTGGCGGAATTGCCGATGGAGGTGGTGGGGATGATGCCGCCTTCCGGCGTGATGGCCACCGCCTCGATGACAGCCACGTCGATGGGCGCCATCTGGCGCGAACGCAGCATCTCCACCGTCTCCGACAGGTGCTGGTCGACGAACATCACCTCGCCGGCATTGATGGACTTGCGCAGGGTGGGATCGGCCTGGAAGGGAATGCGGCGCGACAGACAGCCGGCCTGGGCCAGGGTCTTGTCGATGTCGCTGCCCAGGCTGGCCCCCGTCATCAGGGTGATTTTCAGTTTCTCCTCGGTGGCCCGCTCGGCCAGGGCCATGGGCACCACCTTGGCGTCGCCCGCCCGGGTGAAGCCGCTCATGCCCACCACCATGCCGTCCTTGATGTGCATGGCCGCCTCTTCGGCGCCCACCACCTTGCCCCACAGGGAGGTCAATCCGATTCTGTCGCGATACATGCCCGTTTCCTTATCCCAGATGGCGCAACTCGGCGCGCTCGGGCAGAACGGTAGCGGACGGGGGAGGGGGCAGGCGAAATGCAGAGTTTGCACGGCCCCATGCATGTCCGAGGCGCAGGGCCGCATGCCCTGCGCGACGTCCGCAGCAATAATTCAGCAATAGTTTACGGCTAGGGTTCTTCGTACTTCATCCGAATCGGACATGCGAAGAACTCCAGCCGACTGGGGAAGATCCCCGCTTGCGCGGCAGGGCGACCGTCCTGACCCGTTCGGAGGCTGTGCCTCCCGGTTTGGGGATCGGGGGCAAAAGCCCGCTTAGGTCAGGAAAAGGCCTTGAAGGCGATCAGGGTGAAGGTGTCCTTGACGCCGGGCAGGCGCTGGATGGTGTCCACCACGAACTGGCCGATATCGGCCGAGTCGTCGAGATAGCACTTCAGCATCAGGTCATACTGACCGGAGATGGAGTGCACTTCGGACACCTGTTCGATGTCGACGGCTTCGTCGGCGACCTGATAGGCCAGCCCCAGTTCGCACTTCACCTGGACGAAGATGGTCTGCATGGGAGGTCTCCCGTCGTGTCGGCGAGCCACCGGAGTGACTCGCCCATTATGCCGTCAATCCTCGGAATCGGCGTCCAGGTCGGCGTCGGCGTCGCTGTCGTCGTCGACGGTGGACTTGCTGGTCTTGACCGGCAGCGGCACCGCGGCGGCGATGAAGTCGGGCATGTGGTCGCCAAAGCCGATCACGCCGTCGGGATGCAGCATCTCGCCGATGCCCAGCTCGTCGATGCGGCCACGGCGGCGTCCGCCGCGCTCGTCCCGGCGGCCTTCGTCGCGATTGCGGCCGCCACGGCGGGGCTCCTCGCGGCGGGGTTCGTCGCGCCGGGGTTCTTCACGGTCCCGGCCACGGCCACGGGAGCGCTCGGGACGTTCCTCCCGGGGGCGCTCGATCACCTCTTCGGGGGCGGCGGCTTCGACGGGGGCGGCCTCGGCGACCGGGGCCTCGTCACGGCGCGGGCGGCGCTCGCGGCGGGGCTTGGCCTCGTCGTCCTTGCCACGGGCCGGGCGCTTGGCATCCTTGGGGGCGCCGCGTCCGCCACGGCCCTTGCGGGCGGTCATGTCCAGGTCCAGGGCGGGAACGCCCTCGACCGAGATGCGGGGAATGGTGGTGCCGATCATGGCCTCGATGGCGCCGACGAAGCGGCCGTCATCAGGGCTGGCGATGGTGAACGCGTGGCCTTCCATGCCGGCGCGGCCGGTGCGGCCGATGCGGTGGACGTAATCCTCGGCATGGATCGGCACGTCGAAATTGAAGACGTGGCTGACCGCCGAGATGTCGATGCCGCGCGCGGCGACGTCGGAGCAGACCATCAGGCGGGCTTCGCCCTTCTTGAACTTCTCCAGCGTTTCGCCGCGGGCGCTTTGCGCCATGTCGCCGTGCAGTTGCACCACGTCGAAGCCATGCTTCTTCAGGGAGCGGAACAGCACGTCGACGTCGCGCTTGCGATTGCAGAAGATGAAGGCGTTCTTCACTTCCTCGATGCGGATCAGGTGGCGGAGCGTCTCGCGCTTGTCGATCTCCTCGACCACGGCCAGGGCCTGGACCACGGTGGTGGCGGCCGAGGCGCCGGTGGAGACCTTCACTTCCTTCGGGTTCATCAGGAAGGCGTCGGCCAGGCGGCGGATCTCCGGGCCCATGGTGGCCGAGAAGAACAGGGTCTGGCGGATCTTGGGCAGCAGACCGACGATCTTCTCCACATCGGGGATGAAGCCCATGTCCAGCATGCGGTCGGCTTCGTCGATCACCAGGACCTTGACGTCGTTCAGCAGAATGCGGCCGCGCTCGAACATGTCGAGCAGGCGGCCCGGCGTGGCGATCAGCACGTCGACGCCGCGGTCCAGCAGGGCCACCTGATCGCTCATGGATTCGCCGCCGATGATCAGCGCCTTCTTGAGCGGATGGTACTTGCCGTATTTATCGAAGTTCTCCGCCACCTGGGCGGCCAGTTCCCGGGTGGGAGCCAGGATCAGCGAGCGCGGCATGCGCGCCTTGGCGCGGCCGGCTGCCAGGATCTCGATCATGGGCAGCGTGAAGGACGCCGTCTTGCCGGTGCCGGTCTGGGCGCAGCCCAGCACGTCTCGGCCCATGAGGACCACAGGGATCGCCTGTGCCTGGATGGGGGTGGGGTGCGTATACCCCGATTCAGCGAGCGCCTTCAGAATCTCCGGCCCGAGGCCGAGGTCTTCGAAGGTGGTCGTGGCGGTTTCCGGGCCGTCCGAGCGGCCGATGTCGTCATGGGTCGTCATGTGGGGCGGGATAATAGGGTTTCGGCGCCTTAAGTCAATGACGGAACACGGTTTCCCCATTGTAGCCTGCCTGGAGGCGGGTTTAGGCTGGTCCCGGACCCCAGGAGGACGCCCGCCATGCTCATCGAAGCCCCCCGTTCAAGCCTGCTGATCGTCGACGTCCAGCAGGGGCTGGCGCCGGTCATGAGCGACCCCCGCCGGGTCTATCGCGGCTGCATTCTCCTGTTGCGCGCCGCCACCCGCCTGGGCTTGCCTGTGGTGCTCACCGAGCAGTACCCCAAGGGACTGGGCGCCACCTCGGGCGAGGTGATGGAATGGGCGCCCGAGGGCGCGGTGATGGAGAAGCTGCATTTCTCCTGCGCCGCCGACGAGGCCATTCTCGCCCGCCTCAAGGGGACGGGCCGCGACCAGGTGGTCATTGCCGGCATCGAATCCCACATCTGCGTGCTGCAAAGCGCCCTGGGCCTCCTGGCGGCGGGCTTCAAGCCGGTGGTGGTGGCCGACGCCTGCGCGTCCCGCGATCCCGCCAATTATCAGGCGGCCATGGCGCGGCTGGCGGCCGCGGGGGTCGGCGTCGTCACCGTGGAGATGGTGATCTTCGAGTGGCTGCACCGGGCCGGAACGCCGGAATTCAAGGAGCTCTCCGCCCTGATCAAATGATGGTGGCGGGCCGGGGTTCGGCCGCGCTATCCCTGGGGGGCGGCTCCCGGGGGATGCGTGGCCGGTTTTCATGCTAAGTCCATGAGAAACAATGGTGAACGCCGGAGGGGAAACAAAAACTTCAGCCGCCGGAAATTTTTCCCTTTTCATCGCCCGAAAACGGCGTATATAGCGGCTTCAGGTGAGACGTACAGCGCACGTGCCTCTGGCCCCCGAGGGGGTTTAAGTAACGACGTCCAAGGCGTCTTCTGGGTGCAAGCGGGGTGAAAGCCCCCGGTGCTTGGAGGAAGTAGCTATGAACGTGGTGGCTCGGCAGTCGCTGTCGATGAACTCCAATCCTCTCTTCGCAAACGGATTCCGTCCCCGGCAGGCTTGGGCGCTGCTGTGGGTCGATGTGCGAAGTACCTCCCGGCGGATCTGACGGCTTCCCGAATTGCCGCCACCTGAACGTCGTCCCGCCGCTTGAATGCGGTGGGCCGAGCGGAGAGAGTTTTCGGGCCGATCCAATGCCCGGCCTGTTCGAGAGGATTTCGCGATGACCGCGAAGATCGCCCGTTTCCTTGAGGAAGTGCGCCCCGTCACCCCCTGCGTCGTCGTCGACCTGGACGTGGTGCGCGACAATTATCACGGCCTGCGACGCTGGCTGCCGCTGGCCGAGGTCTATTACGCGGTCAAGGCCAATCCGGCCCCCGAGATCGTGCGCATGCTGACCGAGGAGGGTTCGCGCTTCGACGTGGCGTCGCGGGGCGAGATCGACCTGTGCCTGGCCAACGGCGCGCCCGCCGAGCGCATCTCGTTCGGCAATACCATCAAGAAGCAGTCGGACATCGCCTACGCCTATGCCAAGGGCGTCCGCCTCTACGCCTTCGATTCCGAGGCCGAGCTGGAGAAGTTGGCCGAGGCCGCGCCCGGCTCGCGCGTGTTCTGCCGCATCCTGATGACCTGCGACGGCGCCGAGTGGCCGCTGTCGCGCAAGTTCGGCTGCGAGATCGACATGGCCAAGGACCTGCTGGTCAAGGCCCGCGAGATGGGCCTCGACCCCTATGGCGTGTCCTTCCACGTGGGCAGCCAGCAGACCGACCTGCGGCAATGGGACATCGCGGTGGGCAAGGCCGCCATGCTGTTCTCGGCCCTGGACGCCGCCGGCATCGAGCTGCGCATGGTCAATCTGGGCGGCGGCTTCCCGGCCCGTTACCGCAAGGAAGTGGATGGTCTCGAGCGCTATGCCGAGGCCGTCATGGACGCCATGACCAAGCATTTCGGCAACAACATCCCCTCCATGATCATCGAGCCCGGCCGGTCCCTGGTGGGCGACGCCGGCATCCTCGAGACCGAGGTGGTGCTGATCAGCCGCAAGGGTTATGACGACGACGTGCGCTGGGTCTATCTCGACGTGGGCAAGTTCGGTGGTCTGGCCGAGACCATGGACGAGGCCATCAAGTACCGCATCGTCACCACCCGCGACGGCGACGACACCGCTCCGGTGGTGCTGGCCGGTCCCACCTGCGATTCCGCCGATATCCTCTATGAGAAGGCCGGCTACGAGATGCCGCTCTCTCTCAAGGTGGGCGACAAGGTGCGCATCTTGTCGACAGGCGCCTACACCACCTCGTACTCGGCGGTGAACTTCAACGGCTTCGAGCCCTTGAAGGCCTACTTTATCTAGGCCTCTCCTCCGTAGGATCGAGGCCAAGGCCCGCCCGGCAAGTTCTGCCGGGCGGGCTTTTTTGCGCCCAGGATCCGGCAGTTCCTGCCGCCTTCTGGTCGGCTAACTATCTGAAAAATATCGGTTCAGCACTTGGCATCGACCTTGCAGATCTGAAGGCGGATCAATGTCCGTCGTGTACGGAGGCGACGATGTTATTTGGGGCTTTCACCAACGCCAGCCAGGCGATGCAGACGATGGATTGGGCCATGGGCTCGATCTCGCAGAACATCGCTAACGTCAACACGACCGGGTACAAGGAAAAGGAAACCCTGTTCAAGACGGTGCTGTCTGAAACGCACACCTCGCCGCCCACCAGCCAGAATTCGCCGACCAAGAATACCGCGACCACCGGATTGGACATCTTCGGCGTGCGGGCGGTGGACCGCACCATGGTCTCCAAGTCGGGAACCATCACCGCGTCCACCACCTGGAGCGATATGGCCATCAACGGCCGAGGCTTCTTCATCGTGACTCCGCCCGACAGCACCGGTGCCCCGCAGACCACTCTGTCGTCGTCCAATACCCTTTACACAAGGGCCGGTGACTTCACCCAGCGGGCGGTGAACGGGAATAACTACTTCACCACCGCCGACGGCAATTTCCTCATGGGCTGGGCCGCCGACAACCTGGGCGTGGTTAGCAAGACCCTGAGCCCGGTCTATGCCAATCTCGGGCAGAAAAGCGACGGCATGGCCACCACCTCCATCCAACTCGTCGCCAATGTGCCGTCCAACGCCACCATGACCGGGGCGACCAAGACCTTTACCGATACCACCAGCGTCACCGACGGCTTCGGCACGGCCCAGGACCTGACCATGACCTGGAACCGGGTGAGCGGCGACACCTGGACGGTGGATTTCTCGCTGCCCGCCAATCCGGCCAGTGGCAGCGTCGGCACCATCACCGGCTCGCCGGTCACGGTGGTGATGGATGCCAGCGGCAACATCACCTCGCCGACCACCTCGGCCTCGGGCACTGGATTCGCGGACCTGACCTTCGACTGGTCGGCCGGTCCCACCATGCAGAACACCGCCAGCATCAACCTCACGTCCAACAAGCCGACGGTTCAGGGGATCAGCGAGACCATCGCCGTCTATGACGGGGCGTTCAATTCCCATAACCTGACCATGAACTTCGAGCATGCCTCCAATGGGCAGTGGTACATGAGTTTCACCCCCGTGGCGGCGGAAGGCGCGGTCTCCTCCCTGACCGCCGACGGCACTGCCTATACCAATTCCATCCCCATTACCTTCGACGGTGCGGGCAACATCCTGACCCCCGCCACCGCCGAGCTGACCGTCGGCTGGACGGCGGCGGGTGCTGGCTCCAACACCATTACCCTGGATATGCGCAAGCTGACCCAGTTTTCGGGCGAAACCAACAACAAGCTGGGCGTCAAGGTCATCGACCAGAACGGCTATGCCAGCGGCACCATGGACAAGGTGGAAATCAGCACCGACGGCAGCGTGATGGCCCATTACGACAACGGCGAGTCCCGACGGATCTTCCAGATTCCGGTGGCTAGCTTCGTCGCGCCGGACCAGCTCGACGCCATCTCGGGCACCTTGTTCCGTGCCACCGAGCAGGCCGGCGACATGACCGTCGCTTCCATTTCCGATCAGGGCAGCGGGGCCAGCATCGTTGCGTCGGCCACCGAAAGCTCCAATGTGGCGCTGGAGGATCAATTCACCCGGATGATCGTCACCCAGAAGGCCTATTCGGTGAACTCCAACGTCTTCAAGACCGCCGACGAGATGACCCAGACCATCCGCGATCTGATTACTTGATCTTGTCCCTCGGTCGCCTTGCGCCTGCGGGGCCTCGCTATCGGCGCCAGGCTTTCAGCCGCCTTGCCGCCTCGGCCATGTGTTCGGCCGAGCCCGCATAGGAGAAGCGCAGGGTCCGGTGCCCTTCGATGGGATCGAAATCCACGCCGGGCGTGCAGGCCACGCCGGTCTCGGCCAACATGCGGGCGCAGAACTCGCGGCTGTCGTTGGTCATCTCCGACACGTCTGCATAGAGATAGAAGGCGCCGTCCGAGGGCGCCAGCCGGTCGAATCCGGCTTTCGGCAACTCCGCCACCAGGATGTCGCGGTTGGCGCGGTAGGCGGCGACCCGGGCCTCCAGCTCATCGATGCAGTCGAACACCGACTCCGCCGCCACCTGGGACAGGGTGGGGGGCGAGATGTAGAGATTCTGGGTCAGGCACTCCACCGAGCGGGCCAGATCTTCGGGCAGCACCATCCAGCCCAGTCGCCAGCCGGTCATGGCGTAGTATTTGGAAAAGCTGTTGATGACCACCGCATGGGGGGCGGCGGCCATGCCGGCGGCGGTGGCGGCGGCGCGACCATAGGTGATGCCGTGATAGATCTCGTCGGAGATCAGCCGGATGCCGTGCAATTCGCACCAGCCGGCCAGTTCCGCCACCTCGTGGGCCGACAGCATGGAGCCGGTGGGGTTGGACGGGCTGGCCACCACCACGCCGTCCAGCCGGCCCTCGACGCCGGCCAGGACCTCGGCGGTGATCTGCCAGCGGCTGGAGGGTCCCACCGGGACCAGCACGCACTCCACCCCCAGGGACTCGAGGATGTTGCGGTAGGCGGGGTAGCCCGGCGCTGCCACGGCCACCCGGTCGCCCGGCTCGAAGGCGGCCAGGAAGGCCAGCAGGAAGGCGGCGGAAGAACCGGTGGTGACGCAGACGCGTTCAGGCACCACCGACACCCCATAGGCCTGGTGGTAATGGCGGGCGATCCGCTCGCGCAGGGAATCGCGGCCCAGCGCCAGGGTGTAGCCCAGGGGCTCGGTCCTGACGGCGCGGGCGGCGGCGTCCAGCACCTTAGGCGGAGCCTGGCCCGAGGGCTGGCCCACCTCCAGATGGATCACGTCGGCGCCCGCCGCCTGGCGTGCCGCCGCGTCGCGCATCACGTCCATGACGATGAAGGGGGCGATGGCGCCCCGCCTGGCGGCCTTGAAAGTCATTCCTTCTTGCCTGCCACGCTGGCCAGGCCGAAGCCGCGCGGATCGGTACCCATGTCGCAGCCCTCGGGGTTCTTGAAGCCCTGCGGGCAATAAATGGCCTCAACCCGGCTGGGCATGGGGGTGGCGCTGATCTGGTGACCGCGGCTGGCCAGGGGGGCGGGGTCCAGGGAAATGGCGCCGGTCTCGACAAAGACGGCGTCGGGCTTGCCCGCATGGACCAGACGCGGCTGGGCCAGGGCCTCGGACAGCGGCTTGTTGTCCTTGACGGCGGCCAGGAAGGTCTGGGTCAGGCCCAGGGCGGCGGTGCCGCCGCCCGAGGCGGCGCCGACGAAGCGGACGGCGCCGTTATGGCTGTTGAAGGTGACCATGGCGGCGGTGGCCGGCGGGCCGTTCATGCCGGGAACACCCGACAGTATGATGCCGGTGCCGGGCGCCATGCGGCCGTTGCCGAACAGGCCGTGGTTGGTGACGCTGCATGCCACCGCCATGCCGTTGACGTCGAGAACGGCAAAGCCGGTTCCCGACTGGCTGTCGGTGGGCGGCGCGGCGACATTGGCCACCGGCTGGTGGCGGTCGGCGGCATAGCCGGCCATCATGGTGGCGATGCGCGCCTCGCTCACCAGGGAGTCGGGGGAGTCGTCGCTCCATCCGGTGGGGCGCATCCAGCGGGTGCGCTCGCCAAAGGCCCGGGCCGAAGCTTCCGCCAGCAGATGGGGCCGCTCGGCCGCGTCGGCATCGCTCCAGCGCGGCCACAGGGCGGCCACCAGTTGGGCGGCCATGGCGCTGCCAACCGATGGCGGCGGGGAGAAGGCCGCGATCTCGGTATCGGTCTTGACGGTGATGGCGTCGCGCCAGACGGGGCGGATGTCGCGCAGATCCTCCAGCGACAGGGTGCCGCCCGCCGCCCGCACGGCCTGGACCAGGTCACGGGCCTGGGGGCCGGCATAGAAATTGCCGGTCTGGTGGCGCAGGGTCGATATCACTCCGGCCAGATGGGGCTGTATCAGCAGGTCGCCCTCGCGCGGCACCGAGCCGTCGGCCCGCATGAACACGTCGCGTGTCGCCGGATCACGGCCGATGATGGGCAGGCCGCGGGCCAGATCGTTGGCGAAGGCGCGCGATATGGTCATGCCGCTGCGGGCCAGCTTTTCCGGCTCGGTCAGCAGGCTTTCCCAGCGCAGGCGGCCATACTTGGCGTGCAGCGCGTAGAAGCCGCGGGGATTGGCGGGAACCGCCGAGGCCAGCTGGCCGGAGGCATTGGAGGCGATGGCGGGGAAATCGATGACTTCCGTCTTCTTTTTGCCGCTATCATGTACTATGCAGGTTCCACCACCGCCCAGGCTGGCGGTGGACGGGTAGGTGACCGCCAGGGTGAAGTAGATGGCGGTGGCCGCGTCGGCGGCGGTGCCGCCGGACGACAGCACGTCGCGGCCCAGGATGGCGGCACGGGGCTCGTCGACGGCGACCATGCCACCGAAGCCGGTGATATGGCCCACCTGGCCGACGGGCCGGGCGGGATCGCCGCAGGCAGACAGCGCCAGCAGCACCGTCGCGGCGGCGACGGGAAGAGCGGATTTGCGGCCGCGCAACGAATTGACCGATGAGGAGAGATCCTTGCTCACGCGCATTATCCTTCTGGTGACGTTCCTGTTGGTCGCTTCGATGCCGCCGGCTTTGGCTCAATCCCAGCCGAGGCGGCAGTTCATCCGTGACGCCGAGGTGGAAAATACCATCCGGACTTTCGGGACGCCAATTTTTCAGGCGGCCGGGCTGGACCCCGCGGCGGTTCGCATCAATCTGATCATCGACCCGACCTTGAACGCCTTCGTGGCGGGCGGCCAGAACATCTTTTTCCACACCGGCCTGCTGGTGCGGTCCGAGCATCCGGGCCAGCTGATCGGCGTGATGGCCCACGAAACCGGCCACATCGCCGGCGGCCACCTGATCCGCAGCACCGAGGCGGTGGCCAATGCCTCGACCGAGGCCATTCTCGCCACCTTGCTGGCGGCGGCGGCGGGGGCCGCCACCGGGCGCGGCGACGTGGGCATGGCGGGGGCGCTGGGCGGCAACGAGCTGGCCATGCGCAATCTGCTGGCCTTCTCGCGCAGCCAGGAAAGCCAGGCCGACCAGATGGCCATGCGCTTTCTCGACAGCACCCACCAGTCGGGCAAGGGCCTGCTGGAGTTCTTCGACATTCTGGGCGACCAGGAGGCGCTGGTCTCGTCGCGCCAGGACCCCTATGTCCGCACCCACCCGCTGACCCGTGATCGCGTCTCCTTCGTGCGCTCCCAGGTGGACCAGTCGCCCTGGAGCAAGACTCCCTGGTCGCCGGAATGGATCGAGATGCACCGGCGCATGAAGGCCAAGCTGTTCGCCTTCATCGAGCCGCCCATCCGGACCTTCCAGCGCTACAAGGAGGCCGACACCAGCATCGAGGCCCGCTATGCCCGCGCCATCGCCGCCTATCGCAAGCCCGATCTGGTCATGGCCCTGGGGCTGATCGACGGACTGATCAAGGAACGGCCCAACGATCC
Organism: Paramagnetospirillum magneticum AMB-1; assembly: GCF_000009985.1. GTDB lineage: Bacteria > Pseudomonadota > Alphaproteobacteria > Rhodospirillales > Magnetospirillaceae > Phaeospirillum > Phaeospirillum magneticum. The sequence continues at coordinate 1,512,388 of NC_007626.1, forward strand.
CTATTTCTGGGAACTGAAGGGCCAGATGCTGTTCGAGAACGGCCGAGGCCCCGAAGCCATCGAACCCTACCGCAAGGCGGTCAAGCTGCTGCCCGACAGCGCCCTGCTGCGCATCGCCCTGGGGCAGGTGCTGATCGAGAGCGAGGACCAGTCGCTGCTGACCGAGGCCGAGAACCACCTGACCGCCGCCGTCAACCGCGAGCCAGAGGACGTGTTCGCCTGGCAGCAACTGGCCATCGCCTTCGCCCGCGACGGCAAGGAGGGCATGGCCTCCTACGCCCTGGCCGAGCATTACATGCTGGCCGGCAAGCTGTCGGAATCCCTGTTCCACGCCAACAAGGCGGAGCAGTTGCTGGGCAAGCAGGGCTCCATCTGGCTGCGCATTCAGGACATCAAGGAACGCGCCTCCCAGGTCAAGGCCGACCGCGACCGGGCCCGCAAGTGGTGGTAGTGCTGCAAGGCCTTGCGACAAGCAGCCGCTTCCGCCAATATGCCCGCCATCCTTTTGCCTCTTGAGGTAGCTTTGCCGATGATCGCCAAGACTTTCGCCGCCGCCCTGATGGTGTCGGGCCTTGCCCTTGCCTCCCTGCCCGCCGCCGCCCAGGAGGTCCCGCTGACCCCCAAGCAGGCCGAGGCGGTCAAGAAGGTGGTGCGCGACTACCTGATGGAGCATCCCGAGGTGCTGGGCGAGGCTCTGGAAGCTCTGCGCGAAAAGATGCGCGCCCAGGCCGAGGCCGACGCCCACAAGATGCTCGAAGCCCGCAAGGACGAGATCCTGAAGAACGCCGACGATCCCCAGGGGGGCAACCTCAAGGGCGACCTCACCGTGGTCGAGTTCATGGATTACAATTGCGGCTTCTGCAAGCAGGCCTTCGACCCCCTGTGGGAAGCGGTCAAGGCCGACGGCAAGACCCGGGTGGTGATCAAGGAATACCCGATCCTCGGGCCGGATTCCGTGCTGGCGGCCCGCGTCGCCCTGGTGGCCAAGGCCCAGAGCCAGGCCAAGTACGACGACGTGCACCGCGCCTTCATGAAGTTCCGCGGCCGCCTGGACGAAAAGGCCATTTACAAGATCGCCGCCGATCAGGGCTTCAACGCCGAGCAGCTGAAGAAGGACATCAACGGTCCCGAGATCGAGAAGGCCCTGAAGAAGAACATGGACCTGGCCCGTTCCCTGGAGATCGGCGGCACGCCCACCTTCATCGTCGGTGATCGCATCATCTCCAGCGCGCTGGACCAGCAGACCTTGAAGCAGCTGATGGACGCGGCGCGCCGCTCCGCCGCCAAGCAGGGCGGCTGACCGGTCCCGCCGTCACGGCGACGAAAAAGCCCCCGGCCGCGAGGCCGGGGGCTTTCTTCATGCCTCAGCCCGGAGTCAGGTCGATGGAAAGCATCGCGCAGCCCAGGGCCGTGGTCGCACTGCCGCCAAAGCCGCAAAGAGTCACGGTCTGGGCCGAGGTGACGGTGGCCGGCGCGGTGTACTGTGCCGTCATCAGGCCGGTGGCGATCACCGAGCCGGCTTCCGGCATCATGCACCACAGCGCCTGGGGGATGCCCAGGCTGGTGGTGGCGGTCAGCACCGCACTCTGACCCGCCGACAGCGAGGTCACCGGGCAGGTCACGTTAAAGGCCTCGTCGACCGGCACCACGTTCCAGGTGGCGGTGGCGGTGCCCGCGCTGCTCTGGGCGGTGATGGTGACCGGGGTGGGGGCCGACACCGAGCCGGGGGGCGTGTAGAACCAGTCGCCCTCCATGTTCTTCTTGGCCACGCCCAGGCTGGCTGTGAAGGTGGCGTTGGAATCCACCTGGCCATCGGCATCGATGGCCTGCAGCTGGAACGATGCGCCGCCGGCGGCCAGGGTGACGTTGGCGGGGGTTATGGTCAGCGCCGCCAGGGTCGGAGACAACTCGACCAGGGCATAGGCCACCTGCTGCAGGTCGCCGGCGTTCAGGGCCTGGATCACCACTCGCGACGGGGCGGCAATCTGGGACGGCGCGGTGTAGACTCCGTTGGTGACGCTGCCGATGGGCGGGGTGATCGACCATTCCACCTGGGCGACGGCCTGATTGAGGCTGAGAGTCACGCTCTGGCCAGCCGACAGGGAGCTGATGCCGGGCGACAGCGACAATGGGCTTTCGATGTTGCCCGCCGTGTAGAAGTCGCAGGGAATGGCCGCATTGTTGATGGCGACAAGGCCCGAGGCCGGGAACAGCAGGTTGTCGATCAGGAAGGTGCTGACCTGCGGCAGGCCCAGGTTGTCGAGCCAGCCGCCGAGGGCTTCGTTGATGGGATCGGTGATCGATGATCCCAGATTCACATCGCCTTCGAACAGTTCCTGCCAGATGGAGAAATTGGTGGTCGGCTCGGTGTTGGTGGCGAAGGAACCGCTGAACGCCACGGTGTCGTTGGTGGCGCTGGTCACCGTCGGGACCAGCAGCGCCGTCGAGGTGACCTGAAGGCCAACCGTCTCGAGATTGCGGTTCTCGATCACGCTGTTGAAGGCGTTGGTATAGGTGATGGAGGTCCAGAGCTGGTTCCAGTCGGAGGTCCAGGAGAAACCCATGCCGCTGGCCCCGGGAGTCATGGTCATGCCGCTCAGGGGCACGTAGAGGTCCACCGGATTGTAATCGGCGTCACTGCTCCACACGCCGCCCTGCAGGGCGTTGCCCTCCTGAATGGTGCCCACGTCCAGGCTGCCGGCGGTGCTGACCGTCTGATAGGCGGAGGAGGCTCCGATGGTCTGATAGGTGAAATTGCCATTCTGGGCCTTGGTGGCCTGGTTCATCAGGTCGGGGAACACCTCCTGGAACATCACGCGGTTGGACACCAGCACACCCACGGAACTGCCCGAGGGAATGATGTCCGCCGAGGGCGCGTTGCCCCCCGCGCTGCCGTCGGTGGTGATCAGCAGCATCAGGTTGGAGCCGGGATTGTTGACGGCGTTCTGGGTGGAGAAGGTGAACGAGGTGGGGGTCAGCGCCGCCAGAGTCCCGCTGGTATTGACCGAGCCCAGCGTATAGATCAGCGGATTGCTGCTGAAATAGCCGCCGATGGCGCTGAAAATCTCCTGGGCCTCCTGCGAGTTCGCCACGACGCCCGCCAGCTGGCCGGTCCACTGGCCGGTCAGATTCTTGGTCTGGGCGAAGTCGATCACCACGCTGCCGCTGTTGTCGGCGCCCTGGGCGGTGGTCAGGGGATAGGTGCCGATCAGGGTCGAGCCGCTGGACCCGTAATCCACCATGTAGCTGGGATTGCCTGCGGCATCGATCTGAAGCAGGCAGCCGGCGTAGACCTGGTAGCTGAGCTGGGCCTGATCGCTGACGAATTGCAGCATGGGGGGCGCGACCCGCATGGAAAAGGCGTCGTAGATGCCGTCCACCACCGGGGACAGGCCCGACACCGCCACCTGGGCATGGTTCTGGGCGGCATAGGTGCTGAACAGAAACTGGTCGAGCTGCTGCTGTCCCAGGGACACGACGGCGTCGTAGTCGGACGTCGACGGCGCGGTGAGCGTTGCCGCGATCTGGGCAAAGCTCATGGTCTCTTGCTGGATATTGGTGCTCATTGTCGTCTCCTCCCCGCGTTCCTATTGGCCTTCCTGTTCCATCTTCAGCTCCAGGGTCGGCGCGAAGAAGTTCAGGAACATGTTGATGACCGTCATGACGCCGACCCAGATGGCCCCCGCAGTGGTGTCACGCACCGACGGCATGTTGCTCATGTCCAGGATGTCGGGAATGGGATCGATGATCCGGTAGGCGGTCTCGGCCGACGAACAGCTGTTGTTGCACAGGTAATAGATGTTGGCCCCCAGTTCGGCCGCGCGGCAGAAGCCGGCGATCAGGCGCATGGCGACATAGCCGCCGGTGCCCTCATCCTCGCCCGGGCCTTCGCGGCCTTCCGGATCGTCCTCCTTCATCAGGGCGTTGACGCCCCGGCTGATGGCGGCGGGCAGCTTGACCAGCACCCAGGACCAGGCATCGGGCTCATCGATGAGGTCGTCCCAGGTCAGGTCGTCCTCGTTGATGACGTGCAGCAGGAAGTCCGTGAAGGACAGGCCGCACAGGGTCCATTCGATCAGCTCGGGGTTGTCCGGCCCGGCGATGTCGGAGACCAGCCGGGGGATGTAGGCCATGATGTTGCAGATGGAAACGAATTCCATCCAGCCGGTGGGAATGGTGAAGCCCACCGACCCGGGCCCCTTGGCGCCGGGGGCGCTGGGGGCGTAGGGCAGCGGGTCGCCGGCCGGGAAGGGCTCGCCGTTATCGGGATAGGCCAGCTTGTAGAACACCGTGCCGGGGAAGGCGATGATCAGGGAAATGACCGCCACCAGATTGAAATCGGCATCGTCGGGATAGCCGGCCTTGCCCGCCATCCAGGCCCAGAGATCGCCCAGGAAGCCGTCGCCCATGGAGGCGGTCAGGGCGTCTCCGACGGCGGCGATGGCGGCGATGGCCAAGTCGAACAGCACGTCGACCACGCCCTTGGCCAGTTCCAGAAAGCCGTCGATCAGGGCGCCCAGGCCATCGACAAAGGCGGGAAGACCTAGGGTGGCAAAGGCCTGGGGGTCGCTCAGCGTGCTGCTGAGGCCTTGCCAGAAATCCTGGAAGGCGGTGTCGAAATCGCCGCAGGCGCCGTTCCAGGCGGTGGTGAAGTCGGTCAGAGCCTGCTGCAGTGCGTCACCGGGCGTGATGGTCTGGGTATTGACGCCGCCGTTGGAATTGACCTGATCGGACAGCCAGCTCCCCTGAACATTGCTGGTGGTGCCGGCGGCGCTGAGGTTGCCGGCCTGGGGAGTGGAACTGGGGGCGTTGCCCGGCGATTGGCCGCCGGTCTGGCTCGACATGGTCTGGTTGGCGAGGGTGCCGGCCAGTTGGGTGAAGTAGGCCTTGACCGTCGCCTCCTCCTGGTCGAACCAGCCGTCGGCGGCGCTTTTCATGGTGCCCAGGCCGGTGATGCAACTGCCCAGGCCGTTCACCAGACAGGACTGGATGGCCATCTTGGTGCGCCAGATGGCGCCGAAATCCAGCAGCGCCTCCAGCCAGGAAATGGCGGTTTCGATTTCGGCGCCGATCCACTGGAACACGCCGCCGATGAACTGCGCCGCCTCCTCGATGCCGTGGATGGCCATGTCGAACGCCGCCGAGATCTCGTCGCCGATCTTCACCACCAGGGTGGCGATCTGCTTGGCCAGGTCGACCACCGCCGAGGTGATGATGATGACGCCGTTCTTGATGCCCTGCCAGATGTCGCCGGCCCAGTCGCCGATATCGCTCCAGATGCTGCCGCAGAGCGGCGAGGCGGCAAGGTCGCTCCGCTCCGTCCGCACCTCGTCGTGGCTGTGCAGATGGCGGAAGGTGGCCTGGCCGGTCTTGGGATCGAACTGAACGGCGAAGCCCGCCGTGGTGCCGGTGCCCTGTCCCGCCTGGGCGCCGCCGATGATGGCCTGGGCCGCCGCCTTGGCCAAGGCGGGGTTGCCCTTCAGATTGGGGGCCAGGGGCTGGTTGTCGTTGCCGATTGTGGCCTTCGACAAGGTGGTGCCGTCCTTGTCGAACACCGGCAGCGCCCCGCCGGGGTTATAGGGGTTCAGGGTCCCTTGACCCGACAGGTAGGCCTGGATGTCCGAGGCGGGCTGGACCGTGGCCAGGGTGGTGCCCTGGCAGGACAGCACCAGACCGGGCGCGAACAGGCTGCTGGTGGTGAGGATCGATGCGACGATATTGCCCTGGCCGTCGGTGGTCACCGTCAGCGGCGACTGGCTGCCGAGGAAATAGGAGTTGCCGCCGATGGTGATGTCGGCCGCGCTGGAGCCGGGACTCAGGGCCAGGGTCAGGCTCTGGTTGGGCATGGGGCAATAGTTCTGGTCCGAGACCGCCATCTGGACCTTGAAGCGGGTGACCTCGTAAATTTCGGTGCCGCTGGTCAGGACCGGGTTGCTGACCCAGTTGCCGGTCCCGGCATCGGCCAGCCACAGGCATAGCGCCCCTTCCTGGTCATCGATGGTGAACAGGCTGGTGCCGTCGGCGGGGTTGAGATCGCCGAACACGCCGGCCACCCCCGCGCCCAGGGGGACGGGAGAGGAAAAGACCGGGTTGCCGTTCATGTCCCAGGGCTCGGTCTGGCTCTGATGCATGACCCACAGGCACAGATCGCTGTCCACCATGTACAGGTCGAGGACGATGCCGAGATCCGTGACATTGGTGGCATGTCCGCCGGCGTAACGCACCGAGGTCCCGGTGGGCAGCGACGCGCCCACCGCCGTGGCGGGCTGCCCGCCCGGCGCCACGGTGTAGACCTGGCCGGACTGGGAGGTCATCAGGAAGATGCAGTCCTGCTGGATGCTGCTCCAGAAGCCCAGCGACACCTCGGAGATCAGGGTGCCGGAGGGCAGGGACTGGAAGGTGCCGGTGTTGAGGGCGCCGGTGTCGCCCAGGCTGCCGGTGTAAAGGCTGGGCACATTGTTCTGGACGATCACCGCGTTCCAGCCGGTCTCGTCGACCATCACCAGCGAGGCGCTGTTGCCGGCCAGGGTGCCGCCCACGTCGCAGGAGGTGGTGGTAAAGGCCCCGTTCAGCGTGGTCTGGTAGGCGACCAGGAGATCGCCCGCCGCGGTGCAGCCGTAGACCACCAGCTGGCCGGCGGGGGAATAGGCGGTCCCCAACTGGCTGACCCCGCCCGCGACCACCTGGACCGGCGAGCCCCAGGTGACGCCGTCGGCGCCCAGGGCGATGGACCACAGGGCGGCTCCGTCCGAGTAGAAGCCGTAGACGGCGGCGTATTTCTGCCCCGCATAGGCGGTGCCGCCGACCACTTCCAGCGGAGTGGCGGAGGTGGTGATCGGATTGAGCGCCCAGCCGGTGGGCGAGGCGGTGGATCGCGCCGCATGGCACAGGGTACCGCTGCCCTGGGCGGCGATCACCAGGCCTTCGACCATGGAGTTGACCGGGTTCACGAAGGTCCCGACCGGATTCGCGCTGTTGCTGTCGACCAGGATATCGGTGCTGGGGATGGCATCCTGAATCATGGTCACCGTCGCCGACGCATGGGTCGGTGTCGCGACGTAAGTTCCGGAAAGCCGTTCCGCCCGCTGTGCTGATGCCGCCATATCACATCCCCTCATCAGTGTTATTACGTGCCTGATGCTAGATGGTACGTCTGGCTTCGGGAAATACAATTGGAAAAAGTCGTAAAACGAGTCACTAAAACGTAAGACACAACCTAAAAGCATTTGCAGTATTTTTGTCACAACCATGATGTGAGGGGTGTTTTTGGGGGGATGGATGGCCGGAATACCTCTTCAATCTGCCGCCTCTCCATTTGGTGCGGCCCTGCGATGTGCACAAAGCGTATAAGAATGGCGTGAAATAGCCATTTGCTGATACGTGTCGCGCAAGCTTGGTGGCCGGTGGAAGCTGCGTTGCCGCCCGGCGTCAAGTATTCGGCATAACTAGTTAAAGTAGAGAAAGTGCGTTATCGCAGCGTGCGTGTCGCGCCCGTTCGCCTCAAGGGGGCGTTGCGGCATTCTTTCGCGCCGAAGATGCCGATCCCGCCGGACGGGCCGGGGCGGAAGGACAAAAAAACCCCGGGAACCTTGCGATTCCCGGGGGGCGTAGGGTGGAGCTATCAGAGTCTTAGTAGATATCGTGCTGCGTGTTGTACACGTTGAACTTGCCGGTGGGGGTGATCAGCTTCGGATCCTTGATCACGGCCTTCACCTTGCGGGTCTTGTCGTCCATGACCACGATCGCCGACGGATCGGTCTTGCCGGCCCAGATCGAGAACCAGACTTCATCGCCCTTCTCGTTGTACTCGGCCTGCACCGCGCGCTTGACCGCCTTGGTTTCCGGCAGGTCGGCCAGCTTGGCGATGTTGATCACCTCGGGGCCCTTGTCCAGGTTCTTGATGTCGTAGACGGTGACGGACTCGGCCATGTCCTTTTCGGGGAACAGCGGAGCGTCGGCCCACAGGTTGTTGGACTTGGGATGGGTCTTGACGAACAGCGAACCCGCACCGTGGTTCTTCAGTTCGGCGACGACCTTCCAGGCCTGATCCTTATGCTTGGCCGGATCTGTGCCGATCAGGGTGATCACGTCGGCGCCCAGGTGCGAGGTGGCCCACACGGGACCGAACTTCGGATGGTTGAAGTTGGCGCCGCGGCCCGGATGGGGCTTGGACTTGGTGTCGACCAGACCGGCCAGCTTGCCGTCCTTGGTGTCGACCACGGCCACCTTGTTGGAGGCGTTGGCGGCCACCAGGAAGTAGCGCTTGGACGCGTCCCAGCCACCGTCGTGGAGGAACTTAGCCGACTCGATGGTGGTCTCCTTCAGGTTCTTGATGTCGGAGTAATCCACCAGCTTGATCAGGCCGGTTTCCTTGATGTTGATGACCCATTCGGGCTTGATCATCGACGCGACGATCGAGGCCACGCGGGGCTCGGGGTGATATTCGCCATCCACGGTGATGCCGCGGGTGGAGACGATCTTGAGCGGCTTGAGGTCGGCGCCGTCCATGATCACGTACTGGGGCGGCCAGTAGGAGCCGGCCACGGCGTACTTGTCCTCGAAGCCCTTGAACTTGGAGGTTTCCACCGAACGGGCATCCATGCCGATCTTGATGGTGGCCACCACGGCGGGGGTCTCCATCCACAGGTCGATCATGTCCAGCTTGCCGTCGCGGCCGATGACGTACACGAAGCGGCCCGACGCCGACAGGCGCGAGATGTGCACGGCGTAGCCGGTCTTGATGATGGTCCAGATCTTCTTGGTATCGCCGTCGATCAGGGCGATCTCGCCCGTATCGCGCAGGGTCACCGAGAAGACGTTCTTCAGGTTGACCTTGTTCATCTGCTTCTTCGGACGGTCTTCCGGCTTCACCGTGACCTTCCAGGAGGCAGTCATTTCCTTGATGCCCCATTCCGGCGGAACGTCGGGGGTCATCTGGATGTAGGTGGCCATGTTCTTGATTTCATCCTTGGTCAGGATGTCATCGAAGTTCACCATGCCGCCATCGGTGCCATTGGTCAGAATCTTCTCGAGGCGGGCTTGGCCCAGCTTGGTGGTGTTGGCCGGCTCGAGATTCTTGCCGGTGGCACCCTTGCGCAGCACGCCATGGCAGCCGGCGCAGCGCTCGAAATAGATCTTGGCACTAGCTTCCTTGGCTTCCTTGCTCAAAGTCGCTTCCTGGGCGAACGCAGCCCCACTCATCGCGAACGGCAGCGCCGTCAGCAACAATGCGTTCCGAACTCCCTTCCACATACGGCAACCCTCCCTTACGTCAAACTAAACCGTGGCCGGAAGGCCCATTGGGCGGCGGCCAAAGCATTAAGGTCCGGGCACAGTGTGCCTTGTCGCCCCTGCGGGATGTGACTATCGTCAAATTCCGTCTTGGAATGTCTTGAAACTTGTCTAAAGGCTTAGGCGCCACGGCCGTTGGCGGCCTCGAAACAGGCGCGGCGCAACAGATTTACGTCGTCGATGCGGATGGCATTGCCGGAAGTATGCACGCCCAGTACCCGCAGGCGGCCCAGCACGCGCGACAGGCTTTCGCGGCGGATTCCCACCCGGCTGGCCAGCACTTCCTTGTTGAAGGGCAGCAGAACCTCGACCCGCCCCTCGGTGGCGGGGGTCTGGGCCAGCAGGAATTCGGCGACGCGCTGCCAGGGGGTCAGTTCCTTGAGGTCGGAGATCTCCCCCGCCAGGCGACGGTTCCACTTCACCAGGGCGGCCAGCATGCGATAGGCCAGGGCGTGGTCCGAATGCAGCGTGTAAAGAAAGGCGCGGCGTCCCACCCGGATCAGGGTGGCGTCCTCGATCACCTCGGCGTGCAGCGGGAACCGTCCGGTGGACAGCATGGCCGCTTCGGCGAACGAGGTTCCGGGGCCGAAGATCTCGACGATGCTTTCTCGCCCGTCCTGGGTCAGGGCGAACAGCTTCACCGCCCCGTCGAGCACGATATAGAAGCAGTCGGCCTCGTCCCCGGCGCCGAACAGCAAGGTGCTGCGCCGCCGCGAAATGGTGGCGGAATCGGCCAGCAGCCGGTTCAGGACCTCGGGCAGGATGCCGTCGAACAGCGGCAGGGCGGCCACCACCTCCTGGGCGTTGCCCTGGCCCTTGAAGACGCGCTGGGGCGTCGACAGGGTGCGGTCGCAATCGGCGGTTGGACCCTCGCAGGAGGGGCGGCAGGGGCACGAGACCGGGCCGCCCGACGCCTTCATCTCCACGGGTCCGCTAGGCGGTGAACGCAGCGCAGTCGCCATAGATCCTCAACTCCGCCACGTCGGCGATTTCCACCTTGTCGGTGCGGCTGGCCACCACACCCTTGTCCCGCAGCTTGGCGAAGGCCCGCGACAGGGTCGCCGGGTCCATCCCCAAGTGATCGGCCAGATGCCGCTTTTCGAAGGGCAGCCGCACCACCGCCCGGCCGGTGGCCTCGCCCGCCAGGGCCAGCAGGTAGCTGGCCAGGCGTTCGGCAGTGGACTGCATCTTCAGTTCGGTGATCTCGCGCACCTGCTCGCGCAGATGTCCCGCCATGGCCGAGATCATGGCGATGGCCACTTCGAAATGGGTCTCCAGGTAGGCCATCAGCGTGCCGGCCGGCAGGGCCAGCAGCGTCACCGGCCCACTGGCGCGGGCCGTCGCCCCGTGGGGCGTTCCGGTCAACACCGCCTCTTCCCCCGCCGTGTCGCCAGCGCACAGGCGAAGCTGGGGCGAGGTGGCGCAGGGATCGATCGCGATCTCGCCGTCCAGGACGAGAAACAGGAATTCGGCGAGGGAGTCCTCGGCGAAGACCACGGCGCCATCGGCCAATTCGAGAATCCGGTGATCCTCCAGCAGGGCCGCCGCGTCCGCAGCGGAGACCGCCGAGAACAGCCGGCTTCGCCTCAGCACGCTAAGGGTATCGGATTGCATCTTCCCTCCCGCTGCCCGGGGTCTTCAGCGATCCCGTCCCCAGGCACCGATTATCATCTCTCTAGATTGCATGCGGCGACTTGATCTTGGTTAAGGGTGCCGTCCCAATGGTCTGAGGCGGGGCTGATGATAATAGACTAAAGTCTAGGTTGATGCCGGCCAGTCCCTGCAAAGCCAAGGTAAATTGATCAAAATCACGTCGGCCCCCGTGGCCAGTGATTACAGTCCGTCACATTCCGGGGCTCGCGCAGGCCATCCGGAGGGCACCCGCTCCGGCGGGAAGGAGCATAGCGCGGGCCAGACCGGAAGTGTGTCCGGGACGCTGGCATACGCGAAAATACTGCCCTGCGCCCCGATCAATCATTGCCCAAGGTCAAGTCGGGCGCCGATGCCCCATGGTATTCGGTGAGGCTTGGAGGCGGGCAACTCGGGTACGCTGGGGAGCGCAATGGCTACTGAATCCTTGCTCGGAAAACTGCTGAGGATGAAAATCCTGGGTGCGTCTTTATTTGGCGCCGCCGTGATTTTCGTCGGCGGCATCATGTTCTGGGGCGCCTTCAACACGGCGATGGAAGCCACCAACACGCTTGGCTTCTGTATCAACTGCCATGAGATGAAGGACAACGTCTATCAGGAATACGTAAAGACCGTCCACTACACCAACCGATCTGGTGTGCGGGCGGCGTGTTCCGATTGCCACGTGCCCAAGGATTGGGTCCACAAGTTCGTTCGCAAGATCCAGGCCAGCGGCGAGGTTTTCCACTGGCTGATGGGCTCGGTCAACACTCCCGAGAAATTCGACGCCAAGCGCTTCCAGCTGGCCAAGCGCGTCTGGGCGACCATGAAGAGCACGGATTCGCGGGAATGCCGCAACTGCCATGCCTTCGACCAGATGAATCCGGCGGTGCAGAAGCAGCGCGCCAAGAAGCAGCACGAAAACGCCCAGGCCGAGGGCGGCACCTGCATCGACTGCCACAAGGGCATCGCCCACAAGCCGGTCCACCACCTGCTGGAGCAGGAGGAGGAGCAGAAGGCTGCCGAGGCCGCCAAGCAGAAGGCCGAAGCCGACGCCAAGAAGCCCGCCGCCACCGCCGCCGCTCCGGCGTCGGCTCCCGCCGCCGCTCCGGCTCCGGCCGCCGCGCCGGTCGCCGGCGGTGCCCAGTTGCCCCCCGTTACCGGCAAGGCCGTGGACTGGAGCAAGGTGGCCGAGACCAAGACCGTGCTGTTCTACCCCGGCCAGACCGCCATGGAGTGGATCCTGACCGGTACCGACCACGGCGGCACCCGCGCCTTCAAGAAGGGGGACCGCTGCTTCGAGTGCCACAGCAACGAGACCGCCGACATGGGCGCCAAGATGGTGTCCGGCGCCAAGGCGGAAAAGACTCCGATCCCCGGCAAGCGCGCCGCCATCCCGCTGTCCGTCAAGGCGGCTTATGACGCCGACAACCTGTACATGCGCTTCGAGTTCCCGGCCGGCCCCCATAACGAGGTTCCCTTCGCCAAGGGCGGCAAGATGGACCCCGAGAACGAGGTCAAGGTCGCCATGATGATCGACAATGGCAAGGTGGACATGGCCGCCCGCTCGGGTTGCTGGACCTCCTGCCATTCCGACGCCCGCGACATGCCGACCGCGCCGGCCGCCGGCTCCCTCGGCACCGCCAAGGGCATCGACACCTCGCACGGCTATGTCACCAAATACGTGCCCGAAAGCCGCACCCAGTTCGACACCACCAAGCGCGACAACTGGGACAAGGTGAAGCCCCAGGCCGAGCTGGATGCCCTGCTGGCCGGCGGCACCTTCCTCGACCTGACCCGCTGGAAGTCCTCGGGCGTGTCCGAGCAGGGCTATGTCCTGGCCGAGCGCGTGCTCAAGCCCGGCAACGACGTGGCCTATAGCGGCAAGAAGGAGGGGGACAAGTGGGTGGTGACCATGGTCCGCCGCCTCAAGGCCACCCAGCCCGGCGAGGCCAATCTGGTTGCCGGACAGTCCTACAGCGTCGGCTTCGCCGTGCATGACGACTTCACCAGCGGCCGCTTCCACCACGTGTCCATCGACCTGAAGCTGGGCCTGGATGCCGAGGGCGAGATCAAGGCGGTCAAGATGTAAGCTTGGGCAACGGGCCGGATGCGGTATGGGGATATCCGCATCCGGCCCTTTTTTCCTGGGAGGGAACGGCCGATGGCTAGAGTTACGCGTCGTGCCTCAATGGCCGCCATGTGCGGCGTTCTCGCCATGCTGTGCGCCGCGCCCGTCCGGGCGGACGACCCGGTTCGGGTCAGCATGGACAAGAATCTGTTCACTCCCCAGACATTGAAGGTTCGGCCCGGCACCACGGTCGAATGGGTCAACGACGAAAAGCGCACCAGCCACAGCGTGTTTTTCGAGCAGGAAGGCCGTCCGGAATCCGAACGCCTGTTTCCCGGCGAAAGCTGGAAGCGGACCTTCGATACGCCGGGCCGCTATCCCTATCGCTGCGGTCCCCATCCCGAGATGGTGGGAGTTGTCGAGGTGGCGCCGTGAGCAACGGGGGATTGGGGGGAAGCATGACCAATGACATGAGGCCGCTGGTCCACCTGGTGGGGGCGGGGCCGGGCGATCCCGACCTGCTGACGGTCAAGGCGCTGCGCCTGATCCAATCGGCGGACGTGGTGGTCTACGACCGTCTGGTGGGCGAGGGCATTCTCGACCTCATTCCGGCGGGGACCGCCCGGATCTCGGTGGGCAAGGAGAAGGGCCGCCACCTGCTGCCCCAGGACCAGATCAACGACCTGCTGGTCAGCCTGGCCCGTCCGGGGCGCCGGGTGGTGCGGCTCAAGGGCGGCGATCCGTATATTTTCGGGCGCGGCGGCGAGGAGGCCATGTATCTGGCCGCCTATGGCATCGCCACCGAGGTGGTGCCGGGCATCACCGCCGCCGCCGGCTGTGCCGCCGCCTCGGGCATTCCGCTGACCCACCGCGAGGTGGCGCGCAGCGTTCGGCTGGTTACCGGCCATCTGAGGGACGACCAAAGTCTCGATCTCGACTGGCAGAGTCTGGCCGACCCCGCCTGCACCCTGGTGGTCTATATGGGGGTCGGCACCGCCGGTCCCCTGGCCGAAGGGCTGATCGCCGCCGGCCTGGACCCCGCGACGCCGGTGGCGGTGGTGGAAAAAGGCACCACGGCGTCCCAGCGCGTCTTGCGCGGCGTCCTGGCCGAACTGGAAGCCGACGTGGCCCGCTGGCGGGTGGAACCGCCCGCCCTGTTGATCATCGGCAAGGTGGTGGCCCTGGCCGCCGAGCAGGAGGTGGCCGAATGGGTGGGGGCGGCCGAGGCCTGAGGTCTCCGTCTCTTGCTCAACGTCAAGCCCTTGGAGCGTGGGGAGTGCTATTCCTCGATCAGCCTGTGGGAGGGCCGAGGATGCATTTGCTTGGGGCAGTGACGGGAGCGGTGGTGTCGGTGCTGGTGGCTTGGCCCCTGGCGGCCGCGGCCGAAATTTCCCCCGGGCGTCAGGCCAAGCTGCGGGACATGGTGGATCAGGATTGCGGCTCGTGCCACGGCATGACCCGCCAGGGCGGGCTGGGCTCGCCTTTGCTGCAGGAAGACTTGGTCAAGCTGTCGGCCGAAGCGGTGGTCGAGACCATCCTGGAAGGCCGCCCCGGCACCCCCATGCCGCCCTGGAAGTTCATGCTGAGCCGCGAAGAGGCCGCCTGGATCGCCGCCTATTTGATGGGAGAGCTGAAATGAAGCGTCTTGCCTGTCATCCCGAGCGCAAGCGAGGGATCTCGTCCTGGCGCACCTTTTCCGGATTGGCATCCATGGCCCAGGCGGAGATTCCTCGCCTGCGGCTCGGAATGACACGGATGGCCGCTCTGCTGGGTCTCGGCCTGCTCTCGGCCTGCTCGCCCGCCTTGCGCGGCACCGGCGACCTGGGGCTGGTGGTCGAGCGCGCCGACGGCCGTCTGATGGTGGTCGAGAACAGCGGCAATACCAAGCTGGCCAGTGTGGCCGGGCTGGGCGATCTGTCCCATGCCGCTTTGGTCTATTCCCGCGACCAGCGCTTCGCCTTCGTGTTCGGGCGCGACGGCGGACTCAGCAAGGTCGACATCCTGACCGGCGCCATCGTCGGCCGGGTGATGCAATCGGGCAATTCCATCGGCGGCGCCATCTCCCAGGACGGAACGCTGGTGGCGGTGGCCAATTACACGCCGGGCGGCATCAAGGTGTTTGACGCCGCCACCCTGGAGCCGGTGGCCGACATTCCCGCCATCGGCGGCGACGGCAAGCCCAGCAAGGTGATCGGCATCGCCGATCTGACCGGCAAGCGCTTCATCTATACCCTTTATGACGCGGGCGAGATCTGGATCGCCGATCTGGCCGATCCCAAGGCGCCGAAACTCACCAAGTACACCAATATCGGCAAGCTGCCCTATGACGCCCTGATCACCGGCGACGGGCGCTGGTATCTGGCCGGGCTGTTCGGCGAGGACGGCATCGCGCTGCTGGATCTGTGGAACCCCGACAAGGGGGTACGCCGCATCCTCGACCATTACGGCAAGGGCAAGGAGGCCCTGCCGGTCTACAAGATGCCCCATCTGCGCGGCTGGGCGGCGGCGGGGGATGAAATCTGGCTGCCGGCCATCGGCCATCACCAGGTGCTGGTGGTCGACAAGGGACGCTGGACGGAAAAAGCTCGCATCGACGTGGCGGGCCAGCCGGTCTTCGCCATGGCCCGGCCCGACGGGCGGCAGGTCTGGGTCAACTTCGCCGTTCCCGATTATTCCAAGGTTCAGGTGATCGACACCCAGACCAAGAAAGTGATCAAGACCCTGGAGCCGGGGCTGGCCATCCTGCACATGGAGTTCACCCCCAAGGGCGAGCGGGTGTGGCTGTCGGTCCGTGACTCCGACAAGGTGGTGGTCTACGACACCGAGACCCTGGAGCCGGTGGCGGAACTGCCGGCCGCCCGGCCCAGCGGCATCTTCTTCACCAACCGTGCGCATAAGACGGGGTTGTGATGATCGAGCGAGCGCAAGCGAGCGCGGGAGCGTTGAGCGACCCGCAGCGGCACCGGAGCGAAGCGCAGGTGGAAAGCGGAGGAGCCAAGGGCGCGGAGGCGCCCGCCCGGCGTCTGAGGGGCTATGAAATAGACGCCCTGGACCGGCGCCTTCTCAACGAGTTCCAGCAGGACTTTCCCCTGGCGGACCGGCCCTATGCGGTGCTGGGCGAGCGTCTGGGGCTGGACGAGGACGCGGTCATGGACCGCCTCGCCCGCCTCAGCCGTGGCGGCACCATCAGCCGGGTCGGCGCGGTGTTCCGGCCCCACGCGGTGGGCGGCTCGACCCTGGCGGCCATGGCGGTGCCCGAGCATCGCCTGGACGAGGTGGCCGATCTGGTCAATGCCTTCCCCGAGGTCAACCACAATTACCAGCGCGAGCACCGGCTGAACCTGTGGTTCGTGGTGACCGCACCCTCCCAGGCACGGGTGGCCGAGGTGCTGGCCGAGATCTCCCGGCGCGCCGGGCTGCGCGTCCTCGACCTGCCGCTGCTGGAACATTTTCACATCGACCTGGGATTCGACCTCAAATGGACTTAAGCGACAGCGATCTCGCCCTGGTCGCGGCCCTGGCCGAGGGTCTGCCCCTGGTCTCCCATCCCTACCGGGCAGTGGGGGCGCAACTGGGCCTGGACGAGGCCGAGGTCATCGCCCGCATCCAGGCCATGCGCGATGGCGGCATCATTCGCCGCTTCGGCATCATCGTCCGCCACCACGAATTGGGCTTTAAGGCCAATGCCATGGCGGTGTGGGCCATTCCCGACGGGGTGGTGAGCGAGGTCGGGCGCGTTCTTGGCGACGCCCCCGAGGTGACGTTGTGCTATCGCCGGCCGCCCCGCCTGCCCGACTGGCCCTATAACCTGTTCTGCATGGTCCACGGCCGTGACCGCGGCGCGGTGGAGGAGTCCATCCAGGCGCTGGTGCGGCGCTTCGACCTGGGGGCCTATCCCCATGCGGTGCTGTTTTCCACCCGGCGGTTCAAGCAGACCGGGGCGCGCTATGGACGGCCCATCCCGCGCGCGGCGGCGGCGGAGTAGGGCCATGGACGACATTGACCGCGCCATCATCAACACCCTGCAGGGCGGCTTTCCCATCTGCGACCGGCCGTTCGACGCCGTGGCCGAGACCTTGGGGCTGACCGGGACGCAATTGCGGACCCGCATCGGGAAACTGAAGGCCGACGGCATCATCTCGCGCTTCGGCCCCATGTGGCACGCCGAGAGGATGGGCGGTGAACTGACCCTGTCCGCCATGAAGGTGCCGCCCGAGCGCTTCGACGAGGTGGCCGGCATCGTCAATGCCTTCCCCGAGGTGGCGCACAATTACGCCCGCGAGCATGCCCTGAACATGTGGTTCGTGGTCGCCACGGAGAAGCCGGGGCGCAAGGCCGAGGTGCTGGCCGAGATCGAAACCATGACCGGGATCACCGTTCACGACATGCCCAAGATCCAGGAGTTCTACGTGGGTCTGAGGTTCGAGGCATGACGAGCGAGGCGAAGCCGAAGCGCGGCCGCGTTGAGCGGCCCGGAGCGCAGCGGAGGAAAGCCAAGCGAGCCGTAGGCGAGCGCCCGGCGATTGAGGGGCATATGAAATGAGCGAAGCGAAGCTCGATCCCATCGACCGCGCCATCGTGGTGGCCACCCAGGACGGGCTGCCGTTGGTGGACAAGCCCTATCACGACGTGGCGCGCCAGGTGGGTGTCTCGCCGGACGAGGTGATGAGCCGCATGGAGCGGATGCTGGCCGAGGGCATCATCCGCCGCATGGGAGTCGTGCCCAACCACTACGCCCTGGGCTACAAGTTCAACGGCATGACCGTCTGGGACGTGGCGGACGAGGACATCGCCGAGGCTGGGCGGCGGGTGGGCGAGTTGGATTTCGTCAGCCATTGCTACCACCGGCCGCGCCACCTGCCCGATTGGCCCTACTCGCTGTTCGCCATGATCCACGCCAAGGAAAAGGCCGGCGCCGATGCCCTGGTGGAGCGTGTCGCCGAGGTTCTGGGCGATCTGTCGCGTGGCCACATGGTGCTGTTCTCGTCGCGCATCCTCAAGAAGACCGGCCTTCGGCTGTAGGAGTTCGCCTTGTTCCGCGTTTCCCAGTTCATGCAAGAACTCGTCGCCCCCAGCCCAGTGGGGCCGCGCCGCGATCCGCCTGGCCCGGTGGTGATCTGGAACCTGATCCGCCGCTGCAACCTCGCCTGCAAGCACTGCTATTCCATCTCGGCCGACAAGGACTTCGCCGGCGAGCTGTCCACCGACGAGGTGTTCGGCGTGATGAAGGACCTCAAGTCCTTCCGCGTGCCGGTGCTGATCCTGTCAGGCGGCGAGCCGCTGCTGCGCCCCGACATCTTCGACATCGCCATCCGCGCCAAGGAGATGGGCTTCTACACCGCGCTGTCGTCCAACGGCACCCTGATCGACGATCCCATCGCCGACCGCATCGCCGAGATCGGCTTCAATTACGTGGGCATCAGCATCGACGGCATCGATTCCACCCATGACCGCTTCCGGGCGCGCCAGGGGGCCTTCGCCGAATCCATGGGCGGCATCCGTCGCTGCGTGAAGAGGGGCATCAAGGTGGGCCTGCGCTTCACCATGACCATGGACAACGCCGCCGAACTGCCCCAGGTGGTGGACCTGATGGAGAGCGAAGGGGTGGCGAAGTTCTACTTTTCCCACCTGAACTATGCCGGGCGCGGCAACAAGAACCGCCTGGACGACGCCACCATGCAGGTGACCCGCAACGCCATGGATTATCTGTTCGATACCGCCTGGGCCCACGCCGCGGCCGGGCGCGAGCGGGAATTCGTCACCGGCAACAACGATGCCGACGGCCCCTATTTCCTCTCCTGGGTGCAGCGCCATCACCCGGACAAGGCCGCCCATATCGCCGCCAAGCTGGTGCAGTGGGGCGGCAACGCCTCGGGCATCAATGTGGCCAACATCGACAATCTGGGCGAGGTCCACCCCGACACCATGTGGTGGAACCACAAGCTGGGCAATGTGCGCGACCGGCCGTTCTCGGCCATCTGGCCCGATACCTCGGATTCCCTGATGGCCGGTCTCAAGGCGCGGCCCCGGCCGGTGGAGGGGCGCTGTGCCGCCTGTGCCCATCTCGACATGTGCAACGGCAACACAAGGGTGCGGGCCCAGCGGGTGACCGGCAACGCCTGGGCGGAAGACCCGGGCTGTTACCTGAGCGACGAGGAGATCGGACTGGCATGAGCATTTTCGACCTGTCATCCCGAGCCTTGCGAGGGATCTCCGCCCGCTCCGCCGTGCGAGTTCTGCTGCGGCGCGCCAGGATGGGATCCCTCCTCCCGATGGTCGTCGGGATGACAATTCTCGCCACCCCCACCCTGGCGGCCGAGGACGCGCCGCGCCTCTATGCCGAGCATTGCGCCGCCTGTCATGGCGGCGACCGGCTGGGCGCCATCGGCCCGGCCCTGCTGCCGGAGAATCTGGGGCGGCTGCGGAAGGCCGAGGCCGAGAAGGTCATCGCCCAGGGCCGCCCGGCCACCCAGATGCCCGCCCATGGCGACAAGCTGAACGCCGAGCAGATCAAGGCCCTGGCCGAATACGTCTACACGCCGCTGGCGGCGGTGCCCGCCTGGGGCATGGCGGAGATCAAGGCATCGCGGGTGATCAACGTGGACCCGGCCAGCCTGCCGGCCAAGCCGCAATGGAATACCGATCCCCTGAACCTGTTCACGGTGGTGGAGACCGGCGACCATCACGTCACCATCCTGGACGGCGAGTCCTTCAAGCCGCTGACCCGTTTCCAGAGCCGCTTCGCCCTGCATGGCGGCGCCAAGTACTCGCCCGACGGCCGCTTCGTCTATCTGGCGTCCCGCGACGGCTGGATCACCAAGTACGACCTTTACACCCTGCAGATCGTCGCCGAGATCCGCGCCGGGGTGAACACCCGCAACGTGGCCGTCTCCCATGACGGGCGCTTCCTGATGGTCGGCAACATGCTGCCCCATACCCTGGTGGCGCTCGACGCCCGCGACCTGACGCCGCTGCAGGTGATTCCGGTGGTGGGCGACGCGGGAGCCACCTCGCGGGTCTCGGCGGTCTATACCGCGCCGCCGCGCGCCAGCTTCGTGGTGGCGCTGAAGGACCTTCCCGAGGTCTGGGAGATTCCCTACGCCGACGATGCCGGGCCGGTGATGAACGGCTTCGTCCATTCCTACGAGAAGGGCCACGAGGAGGGCATCAGCCCCGGCGGCCGCTTCCAGGCCATCCGCATCCGCATTCCCGACTTCCTCGACGACTTCTTCTTCGACCGCACCTACGAGCGGGCCATGGGGGCGTCCCGCGACGGCACCAAGGGCCTGGTGGTGGATCTCGACATCAAGCGCAAGATCGCCGAGATCGACCTGCCCGGCATGCCGCATCTGGGCTCGGGCATCATCTTCGCCAAGGACGGCCATGATTACATGGCGACGCCGCACCTGAAGGAGGCGGTGGTCAGCATCATCGACATGCAGACCTGGAAGACGGTGAAGCGCATTCCCACCCTGGGGCCGGGCTTCTTCATGCGCTCGCACGAGAACACCGGCTATGCCTGGATCGACGTGTCCATGGGCAAGGAAAAGGACGCCATCCAGATCATCGACCTGTCCGCCATGGAGATCGTCCGGACGCTGCGCCCCGCGCCGGGCCGCACCACCGCCCATGCCGAGTTCGACCGTTCGGGCAAGCACGTGCTGATCTCGGTGATGGAGGCCGAGGGCGAGCTGATCGTCTTCGACGCCGAAAGCTTCGAGGTGGTGACCCGCATGCCCATGAAACGGCCGGTGGGCAAGTACAACGTCTTCAACAAGATCAATTATTCAAGCGGCACCAGTCATTAGCCGGCGGTGAGGGAACCTCGTCGCCCAGCAGGGTGGCGAGGCAATCTCCCCAGCGCCGGGCGAAGTCCTCGCTGTCCAGGGGGGGCGGCGCCGGTTCGTAGACCACCACATGGGGAATGCCGGGGCGGCGGAGGGTGCGGCGGATCTCATCCTCGCGGCCACGGCCTTCCTCGGCATCGCCGTCCAGGACCATCACCCCGAGGCGGGTGGGGTCCTGGGTCTTGATCACGTCCATGAACTTGTAGTCGTGCCACTGGCGGCCATGGCGGGCCGTCTCGGCGCTGACCGTGGCGTCCAGGGCGATCACCGCATGGATGCCGCCGCCATCCACCGGCGTCGACCACGAGGAATTGGCGATCAGCGACACCCAGGCGCCGAAGGAGCGCCCGGCCAGCACCACCCGGGAATAGCCTTCGCCCCGCGCCGCCCGGGCCTGGTCGAACAGGGCCTTGCCGAAATCGTGCTCGCGGCGGAAATCCACCGGCACCCGATTGATGCGGATCGTCCAGCCCTGGTCGCGGAAGCGGGCCAGCACCGGGGGAGGGGCCTCGGGGACGCCCGCGCCGACCGTGTAGAGGATCAGGCGATTCTCGGCCGCGGCCGGGCTGGCATGGAGGCCGCATAGCAAGGGCAGGGCGGCCAGGATTGGAAAAAGGCGGATCATGGATGCACCATGACACGGCCGGCTGACGCCAGCCTATCGCCCGCATCCAGTCGGGGCAGGTGACGTTTCTCCACCATTCTGATACAGATGGACGATTCACTGGAGGGGCGGACGTGGGGTTTTCGTTCGACGAGAAGGCGATTTCCCGGGTTCATCTCATCGGCACGGTCCTTGTGGTCGGTTGCCTGGTGCTGGGGCTGGGATTCTTTTTCGTCCGCCAGATCACCGCCGAAGCCGAAGACGCCATTCGCGCCCTGGAAGTCCAGGAACTGCAGAAGAGCCAGGACCTGCTGGTCCAGCAGGTCGAGACCGCCAAGGGCTTCCTGACCACCTTGCGCCTGCAGACCGAAGAGGTGCTCAAGCACGAAATCCGCGAGCAGGTGGACGAGGCCCATGCCCTGGCCCAGGCCATCTACGACCAGGAAAAGGGGCGGCGTTCCGAAGAGGACATCAAGCGCCTGATCACCGAGGCCCTGCGTCCGCTGCGCTTTTTCGACGGCAAGGGGTATTTCTTCATCGACGGCATGGACGGGTCCTGCGTGCTGCTGCCCATCGGGCCGTCGCGGGAAGGCTCGTCCCTGCTGAACAACCGCGACGATACCGGCCATTACATCATGCGCGGCCTGATCGAGGCGGCGCGCAAGCCGGTGGGCGAGGGCTATTCCCGATATCGCTGGTATGCGCCCGGAGACCCCGAGAAGATGGCCGCCAAGATCGCCTATGTCCGCCATTTCGCCCCCTTCGACTGGCTGATCGGCACCGGGCAGTACGTGGCCGAAGTGGAAGACCGGCTGAAGGTTTCCGCCCTGGACCGAATTCGGCTGTTCCGCTTCGGCCGGGACGCGTCGGGCTATATCGTGGTGATCGATGACCGCGAGCGCATCCTGGTGTCGCCGTCGCGGCCGTGGAACGAGGGCAAGACCGTGTCGGACCTGGAGCCGGAGCAGCGGAACGCCGCCCGGCCCATCGTCGAGCAGGGGCGCAAGGGGGACGGGTTCATTCGCTATGACTGGGCCAGGGAGGGCGGAAGCGGCGCGGTTTCGACCAAGCTGTCCTACGTCTCGCGGCTGGAGGACTGGAACTGGACCCTGGCGGCGGGGGTGTATCTCGACGAGATTTCCGTAAAGAGTGACGAACGCCGGGCGGCGCTGGCCCGCAGCATCGAGGACAAGCGCAAGCTGACACTGGCGGCCCTGGCCATCGGCCTGGGCGTCGCCCTGGCCGCCGGCATCTTCTTCTCGCGTCTGGTGGCCCGTCTGGTCGCCCGCTACAAGCTTGACCTCACCCATCAGAACGACCAGTTGCGCCGATCCGCCCGGGACCTGTTCCTGATCAACTCCATCGTGGATTCCTCGGCCGAACTGGCCTTTCTGGCCGATGGCGAGTGGAACCTGATCTACGCCAATCCGTTCGCGCTGGAAAAGCTCGGCTGGTCGCTGGACCAGATGTCGGGTCGCCGGCTGGACGCCATCGCCGATTCCCTGGCGGTCCCGGCCGCTGATGGCGACCGCCATTCCTGGCGCTTCGAGGCCGCCCTGCCGACTCATGACGGCCGTGCCCTGCCCGTGGAGGTCCTGGCCCGCGACCTCCTGCACGAGGGCGTGCTCTACCACGTGGCTCTGGCCCGCGACATTACCGAGCGGCAGCGCTGGGAGGCCGATCTGTGCGCCAAGACCGCCCAGCTCGAGCATTCCAATGCCGATCTCGAACAGTTCGCCTATGTGGCCAGCCATGACCTGCGCGAGCCCTTGCGCATGGTCTCCAGCTACCTCTCCCTGCTGGAGCGGCGCTATGGCCAGCTTCTCGATTCCGACGGGCTCGAATTCCTGGGCTTTGCCAAGGATGGGGCGCAGCGTCTGGACCGCTTGGTTCTCGACCTGCTGGAATTCTCGCGCATCGACCGGCGCGGTTCGCCCCTGGCGCCCATGCCGGTCCGCCCAGCGGTGGATGTGGCCGCCCGCAACCTGTCGGTGGCCATGGCGGAGGGCGGCGCGACGCTTGTCCTGGAGGACGCCCTGGATCGGGCGGTCGTTCTCGGCGACAGCGGCCAGATCACCCGGCTGCTGCAGAACCTGATCGGCAACGCCATCAAGTACCGCTCGGACGGGCGGCCGCCCCGGATCGTCATCGGCTGTCGCCGCGATGGCGCGTGCTGGGAGCTGTCGGTCAGCGACAACGGAATCGGGATCGAGCCCCAGTATTTCGAGCGCATCTTCGGCATCTTCCAGCGCCTGCACACCCGCGACAGGTTCGAGGGCACCGGCATCGGCCTGGCCATCGCCAAGAAGATCGTCGAACGCCACGGCGGGCGGATCTGGGTCGACAGCCGGCCCGGCGAGGGAAGTTCCTTCCACTTCACCCTGCCGGCGGCGGCCGCCTGACTTCAGGCCTGGGCCGTCACCGCCGCCTGTTCGGCCACCTGATCGGGAATGGTGAAGAAGAAGGTGGAGCCCTGGCCCGGGGTGGAGGTCAGGCACATGCGGCCGCCATGGCTTTCCACGATGCGCTTGCAGATGGCCAGGCCAATGCCGGTGCCGGAATAGGCCGCGGTGGTGTGGAGGCGGCGGAACACCTCGAAGACGTAGTCATGGTACTGCGCGTCGATGCCGATGCCGTTGTCGGCCACCGCGAAGCGCCAGGCCGCGCCGTCCCGCTCGGCGCTGATCCGCACCTCGGGGACGGCATTCTCGGCGCCGTATTTGAGGGCATTGCCCAGCAGGTTGTGGAAGACCTGATACAATTGTCCCCGGTCGGCGGACAGGCTTGGCAACGGGCCGATTTCCAGCCGGGCTCCCTTCTGCTCGATGCGCGGCCGCAGGCTCTGGACCACGGACTCGACCAGTTCGGCGCAATCCACGGTGGCCACCGTCAGGCCGGCGCCGCCGGCCCGGCTGTATTCCAGCAGGTCGCGCACCAGATTGGACATGCGTTGCGCCTCGGCGATGATGAAGCGCAGGTAGTCCTTACCCTCGCCCTCCAGATCGACCGCGTATTTGCGCTCGAGCAACTGGGAGAAGCTGACCAGGCCGCGCACCGGCTCCTGCAGGTCGTGGGCGGCCACATAGGCGAAGCGTTCCAGTTCGGCATTGGTCCGCGACAGTTCGGCGATCACCTGCTGCAGGTCGCTTTCCGCCCGAGTACGTTCCTGGATTTCATGCTGCAATTCGTCGTGGCGGTCGCGCAAATCCTGCGCCGCAAGGTGCAACTGGCGGCCGATGTTGTCATAGGCCCAGCGCAGACGGTCGATCTCGTCGCCATTCTCGGGAAAGCCCAGGCGTTCGTCATAAATTGACGCCTGCGTCATCAGGGATTCCGGCACCAGATTGCCGACGCTGCGGGCCAGTTCCTCGACCCGCCGGGTGACGAGGTGGCTGAAGATCACGTACATGAACGCCGCGACCAGGAAGGTCTTTATCGCGTTGCTGGCCAAGATGGTGATGGCCTGGCTCAGCAGGCGGTCATAGATGCCGTCCAGGCTGGCCGTGACGTCCAGGGTGGCGATCCGCTGCGTCTCGCCGCGGATTTCGCGCGAAAGGGGGTATTGGCGGCTGAGAAGGCGCCCGGACTTGATCGTGCCCGACGACCAGGTGTTGCGGCTGTCCACCGTGGTGATCACCACGTGCTCCACATGGGGAAGCCGGGTCAGGGAATCCAGGGCCAGGGTGATCTGTTGCTCGTCAAGAGTCCAGACGCTGCCCGTAATGGGCGGCAGGAAGATCCTGACCTCCTCCAGTTGATCGTCCATGTCGGCACGTTGTTGCCGGTATTCGTGGATAAGCTGATAGGCGGTCGCCAATAAGGCCAGAAAGGAGCTGAATGTGACGATCAGAACGATCAGGCGGCGGCCGATCCTGTTTTCCCGTCCCTTCTTGCGCAACAGCATCATCATCATGATGCGGGACAGCCTAAACGCATCTCTGAAGGGATACGAGCCCAAAGCATTCGTATGGACTACTTTAGGTTTGGCTTTGGAACGCCTTCGATGGTCAATCCCGCGGCAATGGTTTCCAGCCGACTCATGAGTGCCTCGGCGTCGGGGAAGGTCCGGTTGAGGACCAGATGCACGTCGAGGCGGTCGATGACGTCGTATTCCAGGTCGCGGATCGGCCGCTCCGCCAGGACCTCCTGGGCCGGTCCGGCATAATCCAGCAGGTAGTCGGCTCGCCCGCGCTCCAGCATGGCAAAGGCCGATTCATGGCTGACGGTTCCGTTGTTGCCGATGCGGTTGGCCGGGTCCTTGATGAAAGGCAGGAGGCTGCCGTAAGTATAGCCGTGGACGGTGATCACCTCCTTGCCGGCCAGATCCTCCCTGGAGGTGATGGGGCGTTTGCCCTTGCGATGGTAGACCCGCAATTCGGTGCCGGCCACTGGCCGCTTGCTGATCAGGCAGCACTTGTCCAGCACCGTTCCCTTCACCAGGATGGAAAAGTCGGTCTGGCCATCGCGCAGATGCTCGAACAGGCGCGCCGCCGGCAGCCCGCGCGCCCGCCAGGGAATGCCCGCCTGCTGGAACAGGGGCGCGGCCAGGCGCAGCAGCGGATTGTCGGGCTCGCCTCGGGCATCTAGGCGGGTGGTCCACACCGACTGGTCAGGATAGGAGTATTCAAGGACTCGCGGCTCTGCCGCGGCGGCGGCGGATGCCCCCGCCAGGAGAAGGATTAGTCCCGCAAAGAAACGGGTTGGCCTGCCCATGGTCATCAGCCGTCTCCAACCCATCAGTTTCCCCATCCGTGGATGCTAGCCGAAAGTCGTGGGGTTCTCAATCCGGCAGGAAGGGCGTGGGCGACATATGTTTGCCGTGGCCTTCTTTTTCCCTCGGCCCTATCCTTTGGCGAGGGCTGCGAGGCAGGAGGGGCGGTATGTCCATTGACCAGGAACTTCATGCAGGGCTCGAGCCCGGCCTGCGTTTCGCCATGCTGATCGGCCCCGATGGCGCTGTCCGCGACCTGCGCTGGTCGGAAGTGGAAAAGTGGCGGCCCGTCGATGGCTTTCTCTGGGTCCATCTCGAACGCGACGAGCCCACGGCCAAGACCTGGCTGTGCGAGCATTCCGGCGTGGACCCCCTGGTGGCCATGGCCCTGACCGCCGAGGAATCCCGGCCCCGGGTCGAGGACGTGGGCGATTCCCTGATGGTGGTGCTGCGCGGCGTCAACAAGGCGCGCCACGGCGAGCGGGAGGAGGTGGCCGAAACCGAGCTGGTGCCCATCCATATCTGGATCGAGGCCGACCGCTGCATTTCCTTGCGTGACAAGGATCACTCCCTCAACGCGCTACGCGACCTGCGGCTGGCCATGATGATGGGCAAGGGGCCGCGCACCGCCGGGGCGTTGCTGGCCCGCATCGCCGAGAAGGTGGTGGACCATCTGGGCATCCTGACCGACGAGATCGAGGACGGCATCTCGGATCTGGAGGACCGCATCGGCGAGGGGCTGGCCGGCACCGACCTGCGCGAGGACATCGCCTCGGCCCGGCGCAAGGTGGTGCAGTTGCGCCGCTATCTGGCGCCCCAGCGCGATGCCCTTTACCGCCTGCGCCATGACGATGCCAGCTGGCTCGACCCCGAGGCCAAGATGCGCCTGCGCGAGGTCAATGACCGTCTGATCCGCCATATCGAGGACCTGGACGAAATGCGCCAGCGCGCCACCATCCTGCACGAGGATTTTACCAACCTGGTGGCCGAGCGCGCCGCCCAATCCTCCAACCGCCTGACCGCCCTGGCCGCCATGGTGCTGCCGCCCAGCCTGCTGGCCGGCATGATGGGAACCAATATCGGCGGCATTCCTGGATCGCAGGAGCCGTTGGCTTTTCTGGTCCTGTGCGGCGTTGTGCTGGGCATGATGCCGGTCACGTATCTGGTCCTGAAATGGATTAAGTGGTTGTAGTCTTTCGGGCTCGCAATAATTCGTTTCTTTCCCTGGGCTCGGGATTTCGCCAATCTACGGGTCCATCGTGGGGATGGACCGAAATGCTGCGCGGGGGCAGATGACCAAGGTCGATGACGGTGGGGTCGGCGGGCGGGGGGACGACGAGTCCGCGCCGCGTCGCAAGGGCAAGGGCGGGGCCGGTCTGGGCCAGCCGCAGGAGGCTTATGTCGCCTTCGCCTTCGCCGCCGCCGACCTGCTGATGGAGGCCGACCACGCCGGGCGCATCATCTTCGCCATCGGCGCCTCCATGTCCCTGGTGGGGCGTCCGGCCCGCCTGCTGGCCACCATGACCCTTCCCGACCTGATCCGTCCCGAGGACCAGTCCCGCGCCCGGAACGCCCTGAAGCGCATGGCCAAGGGCGATCGGGTCCGGCATGTGCTGCTGCATGTCCACCTGCCGGCGGGGGGCAGCACGCCGGTGGCGCTGTCGGGCTATCCCCATCCCGATCACCAGGGGCGCCTGCTGCTGGTGCTGACCCATTCGGGCACCCTGATGTCGCCCACCGTCCGCAACCCGGAGACGGGATTGCTGGGGCGGGAAGGCTTCGAGGCCCTGGCCGGCGACCTGATCAAGGAAAGCGCCAAGGACGGCGATGAATCCTATCGCATGACCCTGCTGGATCTGCCGGAACTGGCGGAACTGCGCAGCAAGGTCGGCGCCGAGGCCACCGCCGACTTCATCGCGCGCTTCACCGATTACCTGAAGCAGTGTTCGGTGGGGGGCGGGGCCGCCGCCGATCTGGGCAACAGCAAGTACGGACTGATTCACGGCCCCGAGGTCAGCGCCGCCGAGATCGAGACCGCCATCAGCGGTCTGGCCCAATCGGTGATGGGCTCGTCCCTGAGCGCGGATTCCACCTCGCTGGCCATCGACGGCGGCGGCATCTCGGCCCAGGAGGCCACCAGCGCGCTGATCTACACCTTGAACCGCTTCACCACCGACAGCGACGCCACCATCCACGAATTGTCGGCCATGGCGCGTCCGACCCTGTCGCAGACCGTGGCCAAGATGCGCGAGGTCAAGCAGACCATCGGCAGGGGCGAGTTCCAGCTTTATTTCCAGCCCATCGTCGACTTGTGGAGCAACGCGGTCCATCACTTCGAGTGCCTGGTCCGCTTCGGCGACAGCGGCAACTCGCCCTACAGCACCGTGGTGTTCGCCGAGGATACAGGTCTGGTGGGCGAACTGGACCTGGCGATCTGCGCCCGCGCCATCGCCTTCATGCGCGAGGGCGTGGGGGCCGAGCCCTCCCTGCGCTTCGCCGTCAACCTGTCGGGCCGGTCCCTGTCCAGCCCCAGCATGGCGGCGCGCCTGCTTCAGATGATCCACGGCGCCTCGGACCTGCGCGGGCGGCTGCTGTTCGAACTGACGGAAAGCTCGGCCATCTCCGATCTGGTGGCGGCCAATGCCGTCATCCAGGAAATTCGTGGGCGCGGCCATCCGGTGGGCATCGACGATTTCGGTGCCGGAGCAGCGGCGTTCCACTATCTGCGGGGCCTTAAGGTCGACCACGTCAAGATCGACGGATCATATGTGCGCGATGCCGCCGCCAAGGGCGATTCGCTGCCTTTCCTGCGGGCCATTACCCAGTTGTGTCGCGAGCTGCGCGTCGCCACCATCGCCGAGCACATCGAGGATGAGGCCACCGCCAATCTGCTGCGCGTCTACAACGTGCGCTATGGCCAGGGCTATTACTTCGGCAAGCCCATGAAGCCCCCGGCGCCGGGACCGGCGGGCAAGGCCCCCTGGACGACGCCCGTGACCCAGTGGCGCAACGGCCTGCTGTTCTTCGGCAACGGGGCGCCGCCGTCCGGTGGCTGATGCGGGCGCCCGGGGGGGCACCTGTCACGACTTGCATGTTGAATTTCACTTCCTCTAGCCTTATTGAGCACTAACCAAAGTTTGGGAGTGAATCGTGCCGGCTTGGACGGAAAGCCTGAGTGTCGGGGTCCCCGTGCTCGATGAACACCATCGTCACCTGTTTCACCTGCTGGCCACGCTGGACGGCATGGCCGGCGGCAGTGTGGGCCAGGATGCCGTCCGGAGCGTGTTCGACGACCTGAACGGCTACATCGCCTACCACTTCGCCGAGGAAGAGGCCATGATGGCGCGGGCCGACTTCCCCTTCCTGGAATTGCACCGCCATTCCCACCAGACCATCGCCATGCGGGTGGCCGACATGTCCGCCGAGCTGTCCATGGCCAATGTGGAGCGGGTGATCCGCGAGCTTCACGACTTTCTTGTCGGCTGGCTGGTGCATCACATCGAAATCGAGGATTTCGAGTATCGGCCGTTTCTATCCGGCGATAAGTAATACTGCGTGAATCAGGTGCCGTCGGGGGCTCTCCGGCCTGGCAATTGTGCGGTGCACACAATTGCCTCAAGTACCTCTTCGCACATGCAAAAATATTATTGCATATGTCCCCTTGATTGATATTTCGGGGCTCGTCTGCTATGTTTTCCCACAAAAGAAAGGCAAGTATTCCAGGGAAGACGTGGAGGTCCGATGGCGCCCCTGACGCAGGAGCATGAGACCGGGGTTCCGGGCATCGATGCCGGGAACGAGGGGTTGCGCTTCCTGCTGGGGCGGGTGTTCCAGCCGGGCGTCGAGTGCCGTCGCGGCATGGCCGGGCATGGCGACTGCGATTTCAGCCGTTGCACCCGCATCGAGGCGATCATGCGCTATGTGGGGCGCAACTTCGCCTCCCAGGAACAGGTGATGACGGAATCCGATTATCCCGATGCCCGCCGGCACCTGGACGACCACGCCGGGCTGCTGGACCATCTGGGGGTGATGCTGCACGCCCGGGTCTGCGCCGAGAAGGATGCCGCCAAGGTTCACGACCTCATCGCCCACTGGGTGGCCGAGCATACCCAGCGCTGCGACCGTCCGCTGGGCCGCTGGGCGGTGACGCGGCGGGTGCTGGAGCCCAAGAGGTAGTCCTCGGCCGTTGTCACCGCCGGGCGGCATCGCTACTCTGCCGGCCATGAGCGAACCTGCCCCTCCGGCGGCCGAATCCCCCCTCGATCCCGAACAGCGCCTGGCCGCCGAGGCCGAGGCGGACTCCGTGCTGGTCCTGGCCGGGCCGGGAACCGGCAAGACCACCACCCTGGTCGGGCGCTACGTCCATCTGCTGGAGCAGGGCGCGGCGCCGGCCCGCATCTTCGTCTCCACCTTCACGGCGCGGGCCGCCGAGGAACTGCGGGGCCGCATCGGCGCCCGGCTGGAGACGCGGGGCGGAGACTTCGACGCCGAGCGCTTTCGCCGCATGCCCATCGGCACCCTGCATGGCATGGCGCTTCGCCTGCTGCAGCGCCATCCGCCGCCCGGCTGTCCCCGCTTTCGGGTGTTCGACGAGCAGGCCTGTTCGCGGGTGATCGCCCGCCATCGCCTTTATCTCGGCGACGACGTGCGCAAGCCCACCGACGTGTTCGGCGCCTACAAGGACCGGCTGATGAGCCCGGCGGCGGCGCTGGCCGAGGCCAAGGTCAGGAACGACGCCACCCTGGTTGAGGCGGCCGAGGCCTATGGCCGCTACCAGCGCGCCCTGGCCGAGGAGGGGGGCTTCGATTTCGGCGACCTGATCATGGAACTGGTGCGCGGGCTGGAGGAGGACGAGGCCTACCGGGCGCGCATCGCCGGCTTCTTCGACCATCTGCTCATCGACGAATACCAGGACATCAACCCGGCCCAGGAGCGCATGCTGCGCCTGCTGCGGTCCGAGGGGGCGCGGCTGTGGGCGGTGGGCGACGACGACCAGTGCCTGTACGCCTGGCGGTCCGCCGACCCCGCCTTTATCCTGGGCTTCGAGACGGCGTGGCCCGACCCGGCGCTGTTCCGCCTGTCGCGCAACTACCGCAGCTCGGCCACCATCGTCAACGCTGCCGGGGCGCTGATCGGCGCCAACCGCCGCCGCCACGCCAAGGATCAGGTGCCGCACAGCGCGTCCCGTCTGGCGTTGACCATCGCCGGCCTGGACGACGACGAGGACGAAGCCGATTACGTGCTGCGCGTGGTCAAGGGCCTGTCCGGCCGAGGCATGCCCTGGAATGAAATGGCGGTGCTCTATCGCGCCGGCCATGTGGGGTCGCGCATCCAGATCAGGCTGGCCGAGGCCGGGATTCCCCTGGTGGTCCGGGGGGCGGGCGAGTTCTGGCAACTGGGGCCGGTGCGCCTGACCGCCGGGCTGGCCCGCCTGCTGTCCAATCCCCAGGACATGGATGCCCGGGCCATGCTGGGCCACGGCAAGCGGGTCGACAAGCTGCTGCAGCAGGCTCCCGAGAAGATCGACGCCGACGTTCCCTGGCCGGCCTTGTGCCGTCAGGTGGGGCGCCTGGTCTCGGCCACCGCCCGGCCGCCGGGCGAAGAGGGGCTGCAATGGCGCGACCTGGCCTTCACCGCCGCCGACCTGGCCGCCGAGTGCGGGACTGTGGCCGCCTTCATCGCCCTGATGGAGGAGCAGCGCCGGTCGCTGCGCCGGGCCGAGAGCGGCGGTGACGCCGTGGTGCTGTCCACCATCCACGGGGCCAAGGGACTGGAGTGGTCGGCGGTGGTGGTGGCCGGCTGCGAGGCCGACCTGATGCCCCACGAGTCCTCGCCCGATCTGGAGGAGGAGCGCCGCCTGATGTATGTGGCCGCCACCAGGGCCAAGCGCTGGCTGGTGCTGTCCTTCGCCGCCGAACGGCGCAAGGCGGTCGCGCCGTCACCCTATATCGCCGAAATGCTGAGCGGTCTCGACGAGGATCAGATCCGTTACCACGACCCGCAGAGCCGGGCGCGTCTGCACGCCGGCCCGCCCCAGCCGGTCAAGGCCGACGGGCCGCTCCGGCTGCGGCCGGAACTGAAGGTTTCGTCAGGCATGCGAAAGGGCCGCGCACCGTCCAAACGGACTCGCTTCTAGGGCCTTGGTCAAGGGTAGGGAGTGTTTGATTTTCGCTTGTGAACAGGGCATCCTCCCCTTGCGCTGTCCAAGGTCCGGGGGGGGGAGGGGAGCAAGTCCCGCCCACGTCTGGGAGGACGATGCGGAGGCAATCGTGCCGATTGCCCCCGCTTTTTGCTGCGACCCGTCCGCGCCCAGGCGCCGGCCGGGCGTCCGGGCGGATGGCGCTTGGTGAATTTCACGAAGGTCAGGGCGGACTCATGGGCGACAAAAACATGACCAGAGGCGAGACCGAGGCTGCGGTACCGGGGATGGGTGCCGTCGAGGCCGAGGCTAAGGAACCGGCAGCCCCCGTGGCGCCGCCCCTGGCCATTCTTCGCCCTGAACCCCGACCGTTGGGTGGCGATGCCGGCAGTCCCGGCAACAAGACGACCCAGATGGTGGCCCTGCTGGTCACCGTCGCCTGGATCGGCCTGTGCGGCTACTGGGCCAACACTTCCATCGGCTGGGGCAACCTGCTGTTCATGCAGCCGCAGGAGATCGGCGGCATGGTCGGCGCCGCCTTCCTGCCGCTGGCCTTCCTCTGGCTGCTGGTCGCCTATTTCGACCGGGGCCGCGAACTGCGCTCCCTGTCGGTGGATATGCGCGAGCAGCTTTCCCGCCTGACCTATCCCGCCGAGGGCGCCGAGTCCCGGGTGACGCGTATCGCCGACGCCCTGCGCACCCAGGCCCGGGAACTGACCGAGGCCTCGTCCGAGGCCGCCGCCAAGGGCGATGCGGTTCGCCAGATGATGGCGTCGCAGATCGAAGCCATGACCGGCGTGGTCGGTCGCGTCAACGATGAGGCCCAGACCGCCGTCGAGGCCCTGCGCAAGGAGGTCGACCGCCTGACCCAGGCCGCCGACGGCGCCACCGCCCGGGCCCGTGAGGTCGAGACCCTGCTGCGCATGCAGACCCAGGACCTGACCACCGTTACCGACACCTCGGCGCACCGCATCCGCGAGTTCGGCGAGCTATTGCGCGGTCAGATCGAGAGCATCGATTCCACCTCCGCCCGCGCCGCGTCCCGTGCCGACACGGTGGCCGAGCAGGTGCGGACCCAGGCCGAATCCCTGGACCATGTCTCCCAGGCGGCGGTGGCCCGCGCCGAGCAGGTGGTCGCCATGTTCGAGCGCCAGAGCAGCCAGTTGGGCAGCTCGGCCGAGCAGGCCACCACCCGCACCGAAGTGGTCGCCAATTCCCTGGCCGAGCGGGTCGAAGCGCTGGAAAGCCTGTTCACCCGCCAGAACACCGATCTGGATCAGGCCGCCGAACGGCTGGCCGAGCAGACCAGCCGCATCTCGGCCTCGCTGCAGCAGCAGGCCACCGGCCTCGATCAGATCACCGAGCGCGTGCTGTCGCGCGTCAAGATCGTCGAGGAAGCCCTCGGCGTGCAATCGCGTGAGCTGGGCTCGGCCTCGGATCAGGCCATGGGCCGCTTCCGCGAGATCGAAGAGACGCTGGGCCGCCACACCGAGAATCTGCGCGTCGCCGCCGATGACGCCTCCAGCCAATTGGGCGCCGTGGGCGAGGTGTTCGTCCAGCGTCGCGACGACGTGGACGCCGCCGCCGAGCGGGCCATGGCCCGGGTGCGCGAGGTGGGCGAGGCCTTCCAGGGCCAGACCCGCGCCGTCGCCGCCGCTTCCGACCAGATGACCGCGCGGGGCCGCGAGGTCTCGGAGACGCTGCGTCTTTACATCGAGGATCTCAACAAGGGAGCGGAAAAGTCCGCGGCCCAGGCCGAGAACATCCGCACCTCGCTCAGGAAGCAGGCCGACGAACTGGCCGATGCCGCCAATGTGGTGTCCACCCAGTCCAAGCTGTCCGAAGCCTCCCTGAACCAGCAGTCGCGCCATCTGATCGCCACCTCGGATCAGGTGATGGCCAAGGTCAAGACCATTGCCGACACCCTGCGCCAGGGCACCAACGACCTGATCGCCACCTCGTCCAAGGTCGGCGTCGAGCTGGACGCGGTGGGCGAGACCCTGCGCCAGCGCACCACCGACGTCTCCGCCGCCGCCGTCAAGGCCATCTCGGATTCCGGCGGCGTCGCGGAACTGCTGGAGAAGCGCTCCGAGCAGCTTCAGCACGTCTCCGACCAGTTGGGCTCGCGGGTGCGCGCCGCCACCGAGGTGCTGCGCAAGCAGACCGAGCAGGTGGTGGCCAGCGCCGATCAGGCCGAGGCCTCGGTCAGCGCGGTGGGCGAGGCGCTGCGCGTCCAGGCCCAGTCCCTGGCCCGCGTCGCCGACGATTCGTCGGATGTGCTCAAGGCCTTCGGCTCGGCCATCCAGCAGAACGCCGTGCAGCTGGGCGAAGCCGCCCAGCAGGTCTTCGCCCAGTCCCAGACGGCGGGCGATGCCCTGCGCTCCATCAGCCGCGATTTCGAGGAGGCCTCCAACAAGACGGCGGCCCAGGTCACCGCCGCCGGCGACATGCTGCGCGCCGGCATCCGTGAGCTGACCGCCTCGGCGGAGCGGATCACCGCCCAGGTGCGCTCGGCCGGCGACGGCCTGCGCCGCCACGCCAGCGAGATGCAGGAAACCACCGAACGGACCGGCGCCAAGCTGGAAGCCGCCTTCGAGATGGTGCGCACCAAGTCCAATGATCTGGGCATCACCGGCGACCGTCTGTCCCAGCAGGCGGAAAGCTTCTCCAACAGCTTCTCGCGTCAGGTGGAGGAACTGGTCAACGCCTCCAAGCTGGCCGAGATCCGCGGCTCGCAACTGGAAGAAAAGCGCGCCCAGCTCTCGGTTGAGCACTTCTTGCAGAACGCCGCCTTCATCGTCGAGAAGCTGCAGTCGCTCTCGGTGGATATCGGCCGCATCTTCAACGCCAATATCGACGAGAAGGCGTGGCGCGAGTTCCATGCCGGCGACCAGTCCATCTTCGTGCGCAAGATTCTCAAGAATCTCGACAAGCACCAGATGGCCTCCATCAAGAACAAGTTCGAGGACGACGGCGATTTCCGCGAATACGTCACCCGTTATCTGGCGGAGTTCGAGGCCCTGCTCAATCAGGCCCGCAATTCCGATCACCAGGACGTGTTGACCGGCACCTTCACCTCGTCCGAGGTGGGCAAGCTGTACCTGGTCCTGGCCCGCTCGCTGGGCCGCCTGGAATAGGGTCTGCCGGAAGGCTGAATGGAAACGGCGCCGGAGTGATCCGGCGCCGTTTCTTCTTGTCCATCCGGTGGGCTTCCGCCCACTCCCGATCGGGGTGAACCCCAAATGGGTCCGGGCAATCGCCCGGTGGCTTATCCCAGCACCGCCCGCAATTGGGCCAGACGCGTCTCCAGCGCCTCCGGAGTATAGGGCGTTGCCGGAACGGCGCCCCACACCGGCTTGGGCCAGGCGGCATCGTCGGTGTCGCGGGCGATGACGTGCACGTGCAATTGCGCCACCACATTGCCCAAGGCGGCGACGTTGATACGGTGAGGGGCCAGCGCCTGGCGGAGCGCCGTCGAGGCGCGGGCGATTTCGTCGAGCAGAGCGTGCTGGTCGGCGGGATCCAGGTCGGTGATCTCGACCACGCCGGCCCGGCGGGGGACCAGCAGTAGCCAGGGATAGGTGCTGTCGTTCATGAGCAGCACCCGGCAGAGGGGCCATTCGGTCACCGGAACGGTGTCAGCGGCGATTCTTTGGTGCAGTTCAAACATGCATGGGTTCTTCACGTTGCGCCGGAGGTAGTGTTCAAGGTATCAGGAAGCGCCGCTTTCGAAAGGGCTTTCCCCATGCGTCGCAACCGCACCAATCCGTTTCACCAGCTGTTTACGAGTCTGGGCCTGCTGCTGCTGGCCCTGGCCCTGGGGGTTGGCGGATTGGAGCTGATCTCCGGCTGGGTGGTCAAGCTGATCCGCGACAAACGTCCGGCCTTTTCTGCGGCTTTGTCCGACGACGACCTGCGCAAGCTCTACAATGCCGAGGACGTGGCGCCCTATCGCCAGATCCTCAAGGAGAGCTGGCGCCAGTTCGACACGGTCTACACCCCCTTCGTGGAATACCGCACCCGGGAGACCGAGGGGAAGTATCTGAACGTCACCGAGGACGGTATCCGCGCCAATGGGGCCGGCCGTCCCGATCCGCGGGCCGAGGGCGTCAAGGTCTTCGTGTTCGGCGGCTCGACCACCCTGGGGGCCGGGGTGCCCGACGACGAGACCATTCCTGCCTATCTGGAAAAAGCGCTGGGCGGCGCCGGTCGGGGTGACGCCAAGGTGTTCAATTTCGGCACCGTGTCCTATCACTCGACCCAGGAGCGCATCGCGCTGGAACGCCTGCTGACGGCGGGAATCAAGCCGGATGTGGCGGTGTTCATCGATGGCGACGCCGATTTCTACCACTGCGCCGTTCCCGACAGCAGCGCCTGGAACGAGCGCCTGACCCAGCTGACCCGCGCCCGCGCCCGCCAGCCCATGTGGCGCGAGCTTGCCGCCCGGTCCCATGTGCTGCAGCTGATCGGCCATCTCAGCGGCGACAAGTCGGTGCTGGTGCGCGAATGGGGGCGGTTCTGCGAGAGCGATGCCGAGGTCGATGCGGTGATCCGCCGTCTCGACACCAACCGCCGCATGGTCGACGCCCTGGCCGAGCGGCTGGGGTTCAAGGTGCTGTTCGTGCAGCAGCCGGTGCCGACCTTCGCCTACGACAACCGCAAGCGCCCCTTCCCGGTGAAGGAGGAGCTGATGGGCTATCACATGAACGCGGCGCGCGGCTATCCGCGTCTGGCCGAAATGAAGGCGGCCGGGCAATTGTGGGACAAGGGCGTGCTGTGGCTGGCCGAACTGGAGCCCCAGGACGGCAACGCCTATATCGACGCGGTGCACTATTCGCCCGCCTTCAACAAGGCCATCGGCGAGAGGATCGCCGCCGTGCTGGTCGAGGGCGGTGCCCTGGCCGCCCGATGAGCCGGAGGCCGGCGTCATAACCCTGGGTCGAGTATCGCGCCGCGGCAGTTCCGCAACATAAAATATCTCCATGGCGCATCGGTGCCCTGCAATTCCTTTTGTTGCACGGGGCGGTCCGGGCGGACAGAATGTCGCCCAACACCGGGGGCGGGAGCCTTGGGGCGCGGGATCGTCTCGAGGGGTCGTCGAACAAGATAACGTCTGGGAGGACGCATGGTTTCGGCCAAGCCGGGCAAGACCATTGCAGCAACGGCATCCGCGGGGATGGCCGGAGCATGGGACGACACCGCATTCCATTGGAGCGATGCGCAGACCGAACTGACCGGGGCGCCCGACGGCGGCCTGAACATCGGGCCCGTCTGTGCCGACCGCCAGGTTGGGCTTGGGCGGGGCGAGGCCGTTGCCATCCGCTGGCTTGGCCGCCGGCAGGACCGGCAGGACGTCACCTATGGCCAGCTGGCCGAGCAATCGGGGCGGATCGCCCGCGTGCTGGCCGATTTGGGCCTGCAGCCGGGCGAGACCGTCGCCGTGCTGCTGGGACGGACGCCCGACCTGTACAGCGCCGCGCTGGGAATCTGGAAGGCGGGCGGAATCTATTGCCCGCTGTTCGCGGCGTTCGGACCCGGGCCGATCAAGGCGCGCCTCGACCTGGGCAAGGCCGCCGTGCTGATCACCTCGGACGACCTTTACGCCCGTAAGGTGGTGGCATCGCGCTCCGCCTTGCCTGATCTGCGCCACGTGCTGGTGGTTGGGGGGGAGGAGGGGGCGACGCCCGAGGGCTGCGCCGACCTGCGCTCCCTGGCCTCTGCCGCCCAGCCCATGGAGGCGGTGCCGACCGCTCCCGAGGCGCCGGCCTTCCTGCATTTCACCAGCGGGACCACCGGTACCCCCAAGGGCGTGCTGCATCCCCACCGGGCGGTGCTCGCCCATCTGGTCACCGGGCGCAAGGTGTTCGGCCTGAGCGATTCCGACGTGTTCTGGTGCACCGCCGATCCCGGTTGGGTAACCAGTACCTCCTACGGCATTATCGCGCCGCTGGCCTGCGGCGCCACCCTGATCGCCGACGAGGCCGAACTGGAACCCCGCCGCTGGTACGGCATCCTGCATGACGAGGAAGTGACCGCCTGGTACACCACGCCCACGGCCATCCGCACCATGATGCGCTATGGCGCGGCCCTGGCCCGCTCGTACCGCCAGAACTCGCTGCGGGTGGCGGCTAGCGTGGGCGAGCCCCTTAACGCCGAGGCGGTGATGTGGGGGCAAAAGGCCCTGGGCGTTCCTTTCCTCGACACCTGGTGGCAGACCGAGACCGGCGCCATCACCATCGCCAACGGCCCCGGCACCGACCGCCGTCCGGGCAGCATGGGCCGCCCCCTGCCGGGGGTCGAGGCGCGGATCATGCGCTGCGAGGGGGGAACTCCCAAGGCGGTGGATGGCGTCGACGCGGTGGGAGAGCTGGCCATCCGCACCTGCTGGCCCTCCATGTTCTCCGGCGCCCTGGGCGAGGAGACCCGCTATGGCGACAGCTTCCGCGACGGCTGGTACTTCACCGGCGATCTGGTCAAGCGGGACAAGGATGGCTTCATCTGGTTCGTCGGCCGCGCCGATGACATGATCAAGTGCGGCGGCCTGCAGATCGGTCCCTTCGAGGTGGAGGGCAGCCTGATGGACCATCCGGCGGTGGCCGAGATCGGCGTGGTGGGCAAGCCCGACATGCTGGTGCGCGAAGTGCCGGTGGCCTTCGTCTCGCTCAATCCCGGCTTCGAAGCCGGCGATGCCCTGCGGGCCGAATTGCTGTCCTATGCCCGCCAGGAATTGGGGGCCGGCATGGCGCCGCGTGAAATCCATTTCGTCGAGGAACTGCCCAAGACCAATTCCGGCAAGATCATGCGCCGGGTGCTCAAGGCCAAGGCCATGGGCGAGCCCGATGGTGGGGATATCCTCAATACCCTGCCGCCCTGTCCGGGGCGCTACGACGACGAGTGATCAACGAAAACGGGGCCGAAAGGCCCCGTTTCAGTGTCCGGCCCGAAGGGGCAGACCAAATTTGAGTGGCCAACCGGGGCTTGGCATCCGGCGCCCATTGCGGGCGCGGCCAAGCAAACTGAGGGTTTGTGTCCGCCGAGAGAAAGATACGATGTCAGCCCCGTTTGCCGCAGGGGCATCCGCCCGATCCGCCGCCGCATCCGCCCTTGCTCTCATCCACCAGTTCGCGAACGGTGGACACGCATTTGCCGCAACGGGGCTTGGAGTCGAAGTGGCGGAACACCGCCTGCGGGCTGCCGGCGCCTTCGGTGACCGCGGCGCGGACCTGGCGGTCGGTGAAGCCGTGACAGAGACAAACGTACATCGGTGCCTCCCTTCTACTGTTCGCTGCTGGCGCAGGTGGTGGTGGAGCCGTCCGCCTCGTTCACTTCCCAGGCGATGGCTTGCAACGTGCCGGCGCACAGGCAGAGCAGCAGGGTGAAGACCAGGAGGCGAAGCGAGATCATGTGGTGCTCCATGGCATGATCCATGACGTAATGCACATGATAATGACTCGCATCTCTAATGCCAACAGTTATTTTGGGTGATACGCAATCGCAACAACCCGATCAGGGCTGGCGCGAGATGAGCGCCCGGCTGAGCAGGGCGGGATCGTCCCAGGGGACGTCGCTGAAATGGTGACGAAGATGCGGGCTTAGCGCGTCGCGCCACCATTCATGGGGAAACAGGGCAACCACGTCATGTCCCGGGTCGAGCTGTGGGGAACAGGAGTTTCCGCTCAGGCCGGCATGCAGGGCTTTGGCAAGATCGTGACCGAAGGCCGCCCCCAGATGGCCGGCGATGGTCAGTCGCGGGTTCATCTCCAGGAGGTGGGGCGTTCCGGTGGCGGCCTCGATCATGAAGTCGAAGCCGCCGAAGCCGCTGAATCCGAAATGGGCCACCAGCTTTCTCGCCGTCCCGGCGATTCCCGGATGATCCAGTCGCCGGATCACGCAGCTTGGGCCGCATTCCCCGGCGGTTTCCTCGGTGGAATAGCTGAAGCTGTCGAGCACCACGCCGTCTAGGGCCACCAGGGCGATGGAGGCCGGGCGGCCCCGGATATGCTCCTGCACCATGATGGACCGCTGGCCGACATAGGCGGGCAGGGTCAGGGACCGCAACCGGGCCAGGGCGGCGGCGGCGCTTTCCCCGTCGGTGCAGGCCCGCACGGTCAGCCCGGCCATCCCCACCGACATCTTGAGCAGCAAGGGGTAGCCGTGCCGGGTCGCGAAGTCCTGGAAATCCTCGGCCGGCGCCTGTGGCGGGTGCGCAATGTCCAGACGCGCCGCCTCCTCCAGGGTGCGGGTCTTGTCCGTCACCACCTGGTGGAAGCGCGGATCGCCGCAAGAGCGGCGCACCAGCTGGCGCAACGTCTCGGGAGTTCCGGGACGGTCCATGCCGCGCAGCAGGTGGACGGCGAACTCGTCGCCAGGAATGACCAGATGGGGCTCCCAGGCGGCAACGGCATCGGCCAGTTGCCCCTCGAGATCGGGGCCTTGAATGACATAGCGCTCGCAGACGAATCGGGTCAGCGCCAGCCAACTGCGCGGGGGACAGAACGCCGCCACCTCGAAGCCGGCCGCCACCAGTTGCGACGGCAGGCGCGCGATGCTCCACCAATCCGGTGCGACGGTCATGGCCAGGACCCGGACGCCCCCGCCTCCCGAACTCATTGGGCCGGGAGCGAAGCGGCCCTGCTCGGCCAGCCTGGTCTTGGCGGCATCGGTCCTGTCGGTGTGCTCTGTGGTCATTGCGCTTCAGCCTAACCCACGATCCCGGCCGGGCGAACCCCTTAACCCGTCCTCCAGGACTCTGGCGGACAAGCATGGGCTCGTGTAGCTTCGCCGTTCCTATCGTGTGAAGGGTGACCGATGACCTTCGAACAGGGGCTGGCCTTCACCATCCTGGTCGCCACTATCTTGATGTTCGCTCTCGACAAGCTGCGCTACGACCTCGTGGCGCTGCTGTCGCTGTCGGCGGGCGTTCTGGCCGGGCTGGTGCCGCCGGACAAGGCGTTCCACGGCTTTTCCGACCCGGTGGTGGTGGTGGTGGCCGCCGCCCTGGTGGTCAGCGCAGGCATCGAGCGGTCCGGCATCATCGAACGCCTGATGAAGCCGCTTTCGGCGCTGAAATCCCCCGATGCCCTGATCGGCACCTTGGTGGCGCTGGTGATGGTGCTGTCGGCCTTCATGAAGAATATCGGCGCCCTGGCCATCTTCATTCCCCTGTCCGTCCGGCTGGCGCGGGCGGGGGGCATTCCGGTCTCGCAGATCCTGATGCCGTTGTCGTTCGCCTCGCTGCTGGGCGGCGTGATGACCCTGATCGGCACCTCGCCCAACATCATCGTGTCGAGGGTGCGCCTGGAACTGACCGGCAAGGCCTTCACCATGTTCG
Organism: Paramagnetospirillum magneticum AMB-1; assembly: GCF_000009985.1. Lineage (GTDB taxonomy): Bacteria > Pseudomonadota > Alphaproteobacteria > Rhodospirillales > Magnetospirillaceae > Phaeospirillum > Phaeospirillum magneticum. Next base: position 1,554,011 of record NC_007626.1, read on the forward strand.
ACTTCACGCCGGTGGGGGTGGGCATCTGTCTGGCCGGCATCGGCTTTCTGACCTTCGCCTGGCGGGTGCTGCCCCGCGACCGCCAGGGCAGTTCCGGGGACAAGGGCTTCCGCATCGAGGACTATCTGGCCGAGGTGCGCATCGAGGCCCACTCGCCGCTGATCGGCGCCACGGTGGCCGATCTCGAACAACTGTTTTCGGGCGGCGCGGTGACGGTGGCGGCCATCATCCGCGATCAAGGGCACCGCTACGTCCCCGGCGGGCATTGGGAATTCTCGGAAAGCGACGTGCTGGTGCTGGAGGGCGACCCCATGGCCCTGAAGCCGCTGCTGGACCAGGCGGGGCTGGTGCTGATGGGCGGCGGCGGCCTAGGGAGCGAGGACACCACGGTGATGGAGGCGGTGGTGATGCCCAACTCGCCCCTGGTCGGCAGTTCCGCCGTGCGCAGTGCCATGCGGCGGCGCCACGGCATGGCCCTGCTGGCCATCAGCCGGGGCGGGCGGCACATGATCGAGCGGCTGCGCCAGACCGAGTTCATGGCCGGCGACGTGCTGGTGGTGGAGGGCAACGGCGAGGCGCTGCCCGGCACCCTGGCGCAGTTGGGTTGCCTGCCGCTGGGCCAGAAGGCCATGCCGGCCTCGGGCAAGTCGGCCTGGCTGCCGGTGGGGATCGCCTTTGCCGCCATGCTGTCCGTGGCGGTGGGCGTGATGCCGGTGGCGCCGGCCTTCTTCCTGGCGGCGGTGGCCATGGTGCTGCTGGGCTGTCTGCCGCTGCGCGGCGCCTACGAGGCCATTCACTGGCCGATCATCATCCTGCTGGGCGCCCTGATCCCCATCAGCGATTCCATGAAGAGCACCGGAGCCTCGGACCTGCTGGCCGGCTGGCTGGCCCTGGCAGCCTCGCAGGTGCCGGTGCCCATGGCGCTGGGGCTGGTGCTGCTGGCCTCTATGCTGCTGGCGCCCTTTCTGCACCATGCGGCCACCGTGCTGCTGATGGGGCCGGTGGCGGCGGGCATGGCGGTCAAGCTGGGCCTGGCCGTCGATCCCTTCCTGATGGCGGTGGCATTGGGCGCGGCCAGTGACTTCCTCACCCCCATCGGGCACCAGTGCAACACCCTGGTGATGGGTGTCGGCGGCTATCGCTTCGGGGATTACTGGCGCCTGGGATTGCCGCTCAGCGTCATCGTGCTGGTGTCGGGCACCCTGCTGATCCTGACCTTCTGGCCGATTTAACCCCGAGCGCCCGTTCTGGGCGCGAGAGCCGATTTAATTTGACTTGTGCGGTGCAAAAGCGCAGGGTCCGCCGGTCCGGACGATTCGCGTCCGGCTTGCTCGCGGGCAGCGCGCAGATGGCATGGTCCCCCGATGGATCGCCTTTCCGCCCCGAGCCTTCTTTCCCTTGCCCATAGCTTCCTGGCCGCGCGTCCGGGAGGAGCCCGACGAAGACCGCATCCCGCGGCGTTCGTCCCGCCGTCCGTCCCCGCCCCGCGTGGGCCGAGGGATGACGGTTTGTTGATGAAAGAGACCTTATGACCGTTCTGTTTTCCGAACTCGGCCTGGCCGAACCCCTGTTGAAGGCGCTTGAAGCCGAGGGCTACACCACTCCGACCCCGATTCAGGAACAAAGCATTCCCCATCTGCTCCAGGGCAGCGACGTTCTGGGCCTGGCCCAGACCGGCACCGGCAAGACCGCCAGCTTCGCCCTGCCGCTGCTGCAGCGCCTGGACCAGTTCAAGAAGCGCGCCATGCCCAAGAGCTGCCGCATCCTGGTGCTGACCCCCACCCGCGAACTGGCGGTGCAGGTGGGTCAGAGCTTCAAGACCTATGGCTGCCATTACCGGCTGCGCCACGCGCTGGTGTTCGGCGGCGTCGGCATGGTGCCGCAGATCAAGACCATGGCGGGCGGCGTCGATGTGCTGGTCGCCACCCCCGGCCGTCTGCTCGACCTGATCGAGCAGGGCGCCATCCGTCTGGACTCGGTCGAGGCGCTGGTGCTCGACGAGGCCGACCGCATGCTCGACATGGGCTTCATCCAGCCCATCCGCAAGATCGTCGCCCTGGTGCCCAAGCAGCGCCAGACCGTGCTGTTCTCGGCCACCATGCCCGATTCCATCGTCGGCCTGGCCAATTCCGTGCTGCACACTCCCGTCCGCGTCGAGGTGACCCCGGTGTCCTCCACCGTGGACAAGATCGACCAGAAGGTGCTGTTCGTCGACCGCGAGCACAAGCGCACCCTGCTGACCGACATCCTGGCCGGCAAGGACGTGGGGCGCGCCCTGGTCTTCACCCGCACCAAGCACGGCGCCAACCGCGTCGTCGAGCTGCTGGAGAAGGCCGGCATCGATGCCGACGCCATTCACGGCAACAAGTCCCAGGGCGCCCGCCAGAAGGCCCTGGCCGATTTCCGCGACGGCCGCATCAAGGCGCTGGTCGCCACCGACATCGCGGCGCGCGGCATCGACGTGGACGGCATCACCCATGTGATCAATTTCGAGCTGCCCAACGAGCCGGAAAGCTATGTCCACCGCATCGGCCGCACGGCGCGCGCCGGTGCCTCGGGCATCGCCCTGTCCCTGTGCGACGGCGATGAAGTGGCCTATCTCCGCGACATCGAGAAGACCATCCGCCAGGCCATTCCGGTGGATTACGAGCAGCCCTATCACGCCGCCCACATCGCCACCCGTGGCTTGCCCGGCGGCCCCCGCGCCACCAAGCCGCCGCAGCCCCATCGCGGCGGCGGCAAGGGCCACCCTCAGCAGAGCCGCGGCGGCAATCCCCACGGCGAGCACGGCGCCCATCCGGCCAAGGGCCGCGACGGCGCCAAGCACACCCATGCGGGCAAGCCGGCCTCCGGCCGTCCCGCCGCTGCCGGCAAGCCGGCGGGCAAGCCGGGCGGCGCCCGTCCCCAGGGCGGCTTCAAGGGCATGCCCGGCGGCAGCCGCAGCGCCGCTCGGGGGTAGCCCTCTGACTTCTCTTGTTTAGCCTCATGCCCGGCCTTGTGCCGGGCATGTTTGCTTCAGGGGGAGCCCAGCACCATGCGGGCGAGGCGCGGCGCGTTGACGCTGACCGGCACTTCCCCTCCCTCGATCTCCGCCAGGGAGAACCAGCCGACCGCCTCGGCATCGTCGGCGGCGACCGGCTCGCCCACCGGGTCGACGCAGCGCACCACGTTCAGGACGTAATGGTAACGGATTCGGCCCGCTTCATCGGGGCTGATGACCTCGAACACGTCCACCACGCCCCGGGCCCGGGCCGCAAGGCCGGTCTCCTCCGCCAGCTCGCGCAGGGCGGCGGCGGCCAGGGTTTCGCCCACCTCGACCAACCCGCCGGGAAAGCCCCATTTGCCGCGATCGGGCTCCTTGCCCCGTCGGACCATCAGCAGGCGGCCGTCCCGCTCGACCAGGGCCAGGACGCCGGGCAGGGGGTGGTTGGGATACTCTCTGGGCATGGGACCTCGTCACTGTCTGCGCCAAGGACAATACGGCCGGCCGGGGGGGGATGTCACTTCTGGACGGCTTGCCTCCGGTCATCAGGGGTTCTACTATGAACACCTTGTAAATTTATAGTGGTCACCAAGGCCGACGGGGTTTTCATGGGGTTGGCCGTCTTGCGGGCACCGGACGTGACAGCCGGTACGATACCGAAACCGCGCGAGCGCATCGCCGTGCGGCTGGGGCTGATCTTTGCCGCGCTGGCCGCCATCATTGCCGCCATTATGGCCCTTGCCGTCTGGAGCTTGTGGCCCGACGAGGGGGACCGCAGCCTGGGCTGGCTGCTGGCCGGCCTCGTGCCGCTGCTGGTGGGCCTGTCGTTCTGGGCCGGCATGGCCATCGGCGCCGGCGCCGACCGCCGCTTGGCCTGCCCGACCGCCCGGCCATCGGCCGCCGGTGCCGAGCGGTGGAGCGATCCCCTGGGGCTGGACGCCGCCCTGACCGACCTGACCCAACGGTTCGAGCATAGCCTGCACGAGGTGGAGCAGCGGGGCCATGCCCTGGTGGCCAACGCCGAGCGGGTGGCCCAGCTGGGTAGTGCCGAGCGGGACCTGTCCACAGGCACGGGGGTCTGGTCCGAGGAGTTTCATACCATTCTCGGCCTGGTGCCGGGCGCCTGCGTTCCGGCTCACGACGTCTTCCTGGACGTGGTCCATCCCGGCGACCGCGCCGAGGTGGCCGAGATTCTGCGGGTCGTTGCGGCCGAGGGCGGCCGGCGCGAAGCCGACTTCCGCATCATTCGTCCCGATGGCGAGGTGCGGATGCTGCGCGGCTGCGCCGAGGTGAGCTGCGACGCGGCGGGGCGGCCGGTTCGCATGGATTCCACCATCCAGGACATCACCGAGCGCAAGCGTCTGGAAAACGAACTGGACGGCTTGATCCGGGAATTGTGGCGTTCCAACGAGGAGTTGGAGCAGTTCGCCTATGTGGCGTCCCACGATCTGCGCCAGCCGCTTCGGGTGGTGGGCAGCTACGTCTCGCTGCTGGAGGAGGAACTGCTCGACACCCTGGGGGGCGATTCCCTGGAATACATGGGGTTCGTCCGTGACGGCGTGCGGCGCATGGACCGCCTGATCACCGATCTGCTGGCCTATTCCCGGGTGGGGAGGGTCATCGGCGATGCGCCCTTCGCCGCGGCCGAGGCCGTGGAGTCGGCCCTGTCCGACCTTCAGATCGAGATCGAGGATTGCGACGCCACGCTCAGCGTCGCCGCGGCGCTGCCCGTTCTTTACGGCGACAGGGGCGAGATGGAGCGCCTGTTCGTCAATCTCATCGGCAATGCCCTGAAATACCACCGTCCCGGTCAGCCGCCCCATGTGTCGGTGGAGTGCGAGGACCAGGGCGGCGAATGGCTGTTCCGGGTGCGCGACAACGGCATCGGCATTCCGCCCGAGCATGCCGAGCGGGTGTTCGGCATCTTCCAGCGGCTGCACGCCCGCGATGAATACGAGGGAACCGGTGTCGGCCTGGCCATCTGCAAGAAGATCGTCGACCGGCACGGCGGCGCGATCCGGGTCGAGTCCCAGAGCGGGCCTGGAACGGTTCTGGCCTTCACCTGGCCCAAAGGCGCCCACCAGCCTCAGGGCGATGGCTGAGCCTTGCGCCGGGGGGGGATTTGATACAGGCTTTATCCCTGGGCCAAATATGATCAGGGCGGTGGTGTGGCTTCCAAGGACATTCACGACATCCTGCTGGTGGAGGATGACCTGGGCGACGCCGGGCTGGTGCGCATCGCGCTCAGGCGGTCGCGCCATGTCTGCCGCCTTCATCACGTCAAGGACGGCGGCGAAGCCATGGACTTCCTGCGCCGGAGCAGCGCCCATGCCCAGGCGCCCCGTCCCGACCTGATTTTGCTCGATCTCAACCTGCCGGGCCGCAACGGCCACGAAATCCTGGAAGACATCCGCGCCGACGCGGCACTGAGTTCCATTCCCGTGGTGATTCTGTCCACCTCGGGAGCGGACCGCGACATCAAGAAAGCCTACGCCCTAGGCGCTAGCAGCTACGTTTCCAAGCCCATGGATGTGGAGGCCTTTACCGCCGCCATCCATTCCATCGAGGATTTCTGGTTCGGCACGGCGCAACTGCCGCCATGAACGTCCCCCCGATCCGCGTCCTGCTGCTGGAAGACGATCCCGCCGACGCCAAGCTGGTGGGGCAGATGCTGCGCCGGGTCAAGACCACGCCCTTCGAGGTCACCGTGGTCGGGCGGCTGGCCCAGGCGGTGGAGCGCCTGTCCGAAGGCCCCCAGAGCTTCGACGTGGTGCTGGCCGATCTCGGTGTGCCGGATTCGTCGGGCATCGGCACCCTGAATGCCCTGACCCGGGTCGCCCCCCGCCTGCCGGTGGTGGTGCTGACCGGCAATGACGACGACGCCGTCGCCCTGGAGGCCCTGAAGCGGGGCGCCCAGGATTATCTGGTCAAGGGGCTGGGCGATGCCTTCATCCTGTCGCGGGTGGTGCGCTATGCCATCGAGCGCAAGATGGGCGAGGAAGTCCTGCGCGAGGCCCGCGACAGCGCCGAGCAGGCGGCGCGGGCCAAGTCGGTGTTCTTGGCCATGATGGGCCACGAGATCCGCACGCCGCTGAACGGAGTGCTGGGCATGGCGCGCCTGCTGCTGGAGACCGACCTGGACCCGCGCCAGAAGTCCTTTGCCGAGACTCTGGTGTCGTCGGGGGAACTGCTGCTGGGGCTGGTCAACGACATCCTGGATTTCTCGCGCCTGGATGCCGAGGGCATGACCCTGGCCGTCGAGCCATTCGACGTGCTCGATACGGTGGAGGAGGTGCGCCTCGTCCTTGCGTCGCGGGCGGCGGAGAAGGACCTGGCGCTGTCGTGCCGTTTCGGCGCCGGCGTGCGCCGGGTGGTCTCGGGCGACCGGCTGCGTCTGCGGCAAATTCTATTCAATCTGGTGGGCAACGCCATCAAGTTCACCGACCGGGGCGGCGTGGAGATCGGCGTCGAGCCCCTAGCCGTCGAACAGGGGCAGATTTTGCGCTTCTCGGTCAAGGACTCGGGAATCGGTATCGCGCCGGAGATCGGGGCGCAGCTTTTCACCGAATTCTGGCAGGGCGACAGCGGCGCGGCGCGCCGCTTTGATGGGGCCGGACTGGGGCTGGCCATCTGCAAGCGCCTGACCGATCTGATGGGCGGCGTCATCGGTTATGACAGCCTTCCGGACCGGGGCTCCACCTTCCGAGTCGACCTGCCGCTGCCGCCCGCCGAATCGCCCCTGGCCGAACAGAGCGGCGGAAGCGAACGCCCCTGCCGGGTCCTTCTCGTCGACGACAACGAGGTCAACCGCGAGGTGGCCGCCGGCTTGCTGCAACGGCGCGGCCATCATGTGGTGTGCGCCTGCGATGGCCACGAGGGGGTCGAGGCGGCGGCCCGGGGCGGATTCGATCTGGTGTTGCTGGACATGCGCATGCCGGGCATGGACGGCATCGACACGGCGCGGGCCATCCGTGCCCTGCCGGGGGAGGCGGCCAAGGTGCCGCTTTACCTGCTGACCGCCAATCCGGTGAAGGAGGACGAAGCCCGCTGGCGCGAGGCCGGCATCCTCGGCTGCCTCGCCAAGCCCTTTCGCTTCGACCATATCGGCCACCTGTTGTCCGGTTCGGACGCCGCTCCCCGCGCATCGGCCCAGGACACGGACCTGGTGGAGGTTGCGGGTCTGCTGTCGGACATGGGGGATCTGGGCCGTGACCGCATGGTCGGATTGGTGGAACTGTTCCGCACCTCGTCGGCGGCCGACCTGGCCGCGCTGGCCGACCACGCCCAAGCCGGCCGGCTGGCCGAGGCCGGACAGCTTGCCCACCGCATGGCCAGCGCCGCGTCGAGCCTGCACCTTTCCCCCCTGGCCGCCAAATGCCGGGCGGTGGAGGATGCGGCACGCTCGGAAGACCCGGAGACCATGGCCCGGGCCGAGGAACTGGCCGATCTGTGGGCCAGGTCCCTGGCGGCAGTCGGGCGGGTCTTCGACCTCTAGTCAGGTCATTGACATTAGGCCATTAGTATGTAATGATTGCCCGTGAAATTGAGGCCGTGCCTTTGCCGGCCCGCCGGTATCAGACCTTCGCGAAGAAGGCGTATCGCAGACTGTCGCGGATGAAGAAATCGCATCCGCGGCATTCTTTTTTGTCCGGCCGCATGTCGGCGATCGCGCAATTCCTTCCCGTCCAATAGGTGCAATCCCGGCATTCCCGCCGCATGGACTTCTCGCCCGACACTCTTGCCCTCCATGGTCCGTTGGCGGCGGGAGGATAGCGTTTGAGTGCGACGGTTCCATGACGGCTCCATGACCGTTTCGGGTCGGGATATCGGTTCGGTCTCTGTCCGCAGTCCAGAGAGGGGGGCTTGACGTATTCGGCCCGGAGGCCTCCTAATTCGGGCCATCTCGAGCCCGCGAGGCAAATGTGCTGTCATCTCCGGTTAATGCCGATCTGTACAAGACCCTGCTCGCCACCATGGCCGAGGGGGTCGTGGTGCAGGATTTCTGCCGCCGGATCATTTACGCCAATGCCGCCGCCTCCCGCATTCTCGGTCAGAGTTCTTCCGACCTGATCGGCAAGACCTGCAACGTGGAGGATTGGGACGCCACCTATCTGGACGGCACTCCGCTGGGCGGCGATGATCATCCCGCCACGGTGGCGTTGAAAACCCGTCAGCCCGCCGGGCCTCTGGTGATGGGCATCAGCCGCGGCGGTGAACGGGTCTGGCTGCGCCTGCAGGCCCAGCCCATTGCCATGGAGGCCGGTGAACCCGATGCTGCGCTTGTTACCTTTACCGAGATATCTGATCTGATCGATTCCAAGGTGCGTCTGCGCGAGGCGCTGTCTCGGCTGGAGCTGGCCCATGCGGCCAAGCAATCCCTGAACGAGCGGCTGGCTGAGTTTCTGGGACGCCAACTGGATGTGTCGCTGGAGACCCTGGCCGAGAGCGAGCAGCGTTTTCGTTTGGCCATGGAACTGGGAACCTCGGTGGCGTTCACCCTGGACCTGGACCTGCGGTACACCTGGGCCCATTCCTGCCAGGTGGGATTTGGCGATGCCGATCTGATCGGCAAGACCGAATACGACATCTTCACCCGCGAGAGCGCCGACATGCTGTGCGCCATCTATCGCGGCGTGATCGAGACCGGGGTCTCGGTGCGGCGCGACGTGCAGGTGCAAAGCCTGGCCTTCAGCAGGCCGCAATATTTCGATCTCATCGCGCGCCGGCTTTACGACGCGCGGGGCGAGACCGTGGGGCTGATCTGCGCCGCTATCGACATTACTGACCGCAAGCAGACGGAACTGGAATTGCGTCTGGCCAAGGAGATCGCCGAAAAGGCCTCCGCCTCCAAGTCGCGCTTTCTGGCGGCCGCCAGTCATGATCTCAGCCAGCCCATGCAGGCCTTGCAGATGTACTGCGCCATCCTGGCGGAGCGGCAGCCCGAGCCCGGCATCAAGGCCAAGCAATGCGCCAACCAGCTTTCGCGCCAGCTCAAGGCCCTGCTCAGCATGTCGCGTCTGGACGCCGGCGGCATGACGGTGACGCCGGGAAGCATCAATCTGGGGGAACTGCTCGATCTGGTGGCGGCCGCCAGCCGCCCCACGGCGGACGCCAAGGGCCTCCGCTTGCGGGTGGTGAAGACCTCGCTGAGCTGTGTCAGCGACGCCACCTTGCTCGAACGCCTGCTGGGCAATCTGGTGACCAATGCCGTGCGCTACACCGAGACGGGCGGCATCGTGGTGGGGTGCCGCCGCCGCCAGGGTCGAATCCGCATCGAGGTTTGGGATAGCGGAATCGGCATTGCCGAAGAGAATCTTCCGTTTATTTTCGAGGAACTCTACCAGTTGAACAATCCGACCCGGCGTGCCGATGAGGGATTGGGGCTGGGCTTGGCCATAGTCGAACGAATCGCCAGAATCCTGGGGATTTCCGTTACCGTCCGTTCCATTTTCGGGCGGGGCTCTGTCTTCGTGGCGGAATTGCCGATTTCATATGGCGTTTGACCTCGTCGTCGCAGTGGATATTATGCGCGCCGGGAGCGGCCTGATCACCCGGCCGGGGTTCCACGGGTTGGAGGTTTTGCATTATGAGGCGTCGTCTGCTTTCCGTGGCGGCGGCCATGGCCGTTTCGATGGTTTCGGCCTGCGCCACGCTGCCCGAGGATCCCGAGGAACGCGCCGAGGCCGAGGCCGTCAACGATCCGATGGAGCCCACCAACCGCGCCATCTATGACGTCAATGCTTTCCTCGACACCAATGTGGCCGAGCCCGTGGCCGAGACCTATCGCGACGTCATGCCCGACTGGCTGCGCCAGGCCATTCATAATCTCCTGGCCAACATGCAGGAGCCCTATACGGCCGGCAACGATCTGCTCCAGGGCAATCCCGCCGCCGCCGCCGATGCGCTGGGCCGCTTCTTCATCAATTCCACCTTCGGTCTGTTGGGCACCCAGGACGTGGTCGCAGAGAGCGGCGGGGCCAAGCGCCACTCCACCGACCTGGGCATCACCTTCGCCACCTGGGGGATCGATGAAGGTCCCTACGTCATGCTGCCGTTCCTGGGGCCGTCCAACCTGCGCGACGGCGCGGGCCGTGTCGCCGATTATTTCGCCGACCCCATGGGCCGGGTCTTCGCCGCCCAGGGACTGGGTGTGATCAATGACGTCAATACGGGCGTCGACATTGTCGATACGCGCACCGAGCACCTGGATACCCTGAAGGAAATCCGGCGCACGTCCATTGACGAGTACGCCGCCATCCGCAGTCTCTACCGCCAGTTCCGCGCCGCCGCCGTCAAGGCTTCGCTGAACGGCCAGAAAGATGCCCGGGCGGCGCTGCCGAGCCAGACGGGAGCAACTCCGGTCGGTGCTTCGGTCCCGGCGCCCTCCAGCGCCGCCCCGGCCAAGGCCGCCGAGGGCGAGGGCGGCGCGGCGCCCAAGGCTGATACGCTTAAGCCCAGCGCCGTGGAATTCGTCGAACAGCCGAAATAGGGCGGCGTTCCGTCGTGCGGCAGGTCAAGGGGGCGTCCGCGAGGGCCGCCCCCTTTCTTCATGGGAGCTCGGTCCGCATGGCGTCTCGCTGGTCCTGCCGCCCTGCCGGGAAAATGAAGCTCATGCGGCTGGGGGGCTTCCAGTGCCCGGGGGCGCTGTCCTTGTGTCCCAGGAATCCGCGCGACCGGCGGCGCGCCAGATCCATGAAGTCGGGACGCAGCCAGGACGAGATCACTACCGTGTCGTCGGCCAACATGGCGTCGAGCGCCGCGGTGAAGGCCGCCAGATGGGTCGGCTCGATCCCCGTGTCGTGGATGATCAGGCTGCCGTCGCCGGGCAGGCCGCGCAGGATGGCGGCGGCATCGCCGCACTGGATGCGGCCCCGGCGGGCGGGATAGGCGGTGTAGAGGAAGGCGTCGGCTTCCGGCTTGCGGTCGATGCCCAGATACTCGCCGGGAGAGCCCTCGGCGGCATTGCGCTCCAGAGCCCGCAGGATCAGGACGGCACCGAAGCCCCGGTCCACTCCCGCCTCGATCACCCGCTTGGGCCGGAGGGCGCGGGTCAGCAGGTAATAGGCCAGGCGGCGCCCCAGGCGATAATCGGGGTCATGGGACCAGCGCTCGGGCGAGGACTCGACGGCGCGGCGCACATGCCGGGCGAGGTCGTCGTCGGCCAGGATCTCGTCGCGCCAGCCCATGATCCGTTCGATCGGAATCCGGGTCACGGCGGCGATGGTCCAGCACAATTCATCCTGGTTCAGCCGCGTCGTATGGTACGAGCGCGACGCGATATCACGCGAGCGAAAGGTCCAGACCAGCGCCGCCCACAGGGCGTGCAGCCCCCGCGACCGCCAAGCCGCCATGCACAGACGGGGGACGAGCAGCCCAATCCGTCCGGCCCGGGTCGACAGCAGAAACCGCCGCACCGGGGGTGGCCAGGAATCGTGACCAGCCATGGGGTCCTGTCCTTTCTTCCGCGCGGGCCTTTGAAGGCTGGTCCGCATCGACTGCAACGGGTCCTAAAAGTCATTTGAACCCCGTTGGGATTGTGTTTATCAATAGCCGCCCCGCCGGTCGAGGACTTCGCACAAGACGGTACTGGCCGGGCGCGGCGCTGGAGGTTGGGCCATGGTGCGGCACTATCTGGTCACGGGAGGCTGCGGCTTCCTGGGTTCCCGTCTGGTGAGCGCCTTGCTGGCCGCCGGCCACGGAGTTACCGTGCTCGACATCCTCGCCCGGGAAAAGGCGAGCGCCGTTCCAGCCGATGTCCGCCTGCTGGCGGGTGATGTCGCCCAGCCCGAGATTGTGGCGCGGGCCATGGACGGGGTCGACGGCTGTTTTCACCTGGCTGCCGTGGCGTCGGTGGAGCAATGCAATCGGCGATGGGCTGAAACCCATCGGATCAATCAGGGTGGTTGCGTCAACGTCCTGGACGCGGCCAGGCTGGCCGGCAGAGAACGGCCGATTCCGGTGGTCCTGGCCTCGTCGGCCGCGGTCTATGGGGCAAGTGGCGCCATCCCCCTGGATGAGGCGGCGCCGGCCTGGCCCGTTTCTCCCTATGGTGCCGATAAGCTGGGCGGCGAACTGCACGCACGGGTCTCGGCCAGCACCTTTGGCGGCCGGGTCACGGCGTTGCGTATCTTCAATGCCTTTGGCCCGGGACAAGTTCCCGATTCGCCATATAGCGGCGTGATCTCGATTTTCATCGACCGCGCCATGAAGGGTGAGGATCTGGTGATTTTCGGCGACGGGGCACAGATTCGCGATTTCGTTTTCGTGGACGACGTGGTACGCGGCTTCCGCCGGGCCATGGGGGTACTGGAATCCTCGTCGGAGCCCAGGGCCGCCATTTACAATGTGTGCGGCGGAATGGGCGTGGAGATCGGGCATCTGGCCCGGACCGTCATCGACCTTTGCCAGTCCCCGTCGCGGGTGGTGCATGCTCCCGCGCGGACCGGCGATATCCGCCTCTCGGTGGGAAATCCCGCCGCCGCGCACGCCGAATTGGGCTTCGTGCCGTCGTCCCGGCTCGAAGACGGGCTGGCCGCCACCATCGCCTGGGCCAAGGGCCTGGCGGAGGCCGGCCGGTGATCGTCGGACTGGCCGGACCGTGCAATCCCCGGGCTCTGGCCCATCACCTCCATCCCGAAGATGCGGCGCGGTCGTGGCCTTGCGGCAACGGCCTGCCGGTGGAAGGGCTGGCCGACGCCCTGATCCGCCACGGACACCGGGTGGTGATCTATACCCTGGACGAGCAATGCCGCGAGCCCCTGCGCCTGTCCGGCCCGTCCCTGGCCATTCATATCGGCCCCTACCGGCCACGGCACCGGATGCGGGACGGCTTTGCCGCCGAGCGCCGGGCGCTGGTCGCCATGATGCGGGCCGAGCCGCCCGAAATCCTCAATGCCCATTGGAGCTATGAGCATGCCCTGGCGGCGATGGAGGCCGATGTGGCCCCGGTGGTGGTGACCATTCACGACTGGGCTCCCGCCGTTCTGCGCTCGCAGTTCACGCCCTACCGGATGGGACGGCTGGTCATGCATGCCGTGGCCATGGCGAAATGCTCGCGTCTGGTGGCGGTATCGCCCTACGTGGCGGCCAAGACCAAGGCCTGGTTCCGCCGGTCATGCCAGGTCATCGCCAACGGCATCGTGACCGAGGCCACGGCCCCGCGGCCCCGGAGTTTTCCTCCGGGGCCGCCGGTCCTGGTCGCCGCCAATCAGGGGTTCAGCCGCTTCAAGAACATCTCCCGGCTGCTGCAGGACTTTCCGCTGGTGCGCGAGGTCTTCCCCGAGGCCCGCCTCAGGCTTTTGGGCTACGGCTTCGAGCCCGGCGGAGCGGCGGAGCAATGGGCCGCCGCCCGGGAGCTGTGCGACGGAATCGACTTCGTCGGCCAGATCCCCGCGCCGGAGGTGCTGAAGGAATTCGCCGCCGCCCATATGATGGTTCATCCCTCGCTGGTCGAGGCCTGCCCCATGGTCATGATCGAGGCCATGGGCCAGGGCACGCCGGTGGTGGG